>NZ_KK073872.1:1606879-1920476 GCF_000585335.1 Cloacibacillus evryensis DSM 19522
GGACCTTAGCGCCGTCCTCTTTATTCGCGAGCCGGCCGCAAAGCTCGGCGAGGTAACGGTCGAAAGTGAATACCTTGCCCTCGCCGCCGCTTTCGCCGTATTTTGAATAGCGCAGGAAGCTTGTCTTCTGTTCGGTGTTGAGCTCAAAAATTTCGTCATAAACGCTGAAGAGCGCGCTGTTCACCCGCAGCAGGCTTTCATGCTTGTGCTCTGTGATGTCCGAAAAGACCACCTGTACGCGGTCTTCCCCGTCCGCTCCCCGTACCCTCTGAAAAAGCGCCTGCAGCCAGCGGACGCTGCCGTCGGTGCGGATGATGCGGTGATCGCAGTCGGCTCGCCCGTCGCCGCCCGCCGCGCATACCTTCGCGATGCAGGAGCTGACAGAGGCTATGTCGTCGGGATGGACGTCTTTCAGCTTGTTGTTCCCGCGCACAGCCTCGACATAGGCCTCCCTGTCGGGGTAGCCGAATATCTTCCAGGCCGTGTCGTTGAAGCTGATCAGGCCCAAGGAGCCTTTTGTGATGTCGCCCGCCTTGAACTGCATGATGCCGCACGGAATGGTGTCATAGAGCGTCTGCAGCGTGGTCCGTTGGTTTTCCAGCTCGGACGCCTGCCTCGCGGCCACCTGCTCGCTTTTGACCTGGGCGTCGATATCCATGAGGATGCCGCTGGCATAGATCACGTTATGGCTCTCGTTGACGATGCGCGCCGTCAGCCGCACCCAGCGCCAGCTCCCGTCGGCGCAGATGTGCCGGAAAGCGGCCTCCAGCGTCGGCAGCCTGCCGTCCAGCAGTCTGTAGGCCTTGGCGATCACTTTGCCATAATCGTCCGGGTGGATCACGGACAGCGGCTCTTCCGCGAAGAGACGCTGATACTCTTCCCTGCCGTAGCCGAACATGGCGGCGGCGGTGTCGTTGAAATAAACGGTGCGGATCTCGTGTCCGTGCGCCTGATAGTCGAAGATGCCGCCGGGAACGCTGTCGATGATGGCGGACAACTGTTCTTTCAACCGCGTGTTGCGCGAGAGCAGCGTCATATTTTCCGTAATATTTTCGACCGAACAGTAGAGTATGTACCGGCTGATGTTTCTCGCGAGCAGCCTCATGCGCGTCCTGGTCCAGTATCTCGCGCCATTTTTTGAGAGGGGCAGCGAACACAGCTCACAGTTGCTCTCTTCGCCCGTCTCGATAGCCTTTCTGATCGCGGACATAAAGCGTCTTCTGCTCTCCGGTTCGAAGCGGTCCTGCAGCCGCAGTTGTTTGCCCTGGTATTCCTCGCGCGTGGTGCCGATGACCTCGAAATATTTTTCGTTGAGGCGCAGCGCTTCAACGTTTTCCCCGTCGTATTCGACGATGGCCGCTCCGCCGACGAAGCTGTTGAAGAGCAGCGTCGCCTGCGTGGAGGACGAGAGGAAGTTTTCCGCGCCCTGCACGTCGTCGAAATTCCGCTCCTTAGCTGGAACGGGGGCTGTTTCCTCCTCGCGCAGGATGGATTCAAAAGCCTCCGCCGGCATCGGCTTCGCATAGAAGTAACCCTGCATATAAATACAGCCTACGCTTCCCAGGTAGTCGGCCTGAGCTTTCGTCTCCACTCCTTCGGCGATCACCGGCAGCTTTATCCAGTGCGCCATGCGGATGACGGAGGTGAGGATGCTGCCGCCGCGCGAATCTTCCATGCCGCTTTCGAGAAACTTCATATCCAGCTTGAGCATGTCGACCGGCACTTACCGGAGCGTGTTCAGCGATGAATAGCCGCTTCCGAAATCGTCCATCTCCACGGCGAAGCCCTCGGAACGCAGCTTCTCTACCGTCTTGATGAGCTGTTCCGGGTTTTCCATATAGGACGATTCGGTTATTTCCAGCCGCAGCAGAGAGTGCGGCAGCCGGTATTTCCGGACCAGCCCGCTTATCGTTTTGCAGAGGTGCGGGTTGTAAATGTCGCGCCGCGAGACGTTGACCGATATGGGGACGACGGGCAGCCCCGCGTCGAGCCAGCCGCGCTGAAGGCGGCAGACCTCTTCCCAGACATATTCGTCCACCTTGCTGACAAAGCCGTTTCTCTCAAAGACAGGAATGAATTTTCCGGGGGCGATCAGCCCCTTCATCGGGTGCAGCCAGCGAACGAGTGCTTCGGCTCCGTGCAGGGTCTTTGACGCGTAGTTGTACTGCGGCTGCAGGTAGACGACGAACTGCCTTTTTTCCAGCGCGCGGTCCATTTCTCCCACGATCTCCTGCTCCTCGATCAGCGAGGCGCGCATCGATTCGTTGTAGAAGGCCGTGCGGCGCGAATAATCGTCTTTTGTCGACTTCAGCGCCAGCAGCGCCCGGTCGCACATCAGCGAAACGTCGAGCTCCGGGTCGTCCACCGCATAGACGCCGATACGCGAGACAAATTTGAAGTCCGTATGCAGCCCGGAGATGAATTTAGCAAGTTTATCCTCCACACCCGCGCAGTCGTAGTCCTCTGCTTTCATACAGGCTACGAAGTGGTCGGCCTCCCAATGTCCGTAGAGCGTTTTCTCGTCCGCGGCGCGGTAAGCCTCGCCGACCTTTGCGAGATACTCGTCGCCCGCGGCGACGCCGAAAATATCGTTGAAGACCTTGAAGCGGTCGATGTCCCAGCGCAGGATGAGATATTTTTCTTCAGGATGGGCCCGGATCATCTCCGACGCCTTGCGGCAGAAAGCCTGTTTGTTGTAGATGCCTGTTTTTTCGTCTATCTCCGATTGGCGCAGCAGCTGTTCCAGCATCACGCTGCGCGCCGCCGCGCGGTCGGCCTCGCGCCGGAGGACGATGTTGCGGACACGGTGCAGCGCTACCTGCGGGTTGAGCGGCTTGATCAGCACGTCGAGCGCGCCGCGGTCCAACGCCTTGAGCTGGCTCTCTTCCTCGTCGTTGGCGGTGGCGACCACGACGGGGATGTTTCTTAAAGATTCATCGGCGCGCATGGCCTCCAGCACGCCGAAACCGTCAAGCACCGGCATTTGGATATCGAGGACCACCGCGGCCATGTCCGGACGCCGCCGCAGTATCTCGAGGGCACGCGCGCCGTTCTCCGCCTGTTCGACGTAAAATTCGCCCGAGAATATCTTTGTGAGCAGCGCCCTGTTCGTAAACGAATCGTCTGCTACCAATATCGTATATTTCTCGTCCCTCGCCATCGCTATGCCTCCGACGCTTCCTTAATGCCCTCCCGCGCGGCGGTGTACGCTTTTTCGAAGCGTGCAAATCCGGCGGCTGTTTCCGCGCCGCCGATATCAGCGCCGCCGCGCAGCAGCGAGACAAGCTCGCAGGAGGCGGCGTAGAGGCCGGTCATATTCGAATTGCCGCTCGACCCCTTGAGCTCGTGGGCGCAGGAGAAGAGCGCCTCGCGGTCTCCGCGGCCGAGCGCCAGCCGCGCCTTTTCCAGATTGTCGTCGGTAAGGAACGCCATAAGCACCATCTCATACAGTTCCTGATCACCGAGAAAGCGGGCGAGGCCGCCTTTATAATCAATCCCGGCCTGTTGCAGTCTATTTATATTCATAAATTTTTCCTTCCTTCTTTGTAAATGCCCTTTCAAGGGCGGAGAGAAGAACGTCGAGTTCGATAGGTTTCGCTATATGGTCGTCCATGCCGCATTGCAGCGCCGCGGCGACGTCTTCAGTAAAGGCGTCCGCCGTCATTGCGAGGATGGGGATGGTTTGTGCCTCGGGGTGCGCCGACGCGCGGATGGCTCTTGTCGCTTCGTAGCCGTCCATCACCGGCATCTGGATGTCCATCAGTATCGCGTCGTAGAAGCCCGGCGCCGAAGCGGTGAACATCTCAAAGGCCTCGTGGCCGTTGACGGCTGTCTCGCAGAGGATGTTCGCCTTTTTCAGCAGCCCTTCGCCGACGATGCGGTTCATCCCGTTGTCCTCCGCCATCAGCACGCGGCGTCCCGTGAAGTCGAAGGCGGCCGCGGCGGGATCACTCTTTGCGAATTCGCCGCCGGAGAGCGTCATCAGCAGGTCGAAGAGCGTGGACTGGAAGAGCGGTTTGGTGACGAAACGGTCAGTCCCGGCCTCTCGCGCCGGCTCGTCCACCTCGGAATGGTCGTAGGCGGAGGCGATTATCACCACGGTCTTCCGGTCGTAGCGCGCGCGTATGCGCTTAGTTACCTCTATGCCGTTCATGCCCGGCATCTTCCAATCCACGATGCAGACGTTGTAGGGATCGTTTTCGGAGTCCGCCGCCGCCATCGCTTCCATCGCCTCCTCGCCGGTGGAGACGCTCGTGTGGCGCGCGCCGATGCGTTCCAGCACGGCCGAGACGTAGCAGAGGGCGTCTTTTTCATCATCCACCGCGAGGACGCGCAGCTTTTTAAAATCCATATAGGGCAGTTTTTCGTTTTTATTGCAGCTATCGAACGGCAGGCTGACCGTAAATGTCGTGCCTTCGCCCTTTACGCTTTTGACGTCGAGAGCGCCCCCCGTCATGCCGACAAGGTTTTTTACGATCGAAATGCCCAATCCGCTGCCGCCGTGCCGCCGCGCGGTATCGGCGCTCTCCTGTTCAAACGGCCTCCCCAGCCGCTCGATCATTCCCCGGTCCATGCCGCAGCCGCTGTCGGAGACCGTGAAGCAGAGGAATGTCTTGCCCTGCCGCCGCTCGCCCCACTGTTCGACCGAAAGCCGCACTTCCCCGCTGTCGGTGAACTTCACTGCGTTGGAGAGCAGATTCATCAAAATCTGGTTGACGCGCAGCTGGTCGCCGACGAGCCATTCGTCCACGGAGCCGGAGAGCTTCGTCTGAAAGCCGATGCCCTTCGCCTTGCACTGGGCGTAATATACGGTGGTGAGCGAAGATATAAGCTGCTTGAAGTCAAAGGGGGCGTGGGCGATCTTGAGCTTCCCCGATTCGATCGCCGACATGTCGAGGATGTCGTTGATGATCGAGAGCAGCACGCGCGAGGAGATCGCCACCTTATTCAGATCCTCCCTGACCTCCCGCGGGTCGTCGGCGTGATCCGCCGCCAGCGTGGTGAGGCCGATGATGGCGTTCATCGGCGTGCGTATCTCGTGCGACATGCGCGCGAGGAAGTCGCTTTTGGCGTTAGAGGCCACTCTTGCCTGCTCGTAGGCTTCGGCGAGCTGAACGTTCTTGGCCTGCAGCCGTTTCATATTTTTGTGGCGGATGACGAGGATGAAAATAAAAAGGCCGAAGGCGATAAGCAGCAGCGCGCCGATTAGCATGATCGGCGCGCGGAATTTGTAATATGTGTCGAGCCAGGTTATCCGGTATGGCTTAGAGATGGTGTTTGCCACGATCACTTTGTTGAGTTCGTCGGCGGTGAGCGAGGCGATCGTTTTGTTGAGCACCGACAGCAGCAGCGTCTCTTTGTCTCCCGGCGTTATAAACCTCATCTCTTCGTTTATCTGGAAGACGGGGAATATTTGCAGCCGGTCGAACCGCGGGCTTTGCAGCGCCTCTCCGGCGATATAGACATTTTGCAGTATGATGTCCGCCCGCCCCGACCGGATGGCCTCGAGACAGGTCTCGTTTGTGCCGTAAGTCATGATTTTCGCGTTGGGGTACAGATACTGCAAGGCGACGTTGCCGCTTACGTTCCCAAAGGGGACCGCGATCCTCTGTACCTGCCCGGTATTGAAACTCCAGTTTTTACGGCCCACTGTCGCGAGCGAGGTTATCAAGGCGGCGTCGCTCCGCGCCAACCCCGGCGACAGATTGTTTGCGCGTGAATACATCACGCCTGCGATCGCCTGGCCTCCCGTTTTGTCGAACCAGTCCGCCTCGCGCATACCAGCGGGCAGAAAATCGTATTTAAATCTGAGCCCGCTCTTTTTTGCGATCAGCTCACAGAGGTCGATGAAAATGCCGGAGGTCTTGCCGGTCGCCTCGTCGCGGTACGCGAAAGTCTTTCTGCCCGGGAGCTGGCCGATAGTTATCGTCCCCGAATTAAGTACAAATTCGGCCTCTTCGCGCGTGAACGGCGTCACCGTGCGCTCCGGATAGTATTTCTGATAGAGCAGCGGCAGAAACGAGGGGTCGTCCATCTTGATCTCGTTGAGCGCCGCGTCCAGTTTCTTAAGATTAGGGTCCCCGGCCCTCATGGAAATGTGGTTGGAGACGGAGTTAAAGCGCGCGAGCACCTTCATGTCGCCGTCCATATCCATGATGTTGGAGATGAGCGCGTCCGCCTCCCCGCTGTCAAGCGCCTCGCGGCAGCGCAGGTATTCGTCGTAAAATACGAGATTTTTTCCCGTGACGCCGATGCCGTCCAAATACTTATGTATGGCCGTATTGTTGTAAAGGCTGCCCGATATCGCTATCTTGAGCGCGGAAAAGTGTCCGTAGTCTTTATAATAGAGGTCGCCGCGCGATTTCAGCGACATCAGCGCGTGATAAGTGTTGAGAACGCTTTCGCCGGTGTAGCCGAGCCTGCTGTTCGGAGAGGTCGGCAGCGTACCGGGCATACGGATGTCGGCTTCGCCGGAGAGCAGCATCTCTTTCGTCCGCTCCCAGCTGGAGGCCGGCACGTACTCGAAGCGTATCCCGCTGTACTCGCTGATCCTTTCCAAAAGTTCAACGCCGTATCCGCTCTCCGCGCCTTCGTGGCCGCGTTCAAAGAACCCATCCAACTCGTAGAAAGCTACTTTCAGCGTGGCGGCGTCGCCTGTGCCCGGGGCCGCGAACGCTAAAAACAACAGGCAGGCGATTCGCAATACAATGTTTTTAAGCGGCGCCTTCGTCGGTTCTATCTTCAAATTACCCTCTCCTCCACGTGGGGAATGCCTGGGCAAACCGCCGGCGCGAGAGAATTTTTTAAGGAAGCGTTGACTGTGCAATGATCGTTAAGCTGTCGCCGGGCATCGCGCAAAGCACGAAGCTCCACCAAAAAGGCAAACAAAAACAACGACCGGCCTTCATCTGTTTTATACGCAGCCGGCGATATCTTTTTTAGTGGGGCGCATCCAGCTTATGAGCTACATTATAATACATTTATTCTGCTTCGGAATCACAATTTTACATTTTATATATAAATTATCTATGTATTATAAATAATTTGTGAGCTACCAACGTTATAAGGGGCGTTGCGGGAGGTTTTGCCGTCCTGATTTTTGTGAGTTACACGCACATTTATTTTTGGCGCAACCCTAAGGTTTTGAATACGTACAGTTGATCTGTCGCCTACAGAATACACCGTACTTTTTGTACAGTACATCAAATTTTATGCATGTCATTGTTTTTCTTATTCTAAAGGCCAGACAGATTTATCAAAATCTTCTTTCTTTTTTCCGGCGATTATCCATAGAGCCTTTGCTGTCTTTCGTTGAATGTCGATGTCACCATTATATGCCATCCCGATTATGTCAATAATTCTCAGACAGTGGATATCGTTTATCCCTATATTCAACCTGGAACTAATTATTGGCTGTAAGTTTCTCTCGTCGGTAGCAAATATCGTAATGCCGGTTGCTTTTGCATACGCCAGGGAACAACTTTAACCTTGCCGTTTTCAACCAACCACAGTAACTGTTCCACGGCGCAATGCGGCATCTTGACCTCGTCATAGGCACACGCGTGTATGCAAATATCCTTGGCCAGAAGCGGCAGTACTTCCCGTAGAAACGGGTATTTTTCACTGTTGCCCAGCTTAATGCATAGATCTGCGTCAATGATGATCCTATCCAATGGCTCACTCATCCATAATGCTGTCCAGTTCTTCGTCAGAAGGGAACTTATGAACAGGCGGCTCCTTAACCCCGACATCCTCCGGTTTCAAGCTGCTGACGCTGAGCAGATATTCAAGTTTCTCATAAGTTATGAGTTCAGCCTCATAGGCACTGACAGCCAATTCAACCATATTATCCATAGCAATGCGTCCATCTGTTTCCGGTATCGGCACAGAGTAACGTTTCCTGTACTTTGCTATATTTTCATCACTTTCAGCAAGAAAACGTTCTTTATTTTTTTGGTCTATCACGTCTATTTCCTGCAAGCGTTTTACCATTGTACGGTAGGGGACGATGAACAGTGATGCTAGAATTAAAATATCTTTAATCGTTATCTTGTTCGGAGAGATGCCATAAAGCTCTATTTCCTGCCGCAGTAACGCCGCATCGACAAGAAATTCGGCCGCAAACCGGTTTGCTTTCAGCTCATTGCGCCCTTCGTGTGATTCATCCAAAAGCGTGGCCGGGACGATATCCGCTTTGTCGCCATACCAGATGTGGTACAACTCATGCGCGGCGGCAAACACCTGGCAGTCGACAGGTATAGAAGTATTTATAGCCACAAATGGCTTATCGCCAACCTCTTCTCCTTTAGAGCCGATCATACGAGTGAATCCCCAAGGCGCGTCTCTGCCTAACGGATAATAAATGATCCTGGCGCACAGGCCTAGCATAGAGAAAACCTGTATGCCTATGATATCATACGTTTTTTTGTATTCGCCAAGTTTTGACCTAGCATTTTTTTGAAGTTCCGCTATTTCAAAACCAGTCAGTTTTCCGGCTTTGTTCTCTTTAACCATTAACAAGTTCCTCCAGCAAATGAATTTCGTCTATCGCGGAACGAATAAGATCAACCTTTTCTCTGGTCTTGCTGTCATGTATATTTCCCATGAAGCTAAGACTCTCCGGCAAAATCGTTTCCTTCCTGACGGCGAGAAGCGCGTCTGTCGTGGTGCCAAGCACGGAAGCGATTTGTGCCAATTCATTTACGTTGATCGCCTTATACCCTTTGATAATCTTATTCATCACCTGCTTGGATATAGAAAGAGCGTCAGCCAGCTCCTGCTGTTTGATTCCCTTCAAGCTTAGCTGTTCCTGGATATTGGCGCCGACCTGAGCATAGTCCATCGCATACATAAAATCACCTCCCTGTTTTTCATATTTGTATTATATAGTATGAAATTACAATGGGTCAATGTTTTGTTGACGATATTGAAGACAAAAACTACGTATTCGTGGACTTTAATATTTTAGCCTTGGGTTACTTGTTCTAGTATATAACATATGGAATATGGACTGTCACTTTGGTATTCCCAACCAACCCTTAACTTTTTAATTGGTATTTACAACTATTGTCTGCCGAGCAAGCTGCCCAGCCGCGCTTTGAACGGATTGCAATTCAAATTTCGAGCTCGGCGTCAAGCTGTCGTTCGGTAAGCGTACTCAAATCGACGGGACGGCTCGGCGGCAGTTTCATATCAAACGGAAGGCCGCGATGCAGTGCCGGACAGGCTATTCCCCGCCGCTGTTTTCCAGCAGCGCTTTGGCGTGTTCGAGGGCCTCGTAGGAGCTTTCGTCGCCGGAGAGCATCCTCGCGATCTCGCGTTCGCGGGCTTCGCCGGAGACTTCCGTTATTTCGGTATTTTCTCCCTCTCTTTTGACGACGAAGTGCTGGTCGGCCATCGCCGCGATCGTCGCCTGGTGGGTGATGAGCACGGTGCGGCAGCGTTTGGCAAGCTGGCGCAGTTTGCAGCCGGCCAGAAGCGCTGTTTTGCCGCCGAGCCCCGCCTCCACTTCGTCGAAAACTAGTGTCCCGGGCAGTTTGTCGTCGCCTACAGAGAGCTGTAATGCGATAAGGATGCGCGACAGCTCGCCGCCGGAGGCGTTTTTGCCTACGGGCAGCGGTTTCTGGTCGGGCAGCGCGAGGGTGAAGATGGCGTTTTCCGCGCCTGTCGAGCGCACGCGGTCCAGCGGTTCGATCTCGATGTTGAATGCCGCGTATTCCATGCCGAGCCCGTTAAGGTGCCCGTTGACTTTCGCGGCGAGTTCTTTGGCCGACTCTTTTCTGAGCGCGCGCACTTCGATGGCGAGGCGCGAGGTCTCGCGGCGCAGGGCCTGTGCTCTTTTTTCGAGCTCTTCGAGTTTTTTATGGCTATCGCTTAGCCATTCGAGCTCTTGCCCGGCTTCCTTCGCGTACGCGATCAGCGCCGCGGCGCTCTGTATGTTGAGGGTGCGCTTCATCTTGCGGAGCATGCCGAGTTTTTTCTCAATGCGATCTTTCGCCTCTTCCGTCTCTTCCGCGGAGATCCCGCCGCGGCAGGCTTCGGCGATGAGGTTCGAGAGCTCCTGCGCGCCGCTGAGGGTCTTTTCTATGGCGTTGTGCCAGCGTTTGTCCTCTCCCGCGGCGTAGCCGGAGAGGTTTTTGGCGATTTTTTCAAACTGATCCAGCAGGCCGCCCTCGGCGTTGTTCATTTTTTCCGCGATGAGGCGCAGCGAGCGTTGAGAAGCCTCGTTTCTTTCTATTTCGCGCAGCTCTTTTTCCCATTCGGCCTCGCTTTCCTCAGTCAGCTCAAGCGTCTTTATCTGCCTGATGACGGAGGGAGCATCGTCAAAGCGGCTCTCGCTCTCTTTGCGTCTTTTTTTGAGGGCGAATATCTCTTTTTCCGTCGAGAGCGCCGAGGTGAAGGCGCTTTCAAGCTCCGCGAGCGCCCTTTTCAGCTCTTCGCCGCCGCAGGAGTCGACGAGTTCCAACTGTTTCAGCGGGTCCAGCAGGCCAAGCTGGGCAAACTGGCTCTGGATGACGATGTTCGTCTCCATCGCGTGGGCCAGTATCGTAAGGGGCACGGTCTGTTCCTGCAGGGTGGCCTTTCCTTTGCCGCTTCTCGCGAATGTGCGCCGCGCGATAAGCATTTTTTCCTGCGGCTGGCATTTCTCCGATATTCCCGGTATCGGTTCGGAGGTCATGACCGCCCGTACCTCGCAGCTCTCTTCAAGCGTGTGGATATGGTTCAGCTGCGCGCGGCGGCCGGCGATGAATTCCAGCGCGCGGACGAGGCTGCTTTTGCCGGCTCCGCTTTCGCCGGTGATGACGATGAAGTCGCCCCCGAAGTTGAGGGAGGCCTCCCTGATGCCGCCTATTCCGTGGATCTCAAGCTCTTCTATCAAGTTCAGTCGCCTCCGTCTCTGATACCGTTGAACCCCCAGCGCAGCTTTTCCCTCAGCAGGTCGTAGTAGCTGCGCCCGATGAGCTGGATGGTCTGGACGTATATTTCGTTGTCGAGCATCACGTGCAGTTCGTCGCCTGGCAGCAGCTCGTAGCCGAGCTGTCCGTCCTGCGTGAGCATGAGGCTGCGCGCGTCTCCTTTGGGGATGACGATGATGTTGTCGGTGTCGCTGAGGATCACCGGCCTCGCGTAGAGGGTGTGGGCGCATATCGGCGCCATTATCATGCAGGGGACGTGCGGCGGCACGATCGGGCCGCCGGCGGAGAGCGCGTAGGCCGTGGAGCCGGTCGGCGTTGAGAGTATGAGGCCGTCGGCGAGGAAGAGCGAGAGTATCTCTTTGCCGACCTTGACTTCAAGGTCGATGACGCGCGCGAGGCTGCCCTTGGAGATGACGAGGTCGTTGAGGGCGTGGAGCTCATGCACGAGCCGTCCTCCGCGCCATACCTGCCCTTTGAGGAGGCGGCGGCACTGGAGGGTGTAGTGCCCGTCGAGGATCGACTTGATGTCTTCTTCCGCCGAGCCGGGATTTCCGATCGCGAGGAAGCCGAGGCGTCCGAGGTTTATTCCGTAGAGGGGGACGTCGGAACCGAAGATGTAGCGCGCTGCGCGCAGGAAGGTGCCGTCTCCGCCGAGGATGACGGCGAAGGAGACCTCTTTGCGCCACGTCTCGTCCGTAACTTCGGGAAGGGCGATCGCGGAGGCCTCGTGCGGCGGCAGCAGAAAATGCACGCCATTTTCTTTGCCCCAGCGCCAGAGCCGCCAGGCCATTTCTATCGCTTCGGGCTTCTGCGTGTTGAATAGCAAACCGACTTTTTTATCGTTTTTTTCCATATATGACACCTCTATCTGGGGTGGGCGCAGGTATTTTTGTGCGCCTCCTCCACGATTTTATCAAGATCCGGCCTATTGGCGGCATTTTCCATGCCTTTGTGCCGCAAAAGGAAGAGGAACTCGATGTTTCCCTCCGGGCCGCGTATCGGCGAGTAGTCGGCCGCTTCCAGCGACAGGCCGGTATCCTTTTCGATGAAGTCCGCCACTTCGCCGAGTATTTCGCGGTGCAGCGCGGGATCGGTGATGACGCCCTTCCCCACCCTCTCGCGCCCAGCCTCGAACTGCGGCTTGACGAGGACCGCCATCAGGCCGTCCTCCTTGAGCAGCTCCTCCATTTTGGGGAGCAGCAGCGTGATCGAGATGAAGGAGGCGTCGGAGACGACGATGTCGGCCTTTTCTCCGTCTATCATCTCCAGCGTGAGGTTTCTCGCGTTTGTTCGTTCGAGCACGGCGACGCGGGGATCGCCGCGCAGCTTCCAGGCGAGCTGTCCGTATCCGACGTCTACCGCGTAGACTTTTGCCGCGCCGTTCGCTAACAGCACTTCCGTAAAACCGCCGGTCGAGGCTCCGATGTCTACGCAGCGCCTGCCGTCCGCCTTTATGGCGAAGCTTTCGATAGCTTTGAGCAGTTTGTAGGCGCCCCGGCTCACCCACTCCCTTTCGGGAGCGTCTATTTTTACGCTCGCGTCCTGCGGTACCATGGAGGCCGCTTTGGTGATCGTGACTCCGCCCACCGTCACGCGTCCCTCTTCGATATAGTTCTGCGCCGCCGTGCGGGAGGCGGCCAACTTTCTGTCCGTTATAAATTTATCAAGCCGTATAAGTTTCTGTTTCATTGCGAGACGCAGAGCCGCAGGATGTTTTCGACGGAGAGGCCGCACTCTTCCCACTGTTCGGCCCTGGCGGCGTGCGAGATGAAGTGATCCGGGACTCCGGCCGAGGCGATCTTCACTCCGTACCCTTTCTCGTTGATGTATGATGAGATGGCCTCTCCGACGCCGCCGGCGAGGGTGTTTTCCTCCGCGGTGACGACGACGGCGTGCGTTGTCAGGAGCTTGTCGAGCCCTTCGCGGTCAAGGGGCTTTATGAAGCGCAGGTCCGCCACCGTGGGTCGCCTGCCGGTCATTTTTTCTATCTCGTCGGCGCTCTTCATCATCAGTTCCACGGTGCTGCCGACGCCGATAAGGCAGATCTCCGCTCCCTGGCTGATCACTTCGAGCTTTCCCCACGGGGCCGGAACACGCTCTGCCCCGGCGGCGGGGATGGATTTGGCGGACTTGCCGCGCGGATATCGTACCGCCATGGGGATCGCGAGCTTTTTCCATTCGCGGACGAAGAATTCAAGGTCGGCGGCGTCGCGCGGCGCGGCGATCGTCATCTCCGGTATGGAGCGGAGCCAGGCGACGTCAAGTATCCCGTGATGCGTTTCTCCGTCTTCACCGACCAGTCCGGCGCGGTCGATGCCCAGCAGTACGGGCAGTTTGGGTAAGCATATATCATGCATTACCTGGTCGGCCGCGCGCTGCAGGAAGGTCGAATAGATGCATACGACAGGGCGCATCCCGGCCGCCGCGAGTCCGGCGGCGTAGATGAGCATGTGTTCTTCGGCGATGCCGGTGTCAAAAAATCGCTGCGGGTGCGCCTTGGCAAAGTTTTCAAGTTTGGTGCCGTCTTTCATCGCCGCGGTGCAGACGGCCAGCCTCGGGTCTTCGCGGGCCATGTCGCAGAGCACCCTCGCCATCTCCCCGCTCCAGCTCGCAGCCGTGCCGGCGGTCGCCTGTGTGGCGGCGTCTATCTTTGTTTTGGGGCCTATTCCATGGAAGAATGACGGGAACGCCTCGGCCTGCGGGCAGCCTTTCCCCTTTTGGGTCATAACGTGGATCAGCAGGGATTCGTCGTAATGGCGCGCGAGCCGGAAGACCTCCTCCATCTCGGCTATGTTGTGGCCGTTGAATGGGCCCCAGTAGCTTATGTTGAGCTCTTCAAAGACGTTGGTCGGCAGGAGCAGCGATTTGAGCTTCATCTTTATTTTGGAGAGCGAAGAGTTGATGTTTTCTCCGTTCTTCATGTTTGTGCACTGGGTCTTTATATAGTCCTTGAGTTTTTTGTAGGTCGGATTGACGGCCAGCTTCGCCAGGTGCGAGGCCATGCCGCCGACGCGCGGGTTTATCGACATTTTATTGTCGTTGAGGATGATGATGACTTTGGACTTGATGCTCGCGAGGGAGTTCAGCGCCTCGAATGAGACCCCGTTGAGCAGCGCGCCGTCCCCGATGACCGCGACGACCTCGTGTCCCTCGCCCATGAGGTCGCGGGCTTTCGCGTAGCCCATCGCCGCCGATATCGAGGTGCTGCTGTGGCCGGTGGTGAAAAAGTCGTAGGGGCTCTCGTCCATGCGCGGGAATCCCGCGAGCCCGCCCTTGCGGCGCAGCGTCGCGAAACGGTCCAGGCGCTTGGTGAGCAGTTTGTAGGCGTAGCTCTGGTGTCCGACGTCGAAGATTATCTTGTCCGCGTCGGGATTGAATACGCGCAGCAGCGCCACCGTCAGTTCGACGGTGCCGAGCGATGAACTGAGGTGGCCGCCGTTTTCGAGGGTCACGTCGATTATATTTTTTCTGAGCTCCGCGCACAGCTTTTGCAGTTCGGCTTCGCTAAGCCCGTACAGGCCTCTGAAGTCTCCTACGGATTCTAAAAGGCTCATTTCGATTCCACCTTGACGTAAGTTATTTTTATCCCCCGGTGGATGCCGGAGCCGTCATGCGCCTTGATAGTTCTCAATGCGCCGTCAGCAGGTACGATGAACCAGGTAATCAGGCAGGAGCATGAGGAAGTCGTCCTCCTCAAGCAGCCCCGCGAGCGCCTCTTTGGCCGCCGCCGATTCTTTTTCCGCCATCTCTCCGGCGGCTTTCACGCCGTAAACGGTGACATGGGTCAGCTTGCCCTGTTCTTCATCCTTGCCGGGGGTCTTGCCCAGCTCTTCAGCCGTGCTCGTCACGTCTAGTATATCATCGACTATCTGAAATGCGGAACCGAGATGGCGCGCGTAATCGCCGTATCTTTCCAGGACCGCCTCGTCCGCGCAGCCGAGCGACGCCCCGGTGAGCACGGCCGCCTCGATGAGAGCGCCGGTTTTGAGCGCCGCGACGCGGCGCACGTAATGCGGATCGCCCTCCGTCCCCTCGGCGAACATGTCCAGCACTTGCCCGCCGCAGACCCCGGCAGGGCCGATGGCTCCGGCGAATATCCGCATCGCGCGGAGGACGTTCTGCGCGGGGATGTTTTTGAGCTGCGCCATGGGGAATTCGAGCGACTGCGCGAGCAGCGCGTCCCCCGCCAGCACTGCCAGCGTCTCTCCGAAGAGCGCGTGGTTCGATGGCTTTCCGCGGCGCATGTCGTCGTCGTCCATGCAGGGGAGGTCGTCGTGTATCAGCGTCGCCGTGTGGAGCATCTCGATGCCGAGGGCCATCGGCAGGGCATTTTCCGCCGCCACGCCGCATCTTTCCGCCGCCGCGAGGCAGAGTATCGGGCGCAGCCGTTTGCCGCCGGCGCGGAGGGAGTATTCCATAGATTCAAAGAGTTTCGGCGGCGCCTTCTCAGCCCGCAGCCCGGCGGTGTCGGCGATGTAGCCGTCAATGAGCGCGCAGCCCGCCGCGAATTTTTCTTTTACGGCCTTCAGCCGCGCCTCATTCATCACTTTTTGCCCCCTCCGCCTTAGCGGCGGCCAGCGGCAGTTCTTCGCCCTCCTGTGAGAGCATGGATATCTTTTGCTGCGCCTCGGCCAGGTAGGCGCGGCATTCGCGCACGAGGGCGATCCCACGCTCATATTCCGTGAGCGCAAGATCCAGAGAGAGAGAATCACCCTCGAGATCCTTCAATATTTTTTCAAGTTCCGTCATCTTTTCGACGAAATTCATCTGAAAAACTCCTTTCTGATTTTTTTGCATCCTTACAGTTGCAACTTTGAGCGATGCTATGATACAATGTCTAGGTTGATTGTTTCAAGGTAAACAAGGGGGGAAACAAATGTCAAAATTCTGTGATTGCTGCGGCCGCGGGCCGGCAACGGGAAATGCCGTAAGCCACTCGAACCGCCATACGAGACGCCGTTGGCTTATCAACATTCAGAGCGTAAAGGTGAACGTAGGCGGCGGAGAAACTCGTAAACTTCATATCTGCACGAAGTGCCTCCGTTCCGGAAAAGTACAAAGGGCCGTTTAATACGGCTCTTTTTTTTATTCCCTTCATAACTTATTCCCCGCCGTTTCTCGCGTTTTCCAAAAGTTCATCGGCCCCGTCCTCATCGACGAGTATCTCGCGCGGCCTGGCCCCGTCCGCCGGTCCGACGATGCCCAACTGCTCCATCATGTCTATCAGTCTTGAGGCGCGCGAAAAGCCGACGCGCAGGCGGCGCTGCAGGCCGCTGGCCGAGGCGATGCCCGTCGTCATCACCGTCTCGACGGCCTCTTCCAGAAGTTCGTCGTCGAAGGTGCCGCCGTTACCGCCCGCGGGACCGTTTCCCTGTGCCTCTATCTCAATAAAGTCAGGCTCGCCGAAGGTGTTGGTCATGTATTTGAGCCACGCGGCGAGGATGCTTTCGTCTATCCACGGCGACTGTATGCGTATCGGCTTCGGGTGCTTCGTCGATGAAAAGAGCATGTCCCCCTTGCCGAGCAGCTTCTCCGCTCCCGCGCAGTCGATGATCGTGCGCGAGTCGGCGTTGCTGGGTAGCGTGAAGGCCACGCGCGCCGGGATGTTGGCCTTGATGAGGCCGGTGATGATGTTCACCGACGGCCTCTGTGTCGCGAGCATCAGGTGGATGCCGGTCGCGCGCGCCATCTGCGCGAGGCGGCAGATGTACTCCTCCACCTCTTTCGCCGCCGTCATCATCAGGTCCGCGAGTTCGTCGACGACGATCACGATATGCGGCAGCCGGTCCTTTGGCAGCACCTTCTCGTTGTATCCTTCCAGGTTCCTCACGCGCATCTTCGCGAAGGTCGTATAGCGGCTCTCCATCTCGCGTATCAGCCAGGCCAGCGCCTGCACCGCCTTTTTGGGATCGGTCACCGGCGGCGTCAGCAGATGCGGCAGCTTGTCGTAGACGGCCATTTCGACGCGCTTGGGGTCGACGAGTATCATGCGCAGCTCCTCGGGGGAGCGCTTTGAGCAGAGCCCGACGATGCAGGAATTGACGAAGACGCTCTTGCCGGAGCCTGTCGTGCCAGCCACCAGCAGATGCGGCAGCTCCTCAAGGCCGACGACCATGGGGTCGCCGTTGACCGCGACGCCGAACGGCAGCGGCAGCGAGAGCTTCGCCTTTTTGAAGGCGTCGTCTTCGATCACGGTGCGCAGAGGGATGCCGCGGCGTTTGGGGTTCGGTATCTCGATGCCGACGTACGGTTTGCCGGGGATCGGAGCTTCGATGCGCAGGCTCGGGACGGCCATCGCGAGCGCGATGTCGTTCGAGAGCGCGGCGACTTTGCTGACCTTTATGCCCGGAGCGAGCTGGATGCGGAACTGAATGACCGTCGGCCCGACGAGTATCTCCGCGAGGCGCGACTCGATGCTGAACTGTTCGAGCGTATCGACTATCTTTTCGCCGAGCGGTTCGGCGCGCTCCTCGTCCATCTCACCGTCGCGGGACTCCTCCGGTCCGAAGAGTTCGATCGGCGGCGGGAATATCCCCTGTTTGATACGTCCGCCGGAGGAATCCCCCAGGCTGAAGTTGGGGTCCTGGATCGTGGCGGGAGCCGTTCCCGCCGCCGCGATCCTGACGCTGTCAGGATCGTTATAATCAATGTTTTCCTCGTCGTTGTCCGAGCCGTCTTCGCTGATATCGCCGTCTTCCTCGTCCCCGTACGCGTCCTCTTCTTCGGGGTCTTCGGAACGGTCGTCTTCGCAGGCGAAATAGTCGCCCTCGCCGCACTCCATGATGTTGGGAGCGCCCCTGTTTTTGCGGCGGCTCTCATAGCCGTATTCATTAAGCTCTTCTTTAAGCGTCTCCATTTTTTTCCTGCGACTGAAAGACGGCAATGCTATTTTGGGCAGTTTAATATATGAGAATATATGAATATTGTAAAAAAGAAGAGTGAAATAGATCAGGAGAAGGCCGATGATCAAGGTCCCCAGGACTCCGGTCGTCTTATATACGGCGAGGCTCAGAAGATGGCCGAAAGCTCCCGCGGAAAGGCAGGGGAAGCGCAGCAGGTCCTCGCCGCCCGTCAGCCGGTTGAGCCCCAGCAGCAGCGAGGCGAGCAGAAAGACAAGCGCCGTTCCTAAGAATTGCCTGAAAAAGCACCTTACCTCCCGCGAGAAGAGGTAAGATAACGAAAGGTAAAGCACGAACAGGAGGGGAACGACGACGGAGCCGCCCACCGACGCCAGCAGCGAGGCGGCGATGCCCGCGCCGCCGTCGCCCGTCCACGGAGTGTAAAGCGAAGCGATGATGTAGAGGGTGAAGAGCATGACGATGATATTCGCGATCTTCACCGCTGATCCAATATTCGCGAAGGGCTCCGCCAGCCTCTCTCTGATGCTTTTAGAGGGAGCCTTGGCCGCCCTTCTCCTCATTGGCGCCTTTTCTCTCATGCCTCGCTGCCTCCCACCGTGAGCCCCTCGATGAGCATGGAGGGCTGTCCGTCCGTTACCGGCACGCCCTGTCCTGATTTCCCGCATATCCCAGGGTCCATGACGAGATTTTCGCCGAGCGCCGATATCCGGGAGAGCGCCTCCGGGCCGTTTCCGGTCAGGATAGCCCCGCGCACGGGGACGCCGATCTTTCCCTTTTCAACGAGATATCCCTCGGTGACGTAAAAAACGAAGTCGCCCGAGGTAGGGTCTACTTCGCCTCCGCCCATCTTTTTGACATAGAGGCCGTTTCCCGTCCGCGCGAGCATTGAATCGAAATCGTCTTTGCCGGGCGTCAGGTAGGTGTTGCTCATACGCGGCACGGGGATGTTCCGGTAGGACTCGCGGCGGCCGTTGCCGGTCAGCGGCAGGCCGTACATCTGCGATGAGAGGATGTCGGTGAGGTATCCCTTTAAGACGCCGTTCTCTATGAGGACGGTCCGCTGTGCCGGGGTCCCCTCGTCGTCAAATCTGTACGCGCCGTAGAGCCCGGGCATCGCCGCGTCGTCTATCATCGTCACGCTCTCGTGCGCCACTTTTTCGCCGATGCGGCCGCGGTAAACGGAATAATCCTTTTCCACGATATCGGCTTCGAGGCCGTGTCCGCAGGCCTCGTGGATGATCGTGCCTCCGGCCTCGCCGTCCATGAGGACGTTCATCGAACCGGCGGGACAGGGGCTCGCCTCAAGCATCAGCAGCGCGCGGCGCAGCGCCGTGCGCGCCACGGTCAGCGGCGCGGAGCCGCGCCAGAAATCATCCTCTCCGAGCGCCATGCAGCGGCGTTCCGATCCGGTTTGCAGCACTCCGTCCCGTTCGGCTACCACCTGCGCCGCGAAGGAGGAGTAGAGGCGTCGGTCAAAAGCCGCCGTTCCGTCCGGTTTGATGACCAGTACACGCCGGTGCGAGACGGAGTAACGGTATGAACTTTGCCTTATGTGTTTGGATTCCTTCTTGATAATGTCGTCTATTTCGCGGAGAAAGTCCACCGCGGGGGGCGCGATTGGCTCTCCCCTCTCCATCAGCATGGCGGAGGAAGAACTCTCCCTCAGCCCGTCCATGCCGGCGGAGGCGGCGCACTCCGCGAACGAGGCGGACACGGCGGCCTCGTCGTTTCCCGGGGCGTGCGCGTAAAAGGTCCTGTCGTCGACGATGACGCGGCTTCCCGCGCCGTCGGATGTAGACGACGAGATGCCGTCTATCTTTCCGTCCTCAAAATGTACCGAGTGCCCCTCGCCGCTCTGGATAAAGATGTCGGCGTACCGGGCGCCTCTTTTAAGCGCCTCTTTTATGCTTTCGTGCAAAAAATCAAGTTTGTCTGTCATGCGGTAGTCTCTCCCGTATCATTCGTTTCTTCGTCCGGCTTTATCTCGATGCCCTCCGCGCGCAGCGATGACATCAACTCCATTATATACGGCAGCTGCTCTCTCGGACTGAATACAGTTATCCTGCCCGCCTTCGCGTCGTCCGTCTGAAGAAAGCCGATGCCCTCCGCGGCGTCTATTATCCAACTGATATAGTATATATCTTTTTGCGGCACAATGAAGCGCGCCGCCGTTATCTCCGGCCTCACAGCCCCAGCCTCCTTTGCTTCGCCAGGTGTTCCTCGTAACTCTTGCTGAATACGTGCCGTCCCTCCCTGTCCGCGAAAAAGAAGAGATAATCGCTCTCCTCCGGCTCGAGCGCGCTTTTCCACGAACTCTCCGAGGGGGCGCAGATCGGCCCCGGCGGCAGACCGCCGACCAGATAGGTATTGTAGGGCGAATTTATCTCAAGGTCGCGGTAAGAGAGGCGGCTTTTCCTGATGTTCAGCTCGTCCCACGCGTATATAACGGTGGCGCATGACTGCAGCCGCATGTTTTTCTCAAGGCGTTTGAGGAAGATCCCCGCGAGGATCGGCCGTTCGTCGGCGGCCTTCGCCTCTCCCTCGACCAGAGAGGCGAGAATGCCGCTCTTCATCACCGATTCCGGCGCGGCGTCCGCCGCTATCTTAGAGCCTATCCGGTCATACCACAGAGAGGAGGCGCTTTTGACAAATTCCGCCGCCGCCTGCGGCCCGGGCGCGATGAAATATGTTTCGGGAAGCAGGAAGACGATCCGCTCCTCTTTTCGGGAAGGAAGCCAAGCCCTGACCTCTGCCGGGAAGTTATCAGCGTTCTCCATCGCGGCGTCGAAATGCGGCTTTGCTCCGGCGGCGCCGCCGAAGAGCGCGGCTACCCGCCTGTAGCGGAAGCCGGGGATCAGCGTCATCCTGTCGGCTATGGGTTTCGCCTTCGCCAGCTGCCGCGCGACGCCGGCGGGAGTAGATTTATACAGGCTGTACAGCCCCGGCTTCAGCCGGCGGTCTATCCCGATATCGGCCATCGCGCGCGCAAGCGCCTTCGCGTCGTCCACCGCCCCCGCTTTTCTGATGATCTCCGCCGCCTCCCGCGCGGAAACGCCGCCGGGAATGACGGCCTCGAATGAGGCAGAGAGGCTCTTAGGCAGGTCAGGATATTTATAAGGGAGATAAAAACAGACAAAACAGTATACAAAAACTGTAAACAAAAATAATAGAAGCTCTTCGCCTTTTTTCCTCATAAACGCCTCTCCTCCGCTTTTTGCGCATCTTTATTATTATATATTAAAAATGTCTGACTGTAAGCAAAGCGAAAAATTATTTCGGCGGATAATCCAGTTCAGTATTGACATTAAGAGAAGTTGGGGGTATAAATGTTAGCTAATTAAACTTTGAGTCAAAGGAGAGGGCAAATGAACTGTAAAACTATTTCAAAATCAGTGTCGTCATCCTCTCTCTCCTCCGGCCTTTCGTCGTGTGGATGGTCATCGCCGCGCCGCCGGTCTCAAAGCGAATAACACTGATGTTGTAAGCATATCCGCGCAAATAACAGAGGTAACGTTTTGAGATCGAAGGGCGTCTTTCGGTCTCTTTTTATTTTTTATATACTGGAGGTCTTATTGTTGAAGAAAAAGTACCTGCTTACTCCCGGGCCCGTCGAGGCGCCGCAGAGCGTTCTTGAGGCGGCTTCCCGCCAGCTTATGAGCCACAGGTGCGCCGAGTTCTCCGAACTTTTTAAGGGGATCGCCGGCAAACTGCATGCGCTTTTGGAGAGCGATTCCCCCGTCGTCATACTCCCCTCGTCGGGTACCGGCGCGCTTGAATGTGCCGCCGTGAACTTCCTCCGCCGCGGAGATAAATTTATATCACTGTCCTGCGGCGTCTTCGGCGACCGTTTCCGCGAGATCGCCGCGCGCACGGGGGCCCGCGGCGTATATGTCGACGCGGAGGCTGGGAGCGCGCCGTCGCCGGCGGCAGCGGCTGCGGCCCTGCGCGAAAATCCCGACGCGCGCGCCATACTCGTCACCCACAACGAGACCTCGACCGGCGTCACCGTTCCGGTAAGGGAGATCATAGACGCGCTTCCCGCGGCGGGCCGTCCGCTGATCTTAGTCGACGGCGTGAGCTCCGTCGGGGCGATCGAGTGCCTGCCGGAAAAATGGGGCGCGGATGTGCTCTGCACCGCCTCGCAGAAGGGGCTGATGACGCCGCCCGGGCTTGGTTTCGTCTGGCTGTCCGAACGGGCGCTCGCCGCGCTGCCGGAGCGGGAATGCCCCAGCTATTACTTTGACCTGAAGCTGCATTTGAAGAACATGGGGCCGGGATCATACGCCAACCCCTACACGCCGCCGGTATCGCTCTACTACGCGCTCAACGCCGCTCTGGACGTCATCCTCGCCGACGGCGCGCGGGCGTGGTTCGCGAAGCGCAGGCTGTACGCCGACGCTTTCGCGGCCGCTCTGGAAGAGCTCGGCTATGAGCTGCTCGTGACGGATAAGAAGCTGCGCTCGGCCGGCGTCACCGCCTTTTCCGCGCCGAACGGCGCGAGCGAGGCCGTGAGAAAGAGCCTCTCCGCCGAAGGTTTTGAGACGGCCGGCGGCCAGGGGGCCTTGAAGGGAAAGCTGATCCGCGCTTCGCACTACAGCGACTGGGAGATCGGCGAGATGGAGGATATTCTTAGAGCCTTTGCCGGAGCGATCGGCAAAGATAGCGATGAAAATTACCTTAGAACTGCCCGAAAAATTTTTAAGACAGATAAAAGATAGATGATTGGAGAGAGCGTGATGGACAGGAAATGGAAGATACTTGTCACGGAAAAGGTCGGCGAGGCGGGGCTTGATATATTCAGGAACGCGCCGGACGTCGAGCTTGACGTGGAAATAGGGCTTGCCGAAGAGGAACTGATCGCGAAACTGCCGGCTTATGACGGCATACTGACGCGCAGCGGCACGACGATGGACGAAAGGAAGATCGAGGCCGGCAAAAACCTTAAAGTTATCGGCCGCGCCGGCGTCGGAGTCGACAACATCGACCTTCCCGCCGCGAGCAGGCAGGGCATCATCGTAATAAACGCGCCTAGCGGCAACACGCTCGCGGCGACGGAGCTGACGATGGCCAATATGCTTGCCGTCGTGCGCCATGTGCCTCAGGCCTGCAGTTCGCTTCACAGGGGCAAATGGGACCGCAACCGTTTCACGGGCTGCCAGCTCAGCGGGCGGAAGCTTCTCATTATCGGCCTCGGACGCATCGGCAGCGAGGTCGCGAAGCGCGCGCGGGCCTTCGGCATGGAGGTCATCGCCTACGATCCCTACATACCGCAGAAAAAGGCCGAGTCGCTGCATGTGGAGCTTGTGAGCGACCTTGAAGGAGCGGTTTCGCTCGCCGACGTCGTGACGATACACACGCCGCTGACTCAGGAGACCTCGGACATGATCGACGCGGACATGCTGCGCGCCTTCAAACATGGCGCCTATCTCGTCAACTGCGCGCGCGGCGGCATCGTCGACGAGGCGGCGGTGGCGGAGGCTGTGCGCGACGGACGGCTCTCCGGCTTTGCCACCGACGTTTTCAGCGCCGAGCCGCTGGCGGCGGGCCATCCCTTCCTCGCCGAGGACATCGCGGAGCGGATCGTGATCACGCCTCACATCGGTGCGAACACAGTCGAGGCCCAGTCCGAGGTCTCGCGCATCGCGGCGCAGAACATGCTGATGGTGCTTCGCGGCGAACCCTATTCGCACGCGGTGAACCTTCCGTTTATAGAGCAGGCGCTGAACGGCGACCAGCGGATGTATCTCGCCCTTTCGCGCAAGATAGGCGTTCTCGCGGCCAAGCTGGCTCAAGTGCGCGGGGCGGCCGCCCACAACTGCCATGTGACGCTGCGCGGCGCGCTCTTTGAGGATGAGGAAAAACGCGTCGCAAACCAACTGCGCCCCTACACGATAGCCGTCCTCAAGGGGATGCTCGAGGTGAGCGTCGGCTCTTCCGTCACCTATATGATCGCCCCGCTGCTCGCGAAAGACCGTCATATATCGATAGACGAGAGCTGCGGCGAGTCAAAGACCTACAAGAACACTATCGAGGTCGAGCTTGAAACGGAAAAGGGTTCCGTCTCGCTGCTGGCGACGATCACCGAAGAGGGACGCCAGCGCATCGTCCGCGTCAATGATTATTGGGTGGACTTTGTGCCGAGCGGCAAACTGCTCATCTTCCAGAACCACGACCGCCCCGGGGTCATCGGCAAGATCGGCAGCGTCCTTGGCGCGGCTGACGTCAATATCGCGAACTTTGCCCTCGGACGCAAGGAGGGCAGCGGCCTCGCGCTCGGCGCGCTTGAAATAGACGGCGAGACTGACGACAGGCTGCGCGGCGAACTTGTGAAGAGCGGCGATATGGTCTGGGTGACGACGGTCGATTTTACAAAGGCCGGGTAGACAGATGAGATTTTTTGTGATCAGGCACGGGGAGACGGCGTGGAACGTCGCGGGACGTTTTCAGGGGCAGCAGGACACTGAACTCAACGAAAAGGGGCTGGCGCAGGCGGAGCTGCTGGGTGAGCGGCTTGCCGGCCATAGGTTTGAGGCGGTGCTGACGAGCCCGCTGGCGCGCGCGAAGGTTACCGCCGAGCGCGCCTCGGCGCGGTGCGAGTGCGGAGAGTTTTTAACGGTGGGGGCGCTGACCGAGATAAACCACGGCGACTGGGAGGGACGCCTCGCCGACGAGATCGCGGCTGAATGGCCCGAAGAGCTCCGCAAATGGCACGTCGCCCCTGAAACGGTGACGATGCCGGGAGCGGGCGGCGAGAATCTCGCCGATATCATGCGCCGCGCCGCGCCAGCCGTGGACGGGGCCGCGAAAAGATACAAGGGGGACGTGCTGCTCGCCTCGCACGACGCGGTGATCAAAGTGCTGCTCTGCTACTGGCTCGGCGCGCCTCTTTCAAGTTTCTTCCGTTTCCAGGTGCCTAACTGCAGCATCACGGTCGTCGAAATCCAAGAAGGTTCCGCGCCGAGGATGCTTTTGATGGGAGACGCCGCGCACCTCGGCGATCCCTTCGAGCGCCCGGAACAGAAGGGGCTGTAGTATAATATACATCATTGTCGAAATTATAAGTAAGCGAGTGATGATATAGATGTTAGGCGCGCTGATTGGCGATATCGTGGGCTCCGTATTCGAGAGGGCCCCGCACAAATCCAAAGAATTTGATTTTGTCTCCGAGAGGAGCCGCTTCACGGATGATTCCGTGCTTACCGTCGCGACGGCGGACGCGCTCCTCCACGGATACGACTATATGCAGGTCTTCAAATACTGGGGACGCTCCTACCCGAACGCGGGGTATGGACAGAAGTTTTTCCGCTGGTGCCTCTCCGACAGCGACGAGAGGGGCGAAAGCTACGGCAACGGCTCCGCGATGCGGGTCTCGCCCATTGGCTGGGCCTTCGACAGCCTCGAAGAGGTCCTTGAAGAGGCAAAGAGAAGCGCGGAGCCTAGCCACAGCCACCCCGAGGGGGTAAAGGGGGCCTGCGCCGTCGCAGCCTCCGTCTTTCTCGCGCGGAGCGGCAAAAGCAAAGATGAGATAAAAGATTACGTAGCGCGGGAATTCGGCTATGACCTCGACCGTTCCCTCGAATCGGTCCGCCCCGGATATACCTTTGACTCGTCATGTCAGGGCAGCGTTCCCGAGGCGCTCATCGCTTTCCTTGAATCCGAGTCCTTTGAAGACGCGCTCAGCAACGCCGTGTCTCTCGGCGGCGACTCCGACACGCAGGCCTGCATCGCGGGCGCGGTCGCCGAAGCCTTCTACGGCCCCGTCTCAAAACGCTGGGTGACGCTGCTCAACATCCTCATGCCGCAGGAGGCGGTGAAGGTCGCCGACGAGTTCAACAAGAAATATCTTGATTCACGCTATAACTTCTTCTGCTGCGGCCGCGAGAGCGCGGACGGACGTCCGGCGGAAAATGGCATGCCCTACGACCTGCAGAAGCTTGACCCCGGAAACTGCCGCTGGTGGGTAAAGGATCTTGGAATGCAGGACGAAGTTTGGGCCTTTGTGACGGAGTCCGAGACGCCGCACGAGGCGAGCGCCTACTTCTCCACCGACACGCCGGTGATCTTCGATCAGCTCTGCTTCAAATCGTTTGAGGACGCTTTCATCGCGCTCAACCGGAACGGTTTCGACCTCTTCCTTGAGAACTACTACGAGGGCGGCTTCGGAGGCTACGCCTCTTCGCCGCGCGGCCGCTTCCGCATCGAGCCGCACCCGATATTCTCCTCCGGCAAACACTGGATCTGATGGGGGCCGGCGGTACCCGGCCCAGAGCTTCCGCGGCGGACGGCATGGGGGCCCATAGATGCATCGTGTGACGGTAAAGGGGATATTATCGGCGAAAAACGGGATGAACCTCTATCGCGGCTGCTCCCACGGCTGTATATACTGCGATTCGAGAAGCAAATGCTATCGGATGGCGCATGACTTCGAGGACATCGAGGTCAAAGAAAACGCCGTAGAGCTGTTGGAAAAGTCCCTGCGGCGCAAGGTGAAAAAATGCATGATCGGCACCGGTTCCATGACGGACCCCTATATCCCGCTTGAACTGGAAACAGGAAATCTCAGAAGGGCGATTTTGTTGATCTATAAGTATGGCTTCGGCTTCACACTCATCACGAAGTCCGCTCATGTGCTGCGCGACCTGGAACTGCTGAAAAAGATAAACAAGAGAACCAAATGCGTGGTGCAGATGACATTGACCACCCATGACGAAGAGCTCTGCCGGAAACTTGAGCCGAATGCCAGCACCACCTTGGAACGTTTCGAGGCCCTGAAGCGGCTGCGCGACGCGGGCATACCGACGGTCGTCTGGCTCTGCCCCATCCTTCCCTTCATCAACGATACGGAGGATAATATCTCCGGAATATTGGATTACTGCATTGAAGCAAAGGTCCGCAGCGTCATCTGCTTCGGCATGGGGCTGACGCTGCGCGAGGGGAACCGGGAATACTTCTACAGCCGCCTGGACGAGCTCTTCCCAAAAATGAAAGAGAGATATATTGAAAACTACGGCGACCGCTATGTGATAACCAGCCCCCGCAACGGCAGGCTGATGAGGCTCTTTCACGAGAAATGCGCCGCTCACGGCATCGCGCATGACAACGGGTCGATCTTTGAATACCTGAGCGCTTTTGAAGAGAAAACGACCGGCCGCCAACGGAGCCTATTTGACTGAAACCGGTAAATGTCGTACGCCGCTGGGCATCCTTCGTTAAAGGGCAAAAATACGTAGGATATAAAGATATCAGTATTTATAGTGGTGTTTTTTATAGTATTTAACGCAGATAACATAAAAAACAAAGTTTTTACTGAGCCGCATGTTAGATAAAACTACCTGTGTCTGCCAATCCTCCTGATGTATAAATATAAGCGATGCAATAAACATTAAACAAACGGAGGATTTACACCAATGAAGAAGTTTGCAGCGCTATTTACGGTTATATTGACAGCAGTTGTAATAATGGGAACTGCCCAGGTGATGAAAGCGGAGGCGGCGGCATATCCTTTGAAGAAGATCTCGCCGCAGGAGGTGGCTGTACTTATTGAGACGCAGCGTCCGATCGCGATCATCGACGTCCGCAGCCTGCCTGACTTTAAGGCCGGCCACATCCCTATGGCGGAGTCGCTTCCCTTCGAGCTGATGATGGACGCCGTGACGCATTCAATGATCCCCGACGTCAACAAGGTCATCGTCGTCTACGGTGCGAACGACAAGATGAGTAAAGAGGCAGGGCAGAAGCTCTGTGATTTCGGCTACAAAAATGTCTACTACATGCCCACCTTCACCGAATGGGTCGGCGAGGTAGTGATCATCAGACCGGCAAAGTAACTTTTTTCTGAATATGAGCGAACGGGCCTCCCGCGCCGGAGGTCCGTTTTTTTTGCTCTGTTGAAATGGCTAAAATGTGCGCCGCGATTCATTTCTGTTCATTTGTCGTTATTGATTATTTACGGCGTGGTTATAAAATAATATCCGTGTAATTTCATATTGTGGGAGGAATCGTTTTGGAACTTAAAGGAAGCAAGACGGAGAAGAACCTTTGGGAAGCCTTTGCCGGAGAATCGATGGCGCGCAACAAGTATACCTATTTCGCCTCGGCCGCCAAGAAGGCCGGTTATGAGCAGATAGCGGCGATATTCCTGGAAACTGCCGAGAATGAGAAGGAGCACGCCAAGCTGCACTTCAAGGCTCTTTCGGGGATCGGCGACACGCTTGCCAACCTCCTCGCCGCCGCGGGCGGAGAGAACGATGAGTGGACTGAGATGTATCCGCGCATGGCGAAAGAGGCGCGTGAAGAGGGCTTTGAGGAGCTCGCCGTGATGTTCGAGAACATCGGCAAGGTCGAAGCCGAGCATGAGAAACGTTACCGCGAGCTCGCGAAGAACGTTGAGGATGGCACGGTCTTCGCCAAGGGCGGCAAGCTCTTCTGGAAGTGCCGCAACTGCGGCGCGGTCTTTGAGCTCGACAAGGCTCCGGAGAAGTGCCCCGTCTGCCAGCACCCGCAGGCCTACTTCGAGATCCAGGCGAAAAACTGGTAGGATTGTCTGCTATTTGCCGTTAAAAAGCGCCGCTTTAAGGTCAAGGCCTGACTTTAAAGCGGCGCTTTTTCTTTTTCATTGACGTCGGCGCGTTGGTGAAGCGCGCCTCATATCTTTGGCACGCCCCTTCTCCACTCGTCCCAGTTTCCGAGTATCTCTTTTACGAGCGGGGCCGCCGCCCTGTAGTTATTGACGACGCCTATCGCAAAGGCTCTGCCGGATTCGTTGGCGGCTCTGCCGTGGGGTTTTTGGTCGAAGTCCGTCCCAGACCTTATTATCAGCAGTCTTTCGAGATACCGGCTCTGCTTCAGTACATAGGCGATGGCGTTGTCCTCCTCTTGCAGGATGCCGTATCGCCCGGCCCTGTGTTCGCGGCAGAGACGCTCGGCATGTTTTGAAATGTCGCTGCCGCTCCTTTTCGGGCTGACCGTGACAGAGGTGGCCTGATATATGAAAGGCTCCTCCCGCGCGGTTTTTAATGGATAAAATTTTCTATACTTTGCCGCTTTTGCATTATCCGCCAGTTTGGTGTCCCTGTTCAGCAAGAGCGACCATTTTATGAGGTTTTCGTTGAGCCTGAAGAGGCTGCCGCTCCTTACCGCCGGAACCTTTTTCTTCCCCTTTTTAACGGCAAAGGTTTTGTATTCGTGGTCGAGCACCCATTCCGCGATACATACGGACCCCGTGGAGGCGGTCTGCGGCGGCACGCTGGCTTCGCCTGTGACCACAAAGTAGGCTTTGCTAAAATCGAAACGCTGATCCTTGAGCAGCGCGGAGAGCGAACTTACCGCGCCCTTTTTGCCCCTGGCGATCGTGATGAAGGCAAGCCCGTCTTTGATATAGATATAGGAACTCGTTCCCTTGACGCGGTAGTATTCCGCGTCGGAAAAGTTTTTGTCGTACCAGTGTTTTATCTCCAGCGAGTACTTCAGGGGAACGCGCGCTATGTCTTCCACGGTGTATGTGGTAAGGATCACTACTTTCAGGGGAATCCCCCCCGCCTCGGCCGCCGGCGCGAGGGAAAGGATTAAGAACAACAGCAAAGACATTATCATTTTTTCTGATCGTTTAATCATCAGCATCACCATTTAAAACCATCACCTGGCAGATTAGTGCAGAATTATATCAGAAAGAGGCGGGGTTTTGGCGGAAACGAAAGAACAACCAGTAAAAATAACTATTTTTATGAGACAGTTTTTATTTTTTGCCGCTATATAAAGCAGTCCGTGCCGTGAAATACTTTCAATACCACGGCACGGACTGTTTTGTTTTTATGGCAGGTATATCTCGGCTATCTTATCCGAGCGCCTCTTCCATCTTTGCCGCCGTCTTTTTCGAATAAACGGCGATCTCCTCGAGAGCCTTTGTCATCCTTGTGCGGCATTCCGCGGCGAATACTTCGTCCTTTACGCCGGGAAGGTTGATGCGCACGTTATATGAGGCGGCCTTGCCGGCGGCGTCGGCGAGCAGCGCCGCGCTTCCCGCGTCGCTTGCCGCGTTCGGGTTTCCGAAGGAGGCCGCTTCGCAGGCGAGTTTCGCCGCCGCGGCGCAGGCTTCGAGCGTACGCAGCGGCACGTCAGTGGTCGTCTTCGCCGCTTCGGCCATCGCAGCTTTGCGCGCCGCCTTCTGCTCGTCGGTATCTTTGGGCATCTTCATCGCGGCCATAAAAATATTGAAGGAGTCTGTGTCGTCGTTCATCAATTTGACAAATGACGCGCGCAGAGTTTCGCTCTCCTTGAAGACCTTTTCCATCGTCTCCCAGTTGTCTCTGTACTTTTCCTTGCCGATCGTGAGGTTCCCCACCATCGCGGTGAGGCCCGAGGCCAAAGAACCGCAGAGCGCAGCGACGCTGCCGCCGCCGGGGGCCGGTGAATTTGAGGCGAGTTCGTCTATGAATGCGCCGACTGTCATTTCTTCAAATTTCATAGTATTTCACTCCTGTCTTGATTTTAAAGCCGCCCTGAATGGATGCCAGCCAGGGCGGCGAAGTAGTGTCTTATAATTTAAATAATATTACTTATTGTTTTTGACAAGCTCGGTGAGATACTCTTCGTCGGCGATATATGGCAGCGTGATGTGTCCGTCGCTGCGCTTCGCGTTGAAGGTCTCTATCGTCTCGATGGCGTGTTCGTTGCGGGCCCAGGCGCGGCGCGCGACGCCGTTGATGACGTCCCAGCTCATCGACTCGAGGATGATGCGGTCCACTCTCTCGCTGCCGTCGAGCACGAGGCCGAAGCCGCCGTTGATCGATTTGCCGGTGCCGACGCCGCCTCCGTTGTGGAGCGCGACGAGGCTCATACCGCGTGCGCAGTTGCCCGCGAAGCAGTGGATCGCCATTTCGCCCATGACGTTGCTGCCGTCTTTGATGTTCGAGGTCTCGCGGTAGGGCGAGTCCGTGCCCGATACGTCGTGGTGGTCGCGTCCGAGCATCACGGGGCCGATCTCTCCGTTTCTCACCATCTCGTTGAACTTGAGGGCGATGCGCATCCTTCCCTCTTCATCCTGATAGAGGATGCGGCACTGGGTGCCGACGACGAGCTGGTTCTTCTCCGCGTCTCGGATCCATACCCAGTTGTCGTGGTCCTGGAAGCGGCGGTTCGGGTCGATGCAGTCCATCGCAGCCTGGTCGGTCTTTTTGAGGTCTTCGTGGTCGCGCGAGAGGCAGCACCAGCGGAAGGGGCCGTAACCGTAATCGAAGAGGAGCGGTCCCATGATGTCCTCGACATATGAGGGGAAGACGAAGCCCTCGAAGGTGTTCTCGCCGTTCTTCGCGATCTCTTTGACGCCAGCGTCAAAGACCGCGCGCATGAAGGCGTTGCCGTAGTCGAAGAAGTAGGTCCCCTTCTCCGAGAGGGCTTTGATAAGCTCAAAGTGCTTCCTGAGCGTCTTGTCTACGAGGCGCTTGAATTCTTCCTTGTCCTCGGCAAGCAGGCGCGTCCTCTCTTCAAAGGTGATCCCCTGCGGGCAGTAGCCGCCGTCGTAGACGGCGTGGCAGGAGGTCTGGTCGGAGAGGAGTTCCACCTTCTTGTCGTTATCCAAAGCGTACTGGAGAAGGTCGACGATGTTGCCCTCATAGGCGATCGAGAGCGCCTTGCCCTCGGCCATTGCCTCTTCGGCCCACTTGAAAGCCTCGGCGAGATCCGCTGTCTTCCTGCCTACCCAGCCCTGGCTGTGGCGCGTCTCGATGCGCGAGGGGTCCACCTCGGCGATGATCGCCGCCGCTCCCGCGATCTCCGCGGCCTTCGGCTGCGCGCCGCTCATGCCGCCAAGTCCGGAGGAGATGAAGAGGTGTCCCGCAAGGCCCTTGCCCTCGGGAAGATGGAACATCTTGCGTCCGGCGTTGAGCAGCGTGTTATATGTGCCGTGAACTATGCCCTGCGGCCCGATATACATCCAGCCGCCGGCCGTCATCTGCCCGTAGTTGGCGACGCCGAGCGCCGTCGCGCGGCGGAAATTCTCGGGGTCGTCAAAGAGGCCGACCATCAGGCCGTTCGTGAGGATCACGCGCGGCGCGGAGGGATGCGAACGGAAAAGTCCGAGCGGATGTCCCGACTGCACGACGAGCGTCTGGTCCTGCGTCACGACCTCGAGATACTTTTTGATCAGCTGGTACTGCATCCAGTTCTGGCAGACCTGTCCCGTCTCGCCGTAGGTGACGAGTTCGTATGGATAGAGCGCCACCTCAAAGTCAAGGTTGTTGTCGATCATCACCTGGAAGGCCCTGCCCTCGACGCACTTGCCCTTGTACTCGCCGATCGGCTTTCCGTAGAGCTTTCCCTGCGGACGGAAGCGGTAGCCGTAGATGCGTCCGTGCTCCTTATACTCCTCAAGGAACTCGGGGGCGATCTCTTTATGGTACTCCTCGGGGATATAGCGGAGCGCGTTCTTAAGGGCAAGTACCATCTCTTTTTCGTTAAGTACCTGTCCGCGGTTCGGCGCTCTTCTTATTCCCGGCTCGAACTCCGGCTTCGGAGGAAGCCCGTTCGGAAATTCCAGTCTCAGTTCCAATGTCTTTCCTGATGCGTCATACATTTCTGTCAGCTCCATTCTTTTTGATATTTCACAAAATTCTTTCTTGACGTAAATGATTTTCAGACTATACTAATTGTAGCGCAAAGATTTAGGATTGAAAAGTATTAAAGCACGAAAGCGTCATATTTTCATCAAATATTCAATAGGTTTTATACATATTTGTAATTATAGCATAAAACGTAAGATATCTGGGACAAAAATAAATTTCTATCAAGGAGGAGTTTTACAATGACGACAGTGTTTTTGAATGGTAAGTCGCTTACCCTGCAGGATGTGGTGAATGTAGCGCGCAAAGGCTGCAAGGTAGAGATCGCGCCGGAGGCGAAGGAGCAGATCAAAGAATGTTCCCAGGCGGTCAAGGAGTGGGTCGACGAGGGACGCGTAGTCTATGGCGTGACCACCGGTTTTGGAGACTTGGCCTCGGTTGTCATTCCGCGCGATAAAGGACGCCAGCTTCAGGAGAACCTTCTTCTGAGCCACGCCTGCGGATTTGGCGAACCCTATCCCGAAGACGTCGTTCGCGCGATAATGCTCCTCCGCATCAACACTCTGACCCGCGGCTTCTCCGGCATCAGCCTGGAAACGCTGCAGCAGATGGTCGATTATCTAAATCTCGGCATCCATCCCGTCGTACCGGCGCAGGGTTCCGTCGGAGCGAGCGGCGATCTCTGCCCGCTCTCCCACGTAGCGATCACCCTCATCGGCCACGGCAATGTGGTCTATCAGGGAAAAGAGATGACGGCCTCCGAGGCGCTGGCGAAAACAGGCATGAAACCGGTCGAGCTTCAGCCGAAGGAAGGCCTTGCGCTCAATAACGGGACCACGGTCATGAACGCCGTCGCGGCGCTCTGCATCGTCGACGCGCTGACCATGCAGAAGAATGCTGATATCGCGGCTTCGATGTCAGCCGAAGCGCTTCACGCCGTTCCTTACGCCTTCGACAAGAGGACGCACGACCTGCGCCCGCAGGTGGGACAGGGAGTCGTCGCCGAAAATATGCGCCGCCTGCTCGAAGGCAGCGAGATAGTCGAAGCCTATAAGAAAGACCGCGTGCAGGACGCCTATTCGCTGCGCTGTCTGCCGCAGGTGCACGGCGCGAGCCGTGACGCCGTCGGCTATGTAAAGGAAAAGATAGAAATAGAGATCAACTCCGTTACCGACAACCCGATCATCTTCCATAAAGACGGAGAGGCGATCAGCGGCGGCAACTTCCACGGACAGCCGCTGGCGATGGCGATGGATTTCTTCGGCATCGCGGCGGCGGAGTTCGCGAGCATCTCCGAGCGCCGCGTCGCGCGCCTCGTCGATCACAAACTTTCCGACCTGCCCCCGTTCCTCGTCTCCGACAGCGGCGTCAACAGCGGCTTCATGATCCCGCAGTATACGGCGGCCGCGATCGTCTCCGAGAACAAGGTGCTCGCCCACCCCTCCGTCGTTGACTCGATACCGACTTCCGCCAACCAGGAAGATCATGTCTCGATGGGCGGCTACAGCGCGCGCAAGGCACGCCAGATACTCAACAACACGAACCGCGTCATCGCCATCGAGATGGTGAACGCCGCGCAGGGTATGGATTTCCGCGCGCCGCTGAAACCCGGTAAGGGTTCGGGCGCGGCTTTCAAGGAGTTCCGCAAACATGTCCCCTTCTACGAGAAAGACCAGTTCATGCAGCCGCTGCTTTTGAAGTCGCTGGAGCTGGTGGAGGACGGCACGGTCGTCAAGGCGGTCGAAGAGGCCGTCGGAGAACTTAATTAACCGGTTCCAGACCATACAAAGTCGCGCGGGACAAACGCTTTGGCATTCCATGCGGCTGTCCCGCGGTATGCGCAAGGAGGCCCGGCGCGGCTCCCGTATACGCATATTGACGTAATATTAACGCAATATTGACACATGGCCGGTTCGTCGCTTGACACAACTGTTCGGCTGGCGGTACATTGAACTTGCCGGAGGTTTGCGGCGTCTAATAAAATATTGAAAGGCAGGAATAAATTATGGCAATGCAGTTGATCGAATGCGTACCAAATTTCAGCGAAGGCAGAAGACAGGATGTAATAGATGAGATCGTGAATTGCTTTAAAGGCAAGCGCGGCGTTTACCTTCTTGACCACCGTGCCGACGAAGACCACAACCGTCTCGTCATCAGCCTTGTCGGCGTTCCCGCGCCGATCCAGGATGCGCTCCTCGAAGCGGCGAAGGTCGCGTTGAAGCATATCGACATGAACGCCCATCAGGGCGGACATCCGCGCATCGGCGCCGTCGACGTTGTGCCTTTTACCCCGATAAAGGGTATCTCTATGGAGGAATGCATCGCGCTCGCCCACAATTTTGGCGAACGTTATTATAAAGAGACAGGCATCCCCGTCTATTTCTACGAGGACGCCGCGAAGCGCCCTGAAAGAAAGCGCCTCGAAGTCATCCGCAAGGGTCAGTACGAGGTGCTCAAGGACGAGGCAAAAACCAATCCTGACCGCAAGCCGGACATCGGCGAAGCCTGCCTCCACCCCACCGCCGGAGCAACGGTTATCGGCGCGCGCAAGTTCCTTGTAGCTTTCAACGTCAACCTTAACACCACAGACATCAATATCGCAAAGAAGATCGCCAACACAGTCCGCGCCTCATCCGGCGGTTTCTGCCACGTCAAGGGCATCGGCCTCGCGCTTGAGGAGCGCGGCATCACGCAGGTCAGCATGAACCTTGTCGACTACGAGAAGAACTCGCTCTATCGCGTGCTGGAGATGATCCGCATGGAAGCGAAGCGCTGGGGAGTGCAGGTCATCGAGACCGAGGTATACGGCATGATCCCCGTAAACGCGATCCTCGAAAGCGCCGCCTACTACCTCCAGATCGCGGACTTCGACCCCGCGCAGGTACTTGAACTTCAGCTCCTCGACCTGATGGGCGAAAAGGCGGAATAATTATGAAAAAGCTCTACAGGAACATGCGCATATTTACTCCTGTAGACGGAGGCAAACCGCTCGCGGGAGCCGGGCAGTCTAAAGTCGCCGAGATCAAAGGCGGCTCCATGCTCGTCGAAAACGGCCTTATCGAAAAGATCGGGACGGACGAGGAGGTGACGAACGGGCTTGACCGTTCGCAGATCCGCTTTGAGCGGGACTTCGGCGGCGCCTGCGTCATACCGGGCTTCGTCGACCCGCACACACACCTCTGCTTCGCGAAACGCCGCGAGGATGAATTCGGCATGCGCCTTGCCGGACTCCCCTACCTTGAGATACTCAAGCGCGGCGGCGGCATCCTCTCCTCCGTCAACTCCGTGAAGGCGGCGACCGGGGAACAGCTCTTTGAAACGACGAAAAAGCTGGCCCTTTCGGCGCTCGCCAAGGGAACTACGACGATCGAGATCAAGAGCGGCTACGGACTGAACCTCGACCTCGAACTCAAGATGCTCGAGGTGATACGCCGCGTCAGCTTTGAGACGCCGCTTGACGTCGTTCCCACCTTCATGGGCGCGCACGCTGTACCGCAGGAATGGAAGAACGACGCCGACCGCTTTGTCGATGACATACTCATCGGCGAAATGCTGCCGAAGGTAAAGGCTCAGGGAATCGCCGAGTTCTGCGACGTTTTCTGCGAAGAGGGAGTCTTTTCCGTCGACCAGAGCCGCCGGCTGCTGATCGCGGCAAAGGATATGGGCTTCGACACAAAGATCCACGCGGACGAAGTACATGACCTCGGCGGCGCCGGGCTTGCGGCGGAGTTGGCGACCCGCTCTGCGGAGCACCTTCTCGCGGCAAGCGAGGATAACCTGCGCGCGATGGGCAAGGCCGGCTCCATAGCCGTGCTGCTGCCCGCGACGGCCTACAGCCTCAAGAAGCCCTACGCTAAGGGGCGGCAGATGGTGGACTGGGGCGTTCCCGTGGCGATGGCTACGGACTGCAACCCCGGCTCATGCTTCTGCGAGTCGGTCCCCTTCATCTTCGGCCTCGGCGTGATGAACATGGACCTGACGATCGAAGAGGCCCTTACCGCGACGACGCTGAACGCCGCCTACGCGATCAACCGCGCGAAAAAAGTCGGCAGCCTCACTGCCGGCAAACAGGCGGACTTCGTCGTCCTTGACGGCGAAACGCCGACGACCCTCGCCTACCACGCCGGATCGACCTCGGTCGAAGAGGTATACAAGCTCGGCGAAAAAGTGGCGTAAATAAAAAAGCTTGCAAATATTGACGAAATGGCGGGGGCTGCGCAAAAGCTCCCGCCATTTCATTTTTAGCACCTTCTCATTATCGGTTAAAAGCGCGCTAAAATAGTCATAACAAAACTAAAAGAAAGATATTGAATACAGCGGCGGCCGTCCGTCATATACTGGTAGCGTCCAGCATCATAGAAAAGGAAGTGGTATAAGAATGACGCTCTGCTATATGAACGGTAAATACGCGCCCATTTCCGAGTGCCATCTCCCCGTAACCGACATGGCCATCCAGCGCGGCGCGGCGGTATTCGAGGCTATACGTATTTATGACGGCAAATTATTCGGCATGGAGATGCATCTTGAACGCTTTGCCCGGAGCGCGGAAGGGGCCGGGATCGCCGCCGGCAATATCTTGCCCGGACTGCCGGAGATCTTCAAAGCCGGAGTTAAAATGGAAGGCTGCCCCGCCGAGGGGCTTGTGCGCCCCTACATAACCGGCGGCGATATAAACAATAAGGGGTCATTTCCTGAACCGCGCTTCTTCGTACTCTTCGGAGGGATAAACAAGACGCCGGAAGAGGAACGCAGGCGCGGCGCGGTGCTCGAACCGAACCGGATGGAACGCCCCTTTCCGCTCTGCAAGAGCATAAATTACCTCCTGGCCCTCATCCCGCTCGGCGGCGGCGACAAGGTGAACCATGAGTCGCTCTATATGCCCGCCGGAGAGATCACCGAGGCGATGACGAACAATTTCTTTCTCTGCAAAGATGGAAAGATCATCACCGCTCCCGCAGGCAGGGTGCTTGACGGCGTCACGCGCAGCGTCGTTCTCGCGCTCGCGCGGGAGAACGGCTTCACGATAGAGGAACGCTGCCCCCGCGAAGACGAGCTGCCCCAGGCCGACGAGGCCTTCATCACCGGCACCGTCAACGAGATCCTTTCGGTGGTGCGCGTCGGAAACATCACGATAGGTTCCGGCCGTCCCGGCCCTGTCGCGGCACACCTTTACAGGCTATTTTTATCAAATATCGGCCGCTGGCTCAGCTGAGATAAAAAGTTGGGAGCCCTCTGCGGAACGGGCTCCCGTTTACTTTCCATACGGAATTTTTAAGGGGTGAAAATGTTCTCGTCGACGAGATCCAAAAAAAGTTTGATCGCGGGACTCATCCACTTATTTTTATGATGGGCGCAGATAGCGGAGATGTTTTTTTCCTTCAGGGCCGTCGGCAGCTCTATCAGCCTGCCATCCCGCAGCTCTTCCTCTGCGGCGAAGCATGGCAGGAAAGCGACGCCTAGATTGCTGATAACGCTGCGTTTGATCGCCTCGATGCTCCACAGCTCGATGACGTTCTCGACGTATATATGACGTTCCTTCAGATAGCGGTCGAAAACCTCCTGCGAGATGCAGTTCTTATCATTGCTGATCAGCGAGAGCGCCTTTCTCTGATCGCGAGTCACAAAATCGCGTTCCTCGACGGCCAGAGCCGGCGAGGCCACCAGCGCCTGCCCGAAATCCGTAAGCTTTTTGGCGACGATGGTCGGGTTGTACCCGCCGACGTCATAGTGGATGGCGGCGTCTATATCCCCGTTCAATATCTGGTTTCGCGTCAGGTAACAGTTTTGCGAACGAATGAGCAGCTTTACCTGCGGGGCCTGCTCCCGGAAAGCTTTAAGGATCGGTTGGCTCTTGTATATGAGAATGGTCTCCGGCATCGCCACCCTCAGTACACCGCGGATGTCGCTCTTTTCTCTGCCAAAGTTGCAGAGCCGGTCCACGGATTCGACGACCGAGTCGATATAGGGCAGGATCTCCTGTCCCGCCTGAGTCAGCACCATACGCCGCCCGACCCGTTCAAAGAGCTGCACGCGCAATTCGGCCTCAAGCTGCCGTACCTGAAAGGTGATGGTCGATTGAGTATAATTTAATCTTGTAGCTGCCTTTTGAAAACTGCCCGTTTCCAGAATAGCCTTGATCGTAGCCAGATATTTTAGATCCATTTCCGTATCCGCGCCCCCTTGGCGTCGTATCCTCGTTCACCGCATTTTAGCATAGACCCTCCATATTTTGTTCAATTTGATTGAATTATAAAATTAAATCCATTGACTGGTTTTATATATTGCGGAATGTTATATTGACGTCAGTCAAAAGAACGACGCTCTTTAAGAAGGGTATCAGGAGGCGGTACGGAGGCTTCCCGCTGTTGGGCTTTTGCGTTTTTTGAAAATGGAGGCAATACGATGGCTTATATAAGCGAAATATTGACGGCGGCGCCGGAAAGTTTCAAGTCGCCGCTGCAGGAGAAGGCCTACGAGACGCTGGAACTGCTGCATATTCCTTTTCAGCGCGTCGAGACGGGCGAGATCGTCACAATGGATGACTGTATCCAGGTCAACGAAAAGCTCGATATGAAGATGGTAAAGACGCTCTTTCTCTGCAACCGTCAGAAGACGGGATTTTATCTCTTCGTCACGCGCGGCGACAAAGCCTTTAAGTCGCGTGATTTCGACAAGGCGCTCGACGTAGCTCGCGTCTCATTCGCGCCGGTCGGGCTGATGGAGGAGATGCTGGGGACGAAGGTCGGCGCTGCCACGGTCTTCAGCGCCCTCGCCGACCGTGAATATAAAGTGCGCGTCGTTATCGACGAAGAGGTCGCGCGCGAGGAATGGTACGGCTGCAGCGACGGCACCACCACCGGTTACATGAAGGTCAAGACGTCGTTGATAACGCACGATCTTTTAAATTACGCGCGGCATATCCCGGCCATAATAAAAATCTAGTTTTCCAAAACCTATATCAAAGAGGAGGAATGCGGCAATGAGTACGAAAGAGCAAAAGAGCTCCGGCAGCGAGGAGCTGGCTGGCCTTCTGGGAGTAACGCCGGAGGAGCTGGACAGGCTTTTCAACCTCAGCGAGGAGCGGCTGAAGGAACTTGACGAGGCGGAGTTCCGCGCGAGGATGAGGGAGCGCTGCCATCACACGCTGGAGATCCCGACATACGAGAGCGCCTATTTTAACAGGCCCCTGCCCGCGGAGCAGACGGAGACGGTCGAAAAGATGCTCCGCGAATGGGAGCGGCGCGGGCTCTCTCATGACCTCGTCGAATACCGCTTCGCCACGGCGATCCTCGGCTTCGCGAAGAAACGCGTCGCGGGAGAGCCCGTCGATCTGAGCGTTTACGAACCGAAATGGCTCACACCTGCGGAGCAGGAGGCCTTTGAGCGCGTCGTATACGAGCGCCGCTCTGTGCGCGGTGAGCGAAGCCTATCTCCTCTTTGACAAGGGGACCTGTTATGTGCCGGAGCGCGCCTTTTATGCCTACGGCGGCAAAAAAATGCTCTACATGCCCTGTTTCTCGCCCGAGGCGCTGATGACGAAGATATTGTCCTATTTCCCGGAAAACTATAAGGACGGCAAGCCGCTGCTCGACGGCGTCATTCTCTGGAACGACGCGAAGAGCGGCGAAATTTTGTCGATCATGGACGCGAAGAAGATCACCTCGCTGCGCACGGCGGCGGCGGGCGGGCTTGGCGTAAGATACCTTTCCAGCCCGGATAGCAAAACCCTCGGCATCGTGGGGATGGGCGCGCAGGGCTTGCATCTGGCGCTTTTCGCCTCGACGGTGCGTAATATAGAAAATATCTATCTTTTCGACAATTATCAGAAAGACGCCTCCGCCTTCTCGGCGAAGCTAGACGAAATGCTGGGGCGGCATGTGGAATGCGTGATGTGCGCCGACCCGGCGGATCTGCTGAAGGAAAGCGACATCGTCATCACCGCCACCACATCCGCCACGCCGGTGCTGCCGGACGACGCGGCGCTCTACGCGGGCAAATGCCTGATCGGCGTAGGCTCCTTCTCCCCCTCGATGCGCGAATTTCCCGCCGCCATATGGAGCAAGACAGATACTGCCTACGTCGATCTCGAATACGCGCTCAAAGAGAGCGGAGACCTGAGCCAGCCCTTTGACGAAGGACTGCTCAAGGCCGGGGGCGTGAAGAAGGTCAGCACGCTCATCGGCGGCCCCGTCCGGCCTCCGGCAAAGGGCAAGTGCAATTTCTTCAAGACGGTAGGCATGTCGCTGGTCGATATGACCACCGCCGCCGTGGTCTATAAAAACGCTTTGGCAAAAGGAATCGGACAAAAGATAGAGGGTTGACCAATAATAAGATGTCATCCATTGTTTAGGCAAAACCGTTCGTTTGCGGTCAGGCGGGGTATTTTGTGCGGTCCCCCAGTCTCTTACAGAGGCAGCCATAGCCGATGGCCATGGCTGCCTGCAACATATTTGAAAATTACTTCTGGACCTTCTTTGCGATATCCATGATCTCTTTGCCGAGGTCCTTCTCGAACTGCGAGTAGACCTTCTTCGTCGCATCGACGAAAGGCTTCTTCTGCTCCGGCGTCAGCGTGTTCGCTTTTAGTCCGGTCTTGGTGACCTTGGCCTTGAATACGGCCTCTTCCTTCTCCATACGGGCGCGCTGGGCCATGACGGCCCTGTGGGCGGCGTCGTCGACTATTTTGCGGAGATCGGCGGGAAGCTTTTCCATGAACTTTTTGTTTGCGATGATTATTTCATATGAAAAGAGGTGTCCCGTCTCGGAGACGTATTTCTGCACCTCGTAGAACTTGCCGTCGTCGATCATCGCGTAGGGGTTCTCCTGCGCGTCTACCGTTCCCTGCTGCAGCGCCGTGTAAAGTTCCCCCCAGCTCATCGGAGTGGGGTTCGCGCCAAGTTCTTTGAAGAAGGCGATGTGCATCGGGTTCTCCATCGTGCGGATCTTGAGTCCCTTGAGGTCGGCCGGGGTCTTGATGGGGCGCTTGCTGTTCGTTACGTGACGGAAGCCGTTCTCCTGATAGCCGAGGACCAGGAATCCCTTCTTTTCAAGGTATGAGTTAAGCTTCTTTCCAAGCTCGCCGTCAACGGCGTCAAAGGCCGCCTTTCTCGTCGTGAAAAGATAGGGCAGGTCGAGGACCTGTATCCTCTTGTCAAACCCGGCGAGGGCCGAAGTCGAAGAGACGACCATCTGGATCGTGCCCATCTGCACGCCCTCGCATAGTTCGCGGTCGCTGCCGAGCTGCCCGTTCGGATAGAGCTCCACCTTGATCCTGCCTTTGGAGGCGCTGTCGACATCTTTGGCGAAGCCCGTCATCGCCTGCGCCGTCGGGTGGCTTTCGGATGAGATATAGGCGACCTTGATCTTGTACTCGGGAGCCGCGGATGCCGCGCCCGCCGCCATAATGACCATAAACATAACTGCCGCTAAAATTTTCTTCATATTGCTGTTCCTCCCTGTTTTATATTTTACTAAAAAACTTAAAAATATGCTGGCGATACTTAAAAATATATGCTCCGTTTCAATACCTGCCCCGCGTCCCTACAGAAACTGCGAGGCGACCGCGGCGGCGATCATCAGCGGGATGTTGAAGTGAAGAAAGGTCGGCACGCAGGTGTCCCATATATGGTCGTGCTGACCGTCGGCGTTCAGCCCGCAGGTGGGGCCGAGCGTCGTATCGGAGGCGGGAGAGCCGGCGTCGCCCAGAGCCGCGGCGGCGGAGATCAGTACGATCGTCGCCAGAGGAGAGAAACCGATCTGCTGGCAGAGAGGGACGAAGATGACAGCGATTATCGGTATCGTTCCAAAGGAGGTGCCGATGCCCATCGTAACGAAAAGCCCGATGAAGAGGATCACAATGGCCGCTACCATCCTGCTGCCGCCCATGATCGAGACCGCGCCTCTGACCAGGGATTCCACCGCTCCCGTATCCTTCAGCACCTGCGCGTAGCCGCCGGCGATCAGTATCACAAAGGCGGTGAAGCCCATGAGCCGGATGCCTTCCGCTACCTGCTTGTCCATGTCTTTCAGCTTGACCGCGCCGGAGACGAAGATCACCAACAGCGCGCCAAACTCGGCAAGCGGCAGGGACTGGTATTTGAGCTGCAGGAAGACGAGAACTGCTATGGACACCAGCGTCCACCAATGTCGGTAGTGCATCTTCAGATCGGCTTCCGTTTCCTCCATAAAGCTTATATCCTGATATTCCCTCGGTTTACGATAGCTGAAGAATATGGCGATCAGCAGGCCGATGAGCATCGCCAATCCGAGTATCCAGTTGACGGAGGTGATCTGGTCGATGGTAACGGGCATTCCGTTGTCCGTCATGTTGTCTCTGATGATCCCCATAAATACCAAGCCCGAGCCGACGGGGATGGCGATATAGGGAGCTTTGAGCCCGAAGGCGGTGCAGCAGGCCACCGCGCGGCGGTCGATCTTCAGCCTGTTCATGAGCCACAAGAGCGGCGGTATGAGGATCGGGATATAGGCGATGTGTACCAGTACGAGATTCTGGGAGGAGACCGCGACCAGCGTGAGGACAATGATCAGGATATATTTTTTGTCCCCGACGGAGGCGGCCACCTTGCGTGAGAGAATGTCGGCGATGCCGGTCTGGCTCATGCAGGCGGCGAATATCCCCATCAGCAGATAGGCCAGGCATGTCTCGCCGTTGCTGCCAAGCCCCGCGTAGACGGAGGAAAGGACCGTGCCGATCCCCATTCCGCCGGCAAAGCCGCCGATAAAGATCGCGGCCAGCATCGCCATGATCACGTTCACCTTAAGCAGGCAGAGCACGCAAAGGGAAATTACCGAAACAATTGCCGGATTCAGCAGCATCATGACGGTTCAGCCCTTTCAGTTTTCTTCTTCTGCGGCAAGTTTCCGCAGCGACAGCGCCTTTTTCGGACAAGTGGAAACACAGAGGCCGCAGCCCCAACATTTATCGGCGTCCATCGTTATTTTGCCGGCGTCCCTGGCAAAGACGCCGAAATGGCAGCGCTTTACGCACAACCCGCAGTTTACGCATTTCTCCTCGTCCATCTCGACCACGTAACTGACGACGGGCCATTTTCCCTTCAGTCCGAGATCCAGCGACGCCCTCGTCGGGTAACAGCAACAGGCGCAGCAGTTGCAGATCGCGCCTGCTTCCGCCGAGTGGACGAGCCCCTCCTTCTCGGCTTTTTTCAATATCTCGACGGCTTCATCTGTGGAGACGGGCGTTCCCAATCCTCTGTCGTAAGGAGTGTTGAGGGCGGTGCTGATGCTGATGCATACGTTCCTGCTGTGTCCGCAGGAGCCGAATTTTGAGCGGCAGTCGCATGGCAGGACCGTGATGACGTCAGCGCTGTAGCTTTTCAGATATTCGACGATCTCATCCAGCGGCATCACCCTGTTGCCGTTTTTGCGCAGCTGCTCCAACGTGAGCATACTCTTGCCATGCAGAAAGTTGCTGTAGTGATAGCCGACGATCGCTTCACGATCTTTCGCGGGGATCCTTTCCCAGGTCTCCCTTTCAAAGGTGGCGCAGTTGTTGACCCGCGAGGTCATGGGGCTGGCTACGTATTTGACACCCTCCTCCGTATCGACCTTTGAAACGGCGTCGCGGCGGTAGGCTATCTTCAGGAAATGGTAAAAATCCTTCATGCCGCCAAACTCGGCGTCAATTCGGGCCGCGAGCTCTTCCCCGCTCAGCGCGGCGCCGTCCAGCGCCTTGATGATCGTCAGCTCCTCCCGCGTATAAAATATCTCGACATAAGGCTTCAATGGTTCGGGGACTGCAAATTTAGAAACGGTCTGCACTAGTGATACCATAATGATATGCTCCTCCCTTTTTTTATCGGGCCGATGGCCGATTATTCCCACACTGACGGAACATTTTTGTAAAAATTTTCTCCATGCCCCATTTTTGTGCTATTCTATCCGCGAGGCGTTATAAAAACGTTATAAGGAGAACCGTTTTTATGAGGATAACCGTAATAATTTCCGATTATTCCACGATACAGTACGGTAACGATGAAGTTTCCTTCATCACCAGAAGGGCGAGGGCGCTCTTTTTTTATATGGTCATCAAAAAAACGGCCTCCAGAGACGTTCTGACGGATATGTTCTGGCCGGGCGTGCCGCCGGAGAGCGGACGAAAAAGCCTGCGCACGACACTGCACTATATCCGCAAAGCTTTTAACGGCGAAAGTGTATTTGAAAGCCGCCGGGACGTTCTCGCGCTTGGCGGCGATTTGGAGATAGAGACGCGCTATGAGGGCGGGGATATGTTCAAGGATCTCTTTATCGAGGGCTGCCCGGAATTCAACAGCTTCCTTTACGATTACAAGAGCGGTTTTGAATTGGCGAATTACGATGGGCTGAAGCAGAAATTTAATCAGAAGATCGCCGGCTGCGGCGAAAAAGAGGCCGTCGTCATGTTCCAGGCGCTCAAGGAGCGCGATCCTTACGACGAATCGCTCTACGCGGCGCTGATGAACTATTACAACGCGCACGGGCGCTACCGAAAGTCCGCGTGCGCCTATAAAGAGATCGCCGGCCTTCTGCGGGACGAGCTCTCGGTCGAACCGGGCGCGGAACTGACGGCGCTTTATAAAAACACGCTTGCGCGGCTGTCGAAAAAAGCGGACGGCGCGCGAAACTCATGGGTCCCGAGAGGCGCGGAACTGGAACGGCTGAAACTCTCTTTCAAGAACTTCCTGGAAGGAAGGGAGTTCAGCAGCTTTATCATCAGCGCGCCGATGGGCACGGGTAAAAGCGCGCTCCTCTCCCGCTTTCTCAGCGAGACCGGCGGCGAATGCCTCGTCATCCGCGTCACCTGTTACGAAGCGGAAAAGGATTCCCCCTACCGCGTGCTCAACCAGATCGCCTGCGAGGTCATCGACAGGATCCAAAAGGATAAGCAGCCGCTCGCGGACAAGACCTGTAGCTCTCTGCAATTCCTGATGAAATATTTCTCTTTTGAAAACCAGGGGAGGGCCGTCGACCGGATAGACGCCCTCGACCCGCTCTCCTACCGTCATTTTGTGGAAAACAACCGCCAACTCTTCGCAACCGCGCTGGAGCGTTATAAGATCGTTCTCTGCATAGACGACGTCCAGTACATGGACGCTGTGAGCATGGATTTTTTGCGCGGCAGCATCGAATCCTATTCCGGCGGCAGCCTGTTTTTCCTCTTCGCCATCTCCACGGAGCACAGCGCCGATTTCTCAAAGATCCACTACGGCCTCATGAAAAACCGGCGCGTGGAGGTCATTCGACTGGAAAATTTCAGCAAAGCGGAGATCGAGGCCGTCATCAGGAGCCGCTGTCCGGAAATCCGCTGCGGGGCCGAAACGATATTTGCCGAGACCAACGGGAATCCGCTGCTGCTCTTCGAGTACCTTAATTCCGCCGGTCAGGACCGCGAATTATACGCCTCTACTCTCTCCGTGCTGCTCAATAACAAGATGCGGAACCTCAAGGCCGAGCAGCGTCAGGTGCTCACCCTGGCGTCGTTCTTCATCCGCCGCATCAACCACGCCGTGATCGCCGGGCTGCTGCGGAAAAGCGCGGCCGAAATCCCCGAGATACTGGACGTCCTCGTCACGTGCGGCTTTATTGAGGAATATATTGACGGGGACGACATCTGTTTCCGCTTCCAGTGCGAAAGCTTCCGCAAATGCATCTACGATAAACAGAGCGCTTTGGCGCGCGAAAGCACCCACAACATGATCGCCCAATACATGGAGACCGTATGCGACGGTTCCGAGGGCGACGGAGACGAGATACTCTATCACTACCAGCAGGCCGGCAACCGCGCCATGTATTTGAAGCATCAGATACGCAAGCTCAGCTCTCTAATCAACCTTGACGTGGAATTTCCCGAATTCATCAGCGACGTCTCCGCCGGCTATATCGACGAGATAGAAAAAGAAATCTCCATAGGCAATGTGCCGAACGACGTGAAGTATGAATTTTATCTCATGAAAGGAAGCTTTGAGATCAAGACCTGCGATTACGCCGCCGGCATACGAAATATAAAGCGCATCTTGGAATATGACAGCGACGCGGCGCGGCAGATCAAGGCCCATAAGCAGATGGTCTACTACGCCTATCAGCTCAGGCGGCCGAAGACTATGTACCCCGGCATAACCGCGGCGCTGAGCCTTATAAAAAATTACGGACTCGAAGAGGAACGCGCCGACGTCCTCAAACTTTTCGCCATGTACAGCATTTTAGCAGGCGAGCTTGAAAACGCCTCCAGCCTTCTCGAACAGAGCTATAACCTCTTCCGCTCGCGAAAGCTATGCGACCACACGCTTTACAACATCGCCTGCATCCTCAACTATCAGGCCTCCGTCGAAAAGTATCAGGCCAACTACCCCGCTACCCTGAAATATTATGTGAAGGCGATCTCCATATGTGAGGAAAACGGCGTCATGAACGGCCTCTCCGTCTTCTACACCAATATGGGGCAGGTGCTCTATAAGCTTGGCCGGCAGGAGCGGTCCAAAGAATATTTCCTGAAATCCGAAAACCTCTACCACAGCATACATACAAACTGGAGCCGCGCCCTGACGGAGTCTTATCTGGCGCTTATTCTCTTCAATGAGGGAAATTACCGCGAAAGCGCCGCATATCTCTCACAGTCTCTGGCACTGGCGGACAAACTGAAAAACGTCTATGAGAGCACCTACAATTATTGTGTCGCGAGGATCATCAGGCGGGAGCTTCCGCGCAGCGCAGAGGCCGCCCGCTACTATGAAAAGGTGCTTGAGCGGGATTTTGATTATTACGATCAGAAGGCGGAGGCGGGATTCAGGATAATGAATATCAACGACCCGGCGCTGCGCCTGCTGTAATCGAGGCGTTCACGCGCGCGGCGTTACTTGTATGCTTTTATGGCCGCGGTCGCCTGCCAGCTTTGCAGGACTTCCGCTTTTGTAAAGCCGCCCTGCGACAGCGCGTCGAGTTCGTGTTGGACAGTCAGCGGAGTGTCGTAATGATAAAAGGCGTCGTCCGCGATATTCTGTTCCTTTTTCAGCCGCTTAAGCTCGGCGAACGACGCTCTCTCGGCGTCGTCGTTTTGGGAGAAATAGTCCGTCAGTATGAAATAGCCGTTCGCTTTCAGGGCAGTGTGAATCTTTCGATATAAACCGCGTTTGCGTTCAAAGGTGAAATGATGCAGAGATTCGACGGATACGGCGGCGTCGTATACGGCGGTTCCAAAATCGATATCGAAATACGACGCGTTGATCAGATCAAGATTTTTGCCGGGAAATTTATCTTTCAGCGCCTTTAACATTCCCGGCGCAAGGTCGACGCCAGTCACTCGCGCGGAGGGGTTCGCGGCGAAAAACGCTTCAAGCTCCAGTCCCGTTCCGCAGCCCAGGTCGAGCACGCGGCAGCCGCCGTCTGTCGGCAGCAGCGACGCCGTGTACGGATAAAACTCCCTTGCCGCGTTTATGCAGTTCAGTTGGTGTTCTTCGTAGCCGTCCAAGCGGCGGTCGAAAAACTCACTCATTTTTTCAAGTTCCATCGCGTTTATTCACCCTCAAAAAACCGGCTGTGCGCGCTTCAGCCGCCGGCGGTTAATCTTTTGCGGCTTCGTCGAGCTTAAAGACCGGCTCGCCGGCCGCGTCGAGAAAACACGGGATACCGATGCCGCCGTTCTTTTTTACCCCGTCGAATTTCGGCGAGGCGTCGCGCAGGCGGATGAATTCTTTGAGCGCCGTTATGTCCTCGTCAAAATTTCTGAAATCGAGTTCGATCTTCTTTTGCGCCGCCTCTTCAAGCGCCGCGCGCACGTCTGGGCAGTTTTTTGTTCCGTACATCGTTATCTTCATTTACGTTTCCTCCTATTCAATAAACATCGAATCCCCGAATGAGAAGAACCGGTAGCGTTTCTCCACCGCCTCGTTGTAGACGCGCATCATCGTTTCGTAGCCGCCGAAGGCGGAGACGAGCATCAGCAGGGTGCTCATCGGCAGATGGAAGTTAGTTATCAGCGCGTCGATCACCCGGAAACGGTAGCCTGGGCTTATAAAGAGCCTGGTGCTGAGCGCGCCGGGGACGATTCGTCCGTATTCGCGCGCGAAAGATTCAAGCGTGCGGACGACGGTCGTGCCGACGGCTACGACGCGCCCGCCCTTTTCCTTCGTCTCATTTATCGCGGCGGCGGCGGCCGGCGGTATTTCGCAGAATTCGGTGTGCATGACGTGTTCCGCGATGTTCTCGGCCTTTACCGGGCGGAAGGTGCCCAAACCGACCTGCAGCGTGACGAAGGCGTGCGGCACGCCCATATCCGTAAGTTTTCGCAGCAGCCCTGGCGTAAAATGCAGCCCCGCGGTGGGCGCGGCGACGGAGTTTTCCTTTTCGCGCTTGGCGTAGACTGTTTGATAACGCTCGGGTTCGGCGTGGGTGTCGGTAATGTAGTGCGGCAGCGGCGTCTGTCCGTAGCGGTGGATCAGCGTGAACGGGTCGTCGCCGTCCGCGAAGGCGACCGTGCGAAGTCCGTCTTCGAGCCGCGCGCCGACCGTTATCTCCACGCCGGCGTCAAGCGCGACTTTCGTTCCCTCCGGCAGCTTGCGCCCCGGGCGCACGAGGGCCGTCCATTCGTCCCGCCGCGCGCCGGGGTGGAGAAAGAATATCTCAACCTTCGCGCCGCCGTTGATTTTTACGCCCTCGACGCGCGCCGGCAGGACGCGGGTATCGTTCATCACCAGCAGGTCGCCGGGACGCAGATATTCCGTAATGTCGCGGAATATCCGGTCTTCGGTCAGTCCGTCTTTCCTATGGACCACCAGCAGCCGTGACGAATCTCTCGGCTCCGCGGGGTCCTGCGCTATGAGCTCTTTAGGGAGGTCGTAGTCGTAGGCGGCTGTCTTTGTAAGGTCTCTTTCCATATCGGTCAATTGCCTCTTTCCAGCGTTGTTCCGGGGAAATAATAGTCCAGTATCTGCCGGTAGCTCCAGCCGGCTTCGGCAAGAGCCTTGGCCGTCCACTGCGGCAGGCCGACGCCGTGCCCCGAGCCTCGCCCGGAGATCGTCACGGATGAGCCGGAGGCGGCGTTCATCGAAAACTGCGGCGCGCCGGCGGAAGCGCCGTTGGCCGGCAGTGCGGCCGGCTGCGGCGCGGGCGACGCCGCCGGAGTCTTTTTGCCGCTCATTCGCGCCTCGCCCTCGGCGATGAATTTGGGGTAATCTTTTTCTTTGCCTATCATTGAAACGAGCTCCTGGACGGAAAATATTTTATTTTGAGCCATCCAGTAGAGTTTGTCGATGTCTTTTTGCGGCATCGTCGAGCGGTCGACGACGACGGGAGAACTCTTCCGCGCCGACGCTGAAGGCTGCGCGGGGGCCGTCACTGATGCCGGCGTGTACGTACCCGCCGCGCCAAATTCAAAGAGGGTGCTCTTTACCACGCCGGCGCCGACGACAAGGCGGAATTGGCTGCCCGATATCAGCGTTCGCCCCCCGCTGCCGCTTATCTCCAACTGCTGAACGCGTCCGCTCTCGTCGCGCGCATAGGGCCTGATCGACGATATGTACCCCACCGACACGCCCGAGGCGGAGAGCGCGTTGGCTATTTGCTGCATCGAGAGGGTCGTCTGCCAGCTGGCGTTGGGGCTGTTATAGGCTATTGGGTCGGGACGCGCCTGCAGGTAAGGTATGTCCTTGCCCCAGACCGACTTTGAAGAGGCGCTGAAGCCGCCGCTGTCCCCATAGTAAAAGACCTGCGCCGGCGAGCCGCCGTATTTTAGGAGCTCGCCCGCCGTCGCCGCCACCGCATCGTTGATGGCCGCGGACTCGCTGGCGACGCCGCCGTAGCTTTGACAGTGCACCTGGGCGCAGACGTCATATTTGCCATGTTTCTTGGACGACAGTGTGTATGTGCGCGCGAGCACGGCCTGCGCCTTGAGCGCCTCCGCCGGCCACGCCGGGCTCATTTCGTCCTTCAGCACGCCCTTGAGGTATTCCTCCGCGTCCACCTGGTTTACGATGTTGAAACCGGAGGACGAAGCCTCAAAGATGATCGTCCCATGGTAGCTCACGCCGTTGATGATGATCGGTGTTTGCGATGTCACGGTGACCGGCATGTCGTAGCTCACCTCTCCGGCTTTGAGGGAAGCGCCGCCCGCGTAGGAGAGGGAAAAGGAGCCGGTGATCGCCGGCGTCGTGCCGCCGGAGGCCACCCTTATCACGTAGGAGGTCCCGCCGATCGTGCACTGGCTGGCGTTTCCCTTCAGCAGGACCAGGACGTCGCGCGCCTCGGCCGCCCGCGAGAAGAGAAGAAGAAACAGGAGCGCGGTTATGTATTTTTTCACTATTTCCACCTTGAGAATATATTCAATATCAGTGTCAGGATGACGCTTACGACGATCATCGTTCCGAAGGGGGCGAAGACGGTAAGGTTTTTCTTCTGGTAGGTGATATCACCGGGCAGTTTGCCGAAGGGTATATTCAGTTTTCCGGCGATGATCAACAGAAATCCGACCGCAGCGATCAGCAGTCCCATTGCGATCAGCATCTTGCCGAGCTGGTTCATAGGTTCTCCTCTTCCAGTGTGAATAGGCTCTGCTGATTCTGCTGAAGCTGTATGAAGTGGGGCGAGACGGGAATGCCGAGGTAGTCCCATGTGTTGCGCGTCGCTTTGCGTCCGCGCGGCGTGCGTTCAAGCAGCCCCTTCTGGATCAGATATGGTTCGTAGATATCCTCTATCGTCTGCGCGTCCTCGTTGAGCGCCGCGGCGAGCGTGGAAAGCCCCACGGGGCCGCCGTCGAAGAGCTCGATCAGTGCGCGCAGGAATTTCCGGTCGCCCTCGTCAAGTCCCTCCGGGTCGACGCCGAGCATGTCAAGCGCGTAGCGAGAGAGGTCGCGTTCGATCAGCGGGACCCGTTTGACCTCGGCGACGTCGCGGACGCGGCGCAGGAGGCGCAGCGCCACGCGGGGCGTTCCGCGCGAACGGAGGCCGATCTCTTCAGCCGCCTCGTCGGCGATGTTTACGCCGAGCACGCCGCTGCCGCGCTTGACGATCGCGGTAAGCTCCTCCGGCGAATAGAGGCGGAGCTGTTCGACGATGCCGAAGCGCGCGCGCAGCGGCGAGGTGAGGAGGCCGAGGCGCGTCGTCGCGCCGATCAGCGTGAACTTGGGCAGCGCGAGGCGTATGCTACGCGCGAGCGGGCCCTTCCCCACCACGATCGAGAGGGAAAAGTCCTCCATCGCCGGATATAATATCTCTTCGATATTGGCCGACATCCGATGGATCTCGTCGATAAAGAGGACGTCGTTCGGCTGGATATTTGAAAGTATCGCCGCGAGGTCGCCGGCGCGCTCCAGGGCCGGCCCGGTGGTGACGCGCAGGGTGCCCTTCATCTCTTTTGCGATGATCCCCGCGAGGGTGGTCTTGCCCAGTCCGGGAGGGCCGTAAAAGAGCGTATGGTCAAGCGGCTCGCTACGCTGGATCGAAGCGGTCATAAAGATAGTCAGTTTGTCCTTGAGGCCGCTCTGACCGATAAAGTCGTTAAGCGCCTGCGGGCGGAGCGTGGATATCTCCTCATCCTTTTCGCGGCGCATCGTCTCAATAAGCTTGTTGGGGCTGCTGCTATTATTTTCGTCCATATTTTATACCTACCTGCGCTGCAAGATGCTCAGAGAGGCCATCAGAAGGCTCTCCTCGCTCCACTTCACATCGTCGTCGGCCTGCGCCTTCGCGGTGGCGATAGCGCGCGCGCACTCCCCGTGCGAGAATCCAAGCCCGGACAGCGCGTCCGTGACGAACGAATCGAAAGAGGCCTCCCCAGTTGCGGGAGCACCGCTTGCGACGCCGGCGAATTTTTTCTCTATCTTCGGCTTGAGCTCGAAGCAGATGCGTTCCGCCCGTTTAGCGCCGAGGCCGGGAACGGAGAGCATGGAGACGTTGCCGTTTTTGACGGCTTCGATGATATGTCCTATATCGAGGTATCGCATGAGCGTGATCGCCAGCTTGCCCCCGACCGTCTTGACCTGCAGAAGTTCGAGGAAAAAATCCCTTTCCGTTTCAGAGGCGAAGCCAAACATCGCCAGCCCCGCATCGCTTATCTGAAGGTAAGCGACACACTTCATCTCCTCGCCGAGAACGGCGGAGGCCAGCAGTGCCTTGGTAGGATAGACCTCTATGCCGAAGCCGGAGACGTCGAGCACGATGCTTTCTTTTGCGATTGCGGAGAGCGTCCCACGCAGGAAATTTATCATCTCAATATCCTTTCAGAATGTTTTGGTCGTAATTGCGCATCGCGAGACCTGCGATCGCGATCGCGAGCGCATCCGCCGCGTCGTCCGGGCTCGGATTCTTTTCCAGCCCGAGCAGATGCGCCACCATCCCCTGGACCTGCCCCTTTTCGGCGTTTCCGTAGCCGCAGACGGCGAGTTTTACCTCGCTGGGCTTTATCTCATATGGTTCAAAGCCAAGCTGCGCCGCGAATAACAAGACGACGCCGCGCGCCTGCCAAACCATTTCGGCGGTGGTGACGTTTCTTCCGAAGAAGAGCTTCTCCACCGCGACCATGTCCGGCGGGAACGCCTGCGCTTTTGATTTCAATTCATTATAAAGGCAGGAGAGGCGCTGCGAAAGGGAAAGTTTCGCGGGAGTTTTGATGACGCCGTAGGTCTCGCATATCAGCGAACTTCCCAACTGCGAAACGACCCCGTAGCCCAAAGTCCCGAGCCCGGGGTCAATACCAAGCGCCCTTATAGCGCCGTTCTGCTTTTGATTAGTCAAGCTGCGACAGGATCTCGTCTGGGATGTCGAAGTTGGCGTAGACCGCCTGCACGTCGTCGTGGTCCTCGAAACGTTCGACCATCGCGAGCATCTTGGCGGCGTCGGATTTGTTATTGATCGCCACCGTGTTCTTCGGCACCATCTGGACTTCCATCGTCTCCACATTATAGCCGGCGCCCTTTAAGGTCTGAGCCACCTGCGAAAGTACGTTCGGGTCGCAGGAGACCTCAAAGCCGTCGTCGGCCGACTCCAGATCGTCAGCGCCGGCCTCCAGCGCCGCCATCATCAGCTCATCTTCATCGATGCCCTCGCCGACGATCTCCACGACGCCCCTGCGGTCAAAATTCCAGGCCACGCAGCCCATTTCACCGATCGAACCGCCGCTCTTCGAGAACAGCGACCGCATATCGGGGGCCGTGCGGTTTCTGTTGTCCGTCATCGCCTGCACCATCACGGCAACGCCGTTGGGGCCGTAACCCTCATAATATATCTCTTCCATCGGGCCGCCGAGTTCGCCGGTACCGCGTTTGATGCCGCGCTCAATGTTGTCGACGGGAACGTTGCCGGCCTTTGCGCGTTCTACCGCGACCTTAAGGCGGAAGTTGGCGTTGGGATCTCCGCCGCCCTCTTTTGCCGCCGCGATAATATCCTTGACCAGTTTCTGGAAAGCTACGCCCTTTTTGGCGTCCTGCGCCGCTTTCCTGTGCTTGATACCAGACCAATGTGAATGTCCTGACAAAAAAATCACCTCATAAGATTAGTTTAAATTTTTGTATTAAAGATTATCGGGCAGTTTTGCCATTGGTGCAAAAGCTCTTTTATGCGCCGATCTCTTAAATGCCATCTCTATTCTTTGCTTTGTCTCTTCCGGCGCGTCGCCCGTCGCGATATAGCGGTCAAGCTCCTTATAGGTCAGCCCCATCTCCGCCTCGTCGGTCTGCCCCTCCCAGAGCGCCGCCGTAGGAGGACGGCCGATTATTTCAGGCGGAACGCCGAGATACTCGGCGACGGCCCATACCTCGCCCTTCAGCAGGTCCGCGATCGGCATCAGATCGACGCCGGAATCGCCGTATTTTGTAAAATACCCGAAGGTTATCTCATCCTTGTTGCTCCCGCCGCAGACAAGATATCCGTACTGCTGTGCTACCGCGTAGAGCGTGGTCATACGTAATCTGGGTTTGATGTTGGCGGCGGAAAGTCCGCCGAGTCCGGGAAGTGAGTTTTCGATCTCTCTCTTGAGTGTGTCGTAGGATGATGAGAGATCGACCTTCATCGTCCTTATCCCTATGGTCTTGGCCAGCAGCTTCGCGTAATCCTCGTCTACCTGCATACTGTAGCAGGGCATTATCACGCCGATCACCCTGTCCGGACCGAGCGACTTCGCCAGGAGCGCCGCCAGCACCGCGGAATCGATCCCTCCGCTGACGCCGAGCACCGCGCCTTTCGCTCCTGCCACGCCGAATTTTTCCTTTATCCAGCTTGTCAGAAAGCGCGTTATCTTTTCAGGGTCCCGATAGATCTCCATGCCGCGTGCCTCACTTCCAAAGCCACCAAATTTTGTGCAAAGTATATTCTATCACAAAAGCATCACAGCCGTCATTAATTTTGACGACGCGAGCAGGGCAAACGCATCAAGAAAGGTCAGGTAGAAGATAAACTGCGATTTACCGCTCTGCCCTTCCGTCGCTCCGGCCTCCGAGCCGGAGCCGAGAGTCGTCGGGTTTGGCTTTGCCCTTTAAAAGGCTCCCTCGCCGAGGGAGCTCCCCGCGAAGCGGGGTGAGGGAGAGGTGCGCCCGGCATGCACATAAACTAGGCGGTGTAAGTCCGCTACAGGCATTGCAGTGTGAACTGTTAGCCAAAGGCAAGGGTGTCCATCGTGAGGTGGAATCTGAAGGAAGCCGGAGGCAAAACCTCGGTCCGACGAACAGGAACCGCATGTGAGGCATTATGGGACGGACGAGTCTACCCCCCAAGACAAAGTCCTACACTGCGCGAATCCCATGGTGTAAATGCGGCGGATATATGAGGAGAAAGTTTATGTGCTTACTCGGGGAGATCTTGCGGGGGCTTAACCTGAGTGCAATCCACCCAGAGATGGATGGATGAACCGCAAGAAGTCAGCAGAGGCCATAGTACTGGTGAGAGAAAAAAAACATCAGGAAGGGCCGAACGGTAACAAACTTCTCAGACGAAAGAAGGTCGGGCAATGCGAAGAAAGCAGAAAACTGCGCAAGCAGGCTGTTCATGCGAGGACAAGCTGGAAGCGGAAAGCACCATGAAAGCGCCGAGTATTGCCCACACAGAAAACGCAGGAGAAGAAAGAGCGCAAACGTTGCTCGAATGTATCCTCACCAGAGCGAACATGGCAGAGGCGTACAAACGAGTAGTCAAAAACGGAGGTGCGTCAGGCATAGACGGAATGACAGTCCAAGCGATGTATGGACACCTGAAGGAGCACTATCCCGAACTTATCCAAAGCCTCTATGATGGAAGCTACAGGCCCCAGGCAGTAAAGAGAGTCGAAATCCCCAAGGCGGACGGAGGAAAGCGCAAGCTGGGAATCCCCACGGTCATAGACCGTATGATACAGCAAGCCATCTCCCAAGTGCTGACGCCAATATTCGAGAAGCAATTCTCCGACGGCAGCTATGGATTCCGCAAAGGAAGAAGCGCCCATCAGGCAATAGAACAGGCGAGGATATATTACGAACAGGGATACAAAGTATCAGTGGATATCGACCTGGCCAAATACTTTGACACAGTCAACCACAACCTGCTCATAAAGATGCTTCGGGAAGAGATAAAAGACGAGCGTGTAATAAGGCTCGTCAGGAAATACCTCAAAAGCGGAGTAATGGAAAACGGGCTCATCAGCTCGACCACAGAAGGAACTCCGCAGGGAGGCAACCTCTCGCCGCTCCTCTCCAACATCTACCTTACAAAATTTGACAAACTGCTGGAAAACAGAGGACACAAATTTGTAAGATACGCCGACGACTGCAACATATATGTCAAAAGCGCAAGAGCCGCCCAAAGAGTAATGGGAAACTGCGTCAATTATCTTGAAGGAACGCTGAAACTCAAAGTGAACCAAAAGAAAAGTTGTATCGGAAGCCCGACAAAACTCAAATTTCTTGGTTTCTCCCTCTACCCTAGCAAAGGAGAAACGAAGATAAGGGCCCACGAACAAAGCCTGAAACGGTTCAAAGACAAAATCCGAAAACTTACCGCCAGGAATCAGGGACGCTCGATAGAGACCATCATGCTAAACCTCAGGAAATACACGACGGGATGGCTGGGCTACTATGCGATAGCCGAAATGAAAAGCGCGATGTTACAGCTGACTGGATGGATAAGACGCAGGATACGGCAAATCTACTGGAAACAGTGGAAAAGGATATGGCCGAAATACAAGAACCTCAGGCAGCTGGGGATCCATCACAGGGACGCGTGGCGATGGGCAAACAGCAGGCTCGGATGCTGGCATATAGCCAGAACGTGGATACTGACCACCTCACTGACCAACAAATACCTCGCCTCGCAGGGATATGACGATATCCTGCTGCGATATGAGGCAATGCGCGCTCGTTACCGAACCGCCGTATACCGAACGGTACGTACGGTGGTGTGAGAGGACGGCCTCTCAAATAATGGGAGGCCTCCTACTCGATTTGACCTTGGGTTTTGTTTTTGTTCTGGCCTTATCCTCTCCCGCGGCTTGCGCCGCGGGCACTGTGTGGCGCGGAAAACATGCGCCACGCAGGTCAACACTCCTTCCGACCCGGCGCAAAATCGCGCGCCGGCCCACCTCTGGTGTAACTACCAGCCGAATCGCACAAATCAGAAAAACTCTGATTTGGCTCCCTGGCCGCCTCGGCGAGGGAGGCTTTAAAGGCGCTAAATCACAGTTTATCTTTTCCCCGCAATCGCGTAAATCGGCGTTTAGAAGTGCGAATAACGAAATAACCGAGGGCTTGCCAAGCGGAGGCGCACTAATGTGCGGTGAGCATTGGCAAGCCCTCGGTTATGAAGTTAGTCGTGCGTATAAACGCCGATTTACCCCCTGTTGGCCTATCGATGCGCCTCCCTGACTACGCGCGCGCAGCGTTCTGTAACAGCCAAATAGCGGCGTTTTAAAAGAAATATGAATAAGATATAATGACAGGAAAGCATCGTATTTTTAGGGAGGTACGGGACGTGCATTCAAAAATTAAAGGTGAGATAACGGACTTCTTTTCCCGCGAGTTGGATTCACCGGAAAACGACCTTGGCGGCGGGATTCCGGCATGGGATAATTTTATTCTCGGCTGCGCCGCCGGTGATGACTCGATATTTGAAAAGCTGCGCCGCGACGCGGATTTTCCCTGCTTTACGCCGCTCGAACTTTTTCGGACCTTTTACCCCAAACCCGATACCTCCGCCTCCGAGCTGACCGTTCTTTGCTGGGTGTTGCCGCAGAGGGCGGAGACGCGTGCGGCCAACTCCGGCGCGAAGCCGGCGGAGGTATGGGGGCGCGCCAAGCTCTGTGGCGAGAAATTTTATATCTCAATGGGACTGCGGCTGGAAAAGTTCTTCGCCGAAAGAAATATCGCCGCCGTCTTCCCCATGGGACACCCGGCGGAGGTAAAACGTTTTAACTCGCAAAAATATTATGTGGCCTCAAACTGGTCGGAGCGCCACGCCTGCTACGCGGCAGGGCTAGGCACCTTCGGACTCTGCGACGGGCTCATCACACCTCTAGGCAAGGCCCACCGCTGCGGCTCGATAATCATAAAAGCCCAACTGCCGCCGACGCCGAGGGAATACGGCGACATCCACGAATACTGCCCCTGGTTCACAAAAAAGAGCTGCGGCCTCTGCATTAAAAGATGCCCTGTCGGAGCCATCAGCGAAAAAGGCCACGACAAGGAAAAGTGCCAGGCCTTCCTGCACGGAGAGTGCGCCGATTTCTTTGAAAGCTCGGGTTTTCAGGTCTACGCCTGCGGCCTCTGCCAGGCCAGCGTGCCATGCGAGGACAGGATACCGGGAAGGGAGAGGGCCGCAGTTTTCAGGAACTTTTTATAATTGATTTTATTTACGGAAAAGGCGCAAAGAAGAAAACTAAACCTCTTTTTCTCTATCGTATGGCTCAAGCGGCCGGCGGTTTCAGCTCCGCAAAGACGGGAATAGGGCGGCCCGTCAAGGTGCCGTGACGTGGCTGCCGATAGATAGAAGGGCCGGTGGAGCAAAATGATGTTTTTTCATTCCTCCACCGGCTATGTAATGGATTTTAAGTTCGGCGGTTTTTACAGGGGCCGTCGTGTTTTTTAGAAGTTTCCGATGCTGGCGACCATTACCGCTTTGATGGTGTGCATGCGGTTTTCCGCTTCGTCGAACTGTCTCGCGTGGCGCGACTCGAAGGCCTCTTCCGTGACTTCGTATCCTTTTACCGCCGGCAGGCAGTGGAGGAAGATCACGTCGTCGTTGCCGGAGGCTTTTATGAGTTCCATGTTTACCTGGTAGGGCTGGAGTATCGCCTTGCGTTCGGCAAGCTTCGCCTCTTCGCCCATCGAGGCCCAGACGTCGGTGTAGATGGCGTCGGCGTCTTTGACGGCGGCTTTCGGGTCGTCAGTGATGGTTATCGTCGCGCCGGATTCACACTCTTTTGCGATCTGCTCACACTCGGCGACGAGGGCCGGGTCGGGGAAGAGTTCTTTCGGCGAGCCGATGACGAAGTGCATGCCCATTTTCGCGGCGCCGATCATCAGTGAGTTGGCGACGTTGTTGCGCCCGTCTCCGACGTAGACGAGTCTGACGCCCTTGAGGCGGCCGAAGTTCTCACGGATGGTGAGGAAGTCGGCGAGGACCTGAGTCGGGTGGTAGTCGTCGGTGAGGCCGTTCCATACGGGAACGCCGGCGTATTTCGCGAGATCTTCCACGACTTTCTGGCTGAAGCCGCGGAATTCGATGCCGTCAAACATGCGGCCGAGGACGCGCGCGGTGTCGGCGACGTCCTCTTTGTGGCCGAGCTGGATGTCGTTCTTTCCGAGGTATTCGGGGTGTCCGCCCTCGTCTATGGCGGCGACGGTAAAGGCGCAGCGTGTGCGTGTCGACGGCTTCTCGAAGATGAGCGCGACGTTCTTGCGTTCAAGAAGGTTTCCTTTGATCCCGGCGCGTTTTTTGTTCTTAAGGTCCGCTGCGAGGTCAAGGAGGTAATTGATCTCTTCCGGCGTGTGGTGCTTAAGAGAGATGAGATGGCGGTTGCGAAGATTTACAGGCATAGATGATTGCTCCCTTCAAGTTTGTTATTTATTTTTATTTTAGGCTATGTATTTTACTGCTTTTTAAAAATTTGTAAATAGCTTTTATAAATTTTTTTGATATCAACTATGTTTTATATTTCTATAGCGGCAGTCTGTTCAGCGGCATCGACATGCAGCGCGGGCCGCCGCGTCCCCTGCCGAGTTCAGGCCCCTCCAGCTCGAGGACTTCGATCCCGTTGTCTCTGAGTATTTTCGACGAATTTATATTGCGGTTGTAGGTGACTACCTTCCCGGGGGCGACCGCGAGGGTGTTGCAGCCGTCGTGCCACTGCTCGCGCGCCATTTCCGCCTTGTTGTGCGCCGTCATTTTGATGAGGCGCAGTTTATCGTAGCCGAGCGTCTCCGCCACCGCCCGCTGCCAGTCATCTTTCTGCTCGAGGCCGGTTATGCGGCCGTCTTCGCTGTAATCGAGCTGCCATACTTTCAGCGATTCCAGGATCGGCGGATAGATGCAGAAAGCGTCGCGGTCAACCATCGTGAAGACGGTGTCGAGGTGCATGCAGTAGCGTTCCTTCGGTATTTCAAAGGCGAAGATGCGTTTTATCGGCGTGCGTGAGGCGAGGTTGCGTCCTATGCGCTGAACGGTGGTGGGGGCCGTGCGCTGCGAGACGCCGATGGCCATCGTATCGCCGGAGATGACCAGCAGGTCTCCCCCTTCGACTTTCTGCGGCCATACTTCGTCCGCGGCGTCTCCGAACAATATCTGCATTCCTTCAAATCTTGGATGGTAGTTTGTGATGTATTTCCAGTAAAGAGGTTCGATGCGGCGCGCCTCGAAGGTCATCTGTCCGATTATTATGCCGTTGGCGACGGTTATCGCCGGATCTCTTTGGAAGTAAAGGTTTGGGATGGGGTGGATGATGAAATCGCTTCCGTTTTCAACGGATGATACCAAGCTTAAATTGCATTTGCAGATGTCTCTGACCTCTTTTTTTGTGTAGCCTTCAATCAGATGATCCGCCAGTTCTTTCGACGGTATGTTCATCAGCTCCGTTATGAAGGCCTCGGAAAGTCGTCGGTCAAGGCATTCAAATTTGAATACGTCTTTGATGAGCTGCTCGCGTATTGGCGCGGCATCCACCACATCCGCGAGGCAGTCGCTGAAGTAGAGAACCTCTGTGCCGTCTTTTCTGAGTATCTCGGCAAAATTGTCGTGCTCTCTCTGGGCCTGAGCAAGCCAGAGAAGGTCGTCGAAGAGCAGTTCGTCCATGTTTTCGATGGTAAGCCTGTCGATCTCCTTGCCCGGCCTGTGGAGCATGACTTGTCGCAACGGTCCGGTTTCGGAGAATACACTGAATTGGCTCTTCTGGTTCATTTTTACACCTCCTAAGTTTTTATCAAAACTTATGTTTCAATATACTTATTGCGCTGAGAAGGTAAAAAGTTTGAAATACCAACATTGCATAAATATCTTATATTTTTATATCAGATTAGTCAATATGTTTTTCTATAAAAAATAATGGAACCTCACGTTCGTTTAAGTTTAGTAAATTGTTATCTCTCTGCGGATGATCTCTTCAAAATCTTTCATCTCGCCGCGGCAGACGAAGGCTCCTTTTTTAAAGACTATGAAGCCGTTGGGGCTGCCGGCGACGCCGAAGTCGGCGCTCGAGGCCTCCTTGGGGCCGTTGACCTCGCAGCCCATCACGGCGATGGTCATGCCCCTGTTCGCCGTCGGCGGTATTATCGCGCGGAGTTTTTCAACGAGCGCGGCGACCTCGATGCGCCGGCGGCCGCAGGTCGGGCAGCTGACGAGCTGCCAGCCCCTGCTCCGCAGTCCGAGGGCCTGCAGGATGTTGTAGCCGGTCTCTACCTCTTCGACGCCAGGCGAGGTGAGGCTGACGCGGATGGTGTCTCCGATCCCCTGCGCGAGCATCAGCCCGATGCCGACTGCCCCCTTGACGATCCCGGAATTGCCGCATCCCGCTTCGGTGATGCCGATGTGGAGCGGATAGGGGTATCTGTTCGCGAGTATGGCGTTGGCACGCGCCGTCTCTTCCACGGATGATGATTTTGCCGAGATGATCATTTCCTCGAATTTATTTTTTGTGAGCAGCCTGAGCTGTTCTTCGACGGCGAGGACGAGCGCCGCTCCCCTGTCTCCCCCCGCGGCTTCCATCTGGGCGTTGTTGAGGGAGCCGCCGTTGGCACCGATGCGTATGACGGCTCCGGTATCTTTCGCGGCGGCAATGACCTCGGCGAGGCCTGCCGATCCGCTCATATTGCCGGGATTTATTCTGATCGCCCGGCAGCCGGCCTTTAGCGCCGCCAGGGCGAGCCGGTGGTCGAAGTGGATGTCCGCCATGAGCGGCAGGGCACTTTTTTTGATCAGCTCCGCGAAGGAGGCGGCAAGCCGTTCGTCCGGCAGCGCCGCCCTCGCCAGTTCGCAGCCGGCGGCGGCGAGCTCTTCCGTCTCCGCCGCGCAGCCATCGATATCCGTGAGGCGCGTCTTCAGCATGCTTTCCACGCGCACCGGCGCGCCGCCTCCGATCCTCAGGCCTCCGATCGATACGCTTTTTCTGCTGCCCATGACGAATCAGCTCCTACTGTATAAGTCTGTATATGTCTTTGCCGGTGACGAGGAAGATCAGCGCGAGCAGGATGATGAAGCCGGCGTAATGGATCATCGTCTCCACTCTCTCCGGCACCTTACGGCGCGTCACCAGTTCCACGAGGATGAAGATTATCCTGCCTCCGTCAAGCGCCGGAAACGGCAGCAGGTTCAGCAGGCCGAGGTTGAGGTTTATCACGCCGAGGAAGGCGATGAAGGTCCAGAATCCCTCGCGGAAGGCGTCGCCCGCCATCGTCGCGATGCCCACCGGCCCCGTGACGTCGGCCTTTATCTGCCCGGTGAGCGCCATCCAGAGGCCGCTCAGTATCTCCACGCTCATTTTCCATGAATAGGTGAAGGCCGTTCCCAGAGCTTTGAAGAGGGGATATTTCTCATGGGACGGCTGTACGCCGAGCAGGCGGCCGCCCGCCTCTTTATTGACCGGCACGTCGATCGCGAAGTGTTTCTCTTCGCCGCCGCGCTCCACGGTGATGTCGAAGCGATCGCCCCTTTTGTCTCTATCCTGAATGTTCTTCCTGATGTCGGCCCAGTTCTTGAGTTCCCTGCCGTCGATGCTCCTGATGATGTCGCCGCTCTTGAGCCCCGCGCTGTAGGCGGGGGTGTTTTCCATAATGTTGCCGAGCTTTGGCACCTCCATGTTGTATATGCCGTAGCCGCTTAGGTATGCCGCCGTCAGTATCCAGGCAAGTGCGATGTTGACCGAAGCGCCGGCGCCGATGATCAGGATGCGTTCCCACGGTTTTTTATTGGCCAGAGACCGTTTCGGGTCGTAGCCGGCCGGCTTTTCCTCGCCTTCCTCCCCCGCGTCCTCTCCCTCGAGCTTCACGAATCCCCCGATGGGAAAGGCGCGGAAGGAATACTGCGTCTCTCCCTTCCGCCTGCTCCAGATCACAGGCCCCATGCCGAACGAGTATTCGTGTATCATGACGTCGCGGAAGCGGGCCGCCCAGTAGTGGCCGCCCTCGTGCGACATCACGCATATTCCTATCACTATCAGAAATGAAATGATGCTTATCAACTATCTGTTCCTCCGGTCTCTGCATATCTTGTCGGCCGTCTTTTCACCCTCTTCGACGAGGGCGACAGCCTCTTCGAGAGTCTTTGGCGGATTTCCGCCATAGCGCCCGAGCACCTCGGAGATGACCTCCGCGATGGCCCGGTAGGATATCTCATGGCCGAGAAAGTGTTTGACTGCGCTCTCGTCGGCTCCCACAAGCAGCGCCGGATAGGCGCCGCCGAGCCGTCCCGCCTCGCGCGCCAACGCGAAGCAGGGAAAAAGTTTTTCGTCTATTTCGCGAAAATCAAGCTCCCAACCAGCCGGTTCTATGGGAGGAAGGCCGTTTTCCGCAAGCGGCAGACGCTTCGGCCAGGCGATGGCCGCGGCCGCCGGCAGCCTCATGTCCGCCTGTGATAGCAGCAGCTTCACCGTGCCGTCTATAAATTCCACCATTCCGTGTACCTGCGAACGTGGATGGATGAGCGCGCCCACCTTTTCGGCGGGCAGGTCGAAGAGCTGCATCGCCTCTATACATTCTATACCCTTATTCATCAAAGTGGCGCTGTCGACCGTTATCTTCGGCCCCATCTTCCAGACGGGGTGCTTGAGCGCCGCCTCCGGCGTCACCCTTTCCATCTCTTCCGCGCCGTAATCTCTGAACGGGCCGCCGGAGGCGGTCAGCCAGACACGCGAGAGCTCATTTTTCGGAGCGTCGCGCAGACACTGCCAGAGGGCGCTGTGCTCGCTGTCCACGGGGCGAAGCTGATCGGCCCTTTTTACCAGCGGCATCACCCAAGGGCCGGCGACGACGATGCTCTCCTTGTTTGCGAGCGAGACGTCTATGCCGCGCGTAAGGGCCTTTTGCAGGGCCTCTATTGCCGCGACGCCCGACGAAGCGAATACGGCGTGGTCCACGGAGGGTTCTTCGACCATCGCCGCAAGCCCCTCTTTGCCGGTAAGGCAGAGGAATCCCTCCTCGCGCCAGTTTTTATCTTCCGGTTCGGTCAAGCAGAGTATCCCGGCGTTGTGCTTTCTGCCGAGCTCCGCCAGCTTCTTCGCGTTGCTCCGCGCTGAAAGCGCCCTTATCTCAAATATCCGCGGAAAACGCGCGCAAATATCAAGGACGGCGCCGCCGACGCTTCCGGTGGCCCCTGTTACCGCAAGCCTTATCTTTTCCATTTCTCTATCCTATCAGTTCAAATATGACAAACGCAAGCGTACCGTTGACGAGAATGCTGTCAAAGCGGTCGAGCAGCCCTCCGTGTCCGGGGATTATCGAGCCGGTATCCTTGACTCCGGCCTCGCGTTTGAGCACCGATTCGCCGAGGTCGCCGAGCTGTCCCGCTATTCCGCAGAGAAGCCCCATCAGCAGCAGCGGCATCGGCGGGAAGGAGAAGATCAGCGCGAGCAGGCCGCCGCACATGAAGCTGGCCGCCGCTCCGCCGAGAAAACCCTCCCATGTCTTGTGCGGGCTGACCTGGCTGCAGAGAAGGTTTCTTCCCAAGTGGCTGCCGACGAAGTAGGCCGCGACGTCACAGCTCCAGGTGCAGAAGAAGAGGGTGATGAGGAACATCGCGCCCAGTTCCCGCGAGCGTATGAGGATCATGAACGACCACGGCAGCACGACGTAGGCGATGCCGGCCACTGTGGCCCCCATCGTCACCAGCGCGTTGCTCTCCCCCGATACCTGACGCTTCAGCACCTCAAGAAAAAGCGCGATGAAGGCGATCGCCGAGATGGAACAGAGGATCGTCGCGATGCTCATGAGGCCGAAGGCCGTTCCGAGCAGGATAAAAAGCCCGGAGATCATGATCAGCACCGGCGAGGCGCTCAACCTGGACAGTTGAAGTTTGTGGAACTCCCAGAGCGAAAACATCGCGATAAGAATTACGATCGCGCTCCAGACGTGGCCTCCGAGCATGATGCCGCCGACCACCGCCAGTACGATGAATACGCTGCTGAACGCGCGCAGTTGGAGATCGGGGCTAGAACGGAGGAATTCATTAAGCTTTTCCATAACGACGTTCTCTTTCATAATAGTCTTTCACAGCCTCCTCAAGGTCTTCTTTATTGAAATCGGGCCAGTATTTGTCCGTAAAATAGTATTCACTGTAAGAGCTTTGCCATAGCCAGAAGTTGCTGAGGCGCAGCTCGCCGCTTGTGCGGATGATGAGGTCCGGGTCCGGAACGTCCGGCAGGTACAGGTTCTCCCGCAGCATCTCTTCCGTAACCGGACTTTGTGGGTTTTGGGCAGTTATTTTATTTATCGCGTCAATTATTTCTTTGCGTCCGCCATAGTTGAGGCAGATTATAAGCTGGCGTTCCTCGTATTGTTCCGTCTTTTCCTCGGCTCTGCGCAGTATCTGCCGGATGTCTTCCGGCAGCGCCGCGAGATCGCCCGCGAAGCGCATACGGGTCTTTTCCCTGCACAGTTCGTTGAGTTTGGAGTTCATGTAGTAGCGAAAGAGCCCCATAAGTCCGAGGACCTCGCCTTTGGGACGCTTCCAGTTTTCCGTTGAGAAGGCATAAAGAGAGATGTATGGTATGTCGAGATCCTTTGCCGCGCGCACGGTGCGTTCTACCGCCCGCACGCCGGCATGGTGGCCCATCACGCGCGGCAGGTGCTTTGACTTCGCCCAGCGCCCGTTCCCATCCATTATTATCGCCACATGCGCGAGTTTTTTCTTTTCCATGTCGATCCCGGCTCTAGCCAAATTTGATGCCGCTGATGGAACCGGTGGCCTTGACGGCGTCCCACTGGCGTTTTACCTCCTGGATGTCGAGCCAGGTCAGGTGCTTGGGGCTGCCCTCCTTCGAGCTGGCGTTGCGCAGCAGGTAGCTCGGGTGGAACATCGGCATGACTGCGGCCCCGCGCCACTCGAACCAGCGCCCGCGGAGCTTCGTTATGCCCTCGCTCGTCTGCAGTATCCAGCGCGCGGGCGTATTCCCCAGCAGCACGATCAGCGCCGGGTTTATCAGCATTATCTGTGTCTGCAGATGCTTGTCGCAGAGCACCGTCTCCGCCGGCGTCGGCACGCGGTTCTCCGGCGGCCTGCATTTTACGATGTTGGTTATGTAGACCTCCCGGCGGCTGATCCCCGCCGCCGTCAGGATCTGAGTCAGGAGCTGCCCCGCCCTGCCGACGAAGGGGATCCCTTGTGTGTCTTCGTCTGCTCCCGGCCCTTCGCCGATGAACATCAGCCTGCTGTCCGGGTCGCCGTCGCCGAAGACGACCTTCGTCCGCGTTTCCGCGAGGGGGCAGGCGCGGCAGGCAAGCACGTTTGCCTTCGTCTCTTCCCAGAGCGTCTTCTTCATCGCCGCCCTCTCCTCGTCGTTCAGTTTAAGCAATATATCTTCGTTTTCCGTCATATCTGGACCTCCGCGATTATTACGTCTACAGTTTTTACATCGAGCCCGGTGAAATAACGCAGGCTTACCGCTATGCGCTCTTTTACCAGGTTCGCGATGCTGAGGAATTTTTTGTCCCCGAGCGTCACGGTGAGTTTCATTTCGATACGGAGGGATTCCTCCTCTTCGGGGCTCACCTTGACCTCGTTGACTTTGGCCACCTGCGTCGTGCGGCTGGCAATGAAAGAGGCAAGTTCCTCGATCGCCTCCGTTTCGATATGAACGTTGCCGTAGAAACTAAAGGGGGGACGCACGATCGTCTTTTCCCCCTCGTGCTTGTCTTTGGATTTCCAGAATACGCGCAGCTGGCCGACTAGCTTGCCCGCGAAGTTTTTGCGCACCAGCACATGGGAGACCGGTATTACGTGCTGCCCCTTGCTGAAACGTTCGCGGCGCGCCTTCACTATCTCCTCCGGCGTGGCGACGTCTTCTATATGTACTATCTGCTCCGGCGCCGGCAGGTTCAGCTTGCGCAGTATCCGCATCGCCATGTTGTCGGAGGTGGCGATGACCATTACAGAGCAGGGAGCGGCCGAGCGGAAGTAGTCGATGACCTCTTTGCGGTGTTCGTCAAACTCGAAGATGGCGCGCCTGATGGCGCTGACCTGGTTCCTCTCCGCCTTGGCGCTTTTTCCGCAGACAATGCTGCCCTTGTGGATGACGAGCCCGTCGTCTATGATGTAATCGGCGTCGACCAGAGAGGCGACGAGCTGCGCCCTTTGGCTTTTGCCGGTGCCCGCCGCGCCCACAAAGGCGGACGTCTTTACATTCTCTATCAGCTGTCTGTCTTCGGCCATCCGGCGCCCTCCTTCGTTCTCTTCTATTCCGTAAATTCTATCTCCGCGCCGAGAGCGCGCAGCTTCTCCACAAGCCCCTCGTAACCGCGCCAGACATGCTGGAGGTCGCAGATCGTCGTATCGTCCTCGGCGGCCAGCGCAAGCAGTATCAGCGCCGCTCCCGCGCGGAGGTTCGATGAGTGGACCTCCGCTCCGTTCAGCCTGCCGACGCCGGTGACGATCGCGATGTTGTCCTGCACCTCTATTTTTGCTCCCATCTTTTTGAATTCGTTGATGTGGAGCAGGCGTGAGTCAAAGACGCTTTCATGGATGACGCTGGTACCGTTCGCGAGTGTGAGCACCGCCATAAGCTGTGGCTGCGTATCCGTCGGGAAGCCCGGGTAGGGCATGGTCTTTATCGTCACGCCTTTGAGCGGGGCTACCCACTTGGCCGTGATCTCGCTGCCAAAGACGTCGATCTCGACGCCGGCCTCCCGCAGCTTGTTGAGTATCGCCTCCATATAATTGGGCGAGATCCCCCGTACCGTGACGCTGCCGTTCGTGATCACGCCGGCCATCAGGTATGTCGCCGCCTCGATGCGGTCCGGGATTATCTCGCCGCTCGCCGAATGGAGCGAGCCTGCGCCGGTGACGCGGATCGTCTCGGTCCCGTCGCCCTTCACCGGGGCTCCCATGAGGCGCAGTATCTCCGCGAGGTTGACTATCTCGGGCTCTTTCGCGGCGTTTTCGATGAAGGTGGTGCCCTCCGCGAGCGCCGCCGCCATCATCAGGTTTTCCGTGGCGCCCACCGAAGGGAATTCCAGGGAGATCGTCGCCCCGCTAAGTTTGCCGGCGGTCGCCGTTACCGCGCCGCCTTTAAGTTCTATCTCGGCTCCCATTTTGGCAAGTCCCTTAAGGTGAAAATCAAGGGGCCTGCTGCCAAGCACGCAGCCTCCCGGCAGCGGCAGCAGCGCCCGTCCGCATCTGGCGACGAGAGGCCCGAGCACGAGCGAAGAGGCGCGCATTTTGCGCACCAGCTCGACGGGGGTCTCGCAATTGAGCTCATGAGGCACATCGATCGTCATGCAGTGGTTATCGAAGGTCACCGCGGCCCCAAGGTGCCTGAGCAGGTCGCACATCGTGTGGATGTCGTATAGATCGGGGACTCCTTCCAGTTTCAGCGTCTGGCCTTTTAAAAGGATCGAAGCCGCCATCACAGGCAGAGCGGCGTTCTTGGCTCCCTGGACAGATATAGTCCCGCTGAGCCTTCTTCCGCCGCGTATGATCATTTTTTCTGCCAATTTTTTCAAACCATTAGTTTCCATTTAGTCCCGCAGACTCTCCTTTAGAGTATTTGCTATTTTGATTGAGGCCGTTCCGTCCCCGAAGGGCTGAGCCGCGCACTTCTTTTCTATCTTTGCGATCTCCTCCGGGCTGTCAAGCAGCCTGACGGCCGTATCGAGTATCTTTGCCCGGTCGACCCCTACCAGCAGCCCGCTGCCGTGCTCCACCGCCTCGGGGCGTTCCGTGACGTCCCTCAGTATCAGCACCGGTTTCTTGATCGCCGAGGCCTCTTCCTGGACGCCGCCGCTGTCGCTGAGGATGAACTTTGAGGCGTTCATCGCCCAGACAAAATCGGGATAGTCCAGCGGGTCGCAGAGAATGACCTTTTCCCTGCCGTCGAGGTATTTATGTATTATCTCACGGACCGCGGGATTTTTGTGCATCGGGATGACCATCCACAGTTCAGGGTGGCTTTCGATTATACCTACGAGCGCCCGGCAGATATCCTCAAGCGGCTTGCCCCACGATTCGCGGCGGTGAGCCGTGACCAGCACGAACGGCGCGCCCTCCGGCAGTGCCCTGAGCTCTTCGCATTTGGGCTTAGTCTGCGCCGCGACGGTATAGAAGAGGGCGTCGATCACCGTATTGCCGGTGACGCTGATCCCGCTTTCGGGCACCCCCTCTCTTCTCAGGTTATCGGCGGCCAGCTCTGTCGGCGCGAAGCCCCAGGTCACGATCTTGTCGATCAGGACGCGGTTCATCTCTTCCGGGAAGGGCAGCCTCATGTTCCAGCTGCGCAGCCCCGCTTCGACGTGGCCGATCGGGATGTTGCGGTAAAAGGCGGCAAGCCCTGCCGCGAAGGTCGTCGTCGTGTCTCCGTGCACGAGTACGGCGGCGGGTTTGACTTCGTCGAAGTATTCCCCCGCGCCGGTGAGCACGGATGACGTTATGTAGTCGAGCGTCTGGCGTTCCTTCATTATATGCAGATTTCTGTCCGCCGTGAGGCTGAAGAAGTCAAGCACCTGGTCGAGCATGGCCGCGTGCTGCCCCGTCGCCAGTATCCTCACGTCAAAATATTCCTGTTTCATCAGCGCGATAACGACGGGAGCCATCTTGATTGCCTCGGGTCTCGTCCCGATAACGCATACGATCTTTTTCTTATCCATTACGGCGCCTCCTTGTCTGTTAAAAGAAGTTGAATACCGGCAGCCCTATAAGGCGCATGCCAAGGGCGATGATGAGCGCGTGTGCCGATCCCATTACGATCAGCGTCGCCAGTTTCGGCAGGCCGAAGTCCTGCAGTTTATGGTGCGCGTGTCCCCTGTCCGGCTCAAAGGGCGACTTTTTGTGGAGTATCCTGCGCGTCATCGCGACCAGCGTGTCGATGACCGGCACGCCGCCGAGGAAGAGCAGTATAATGGCAAGGTGTATGAAGCCGGTCCCGAAGATGTTCGGGAATATACTCCACGCGAGTTGTGCCGAGCAAATATATCCCAGCAGCGTGCTTCCGCCGTCGCCTAGGAATGTGCGCGGCTGCGGAAAGTTCCAAAGCAGGACGCCGAAGACCAGCCCGGCGAATGGCAGCCACACTCCCCTGCCGCCCGCGAGCAGCGCGCAGAGCGCGGTGATCAGCGTGATCGTGAGACATAGCCCGTCCATTCCGTCGATGAGGTTATAGGCGTTGGTGGCGCCCGCGATCCAGAATACGAACAGCGCCCGCTGCCAGAGCGGGACCGGCAGAGGGAAGATGACCCAGGCCGCGGCCAGCAGGTGGAATATCAGGCGCAGCAGCGGCGGCAGCGGGTGCATGTCGTCCATATATCCGACGATGAATATCACCGACGCCCCGGTGGCGATGTAAGGCACCTCGACTCCGGGGTTGCCGGTGAAGAGGGCCCACATGAGATAGCCGCTCCACAGCACAAGCCCCGCGCCGCGGGGCATGATGCTGTGATGTTTCTTTCTTCCCCCGGGGATGTCCAGCAGGCGGAACTTCTGCGCCAGCGCGATCGCGATAGGCGTTCCTACCAGTCCCCAGAGGAAGGTCAAGAGCGTGAACAGATATATTGAAAGCAAACTGAATCCCTTTCGTTATTTTTTATTAACGGCCGCCGTCATATCGGAGATACGCGGAGGGCGCTTCTCTTATTTTGTGCCGAAGAGCCTGTCGCCCGCGTCTCCAAGTCCGGGCACGATGTACCCGTGGTCGTTGAGGTGGCTGTCGACCGCCGCCGTATAGATATCGACGTCGGGGTGGGCCTCATGGAAGGCGGCGATGCCCTCGGGAGCCGCGAGCAGCGAGACCAGCGAGACCTTTTTGCCGCCTCTGTCCTTGATATGGCTGACGGCCGCCGCCGCCGAGCCGCCGGTGGCGAGCATCGGGTCCACGACGAATATCTCGCGTTCCGAAATGTCACAGGGCAGCTTGCAGTAATAGTCGACGGGCTTGAGAGTCTCGGGGTCGCGGTAGAGGCCGATGTGCCCCACCTTGGCGTTGGGGACGAGCTTGAGTATGCCCTCTACCATGCCGAGCCCCGCGCGCAGTACCGGCACGATCGCGAGTTTTTTGCCCGAGAGGGTGAATACGCGCGTCTTCGCGACGGGGGTCTCTATCTCAGTCTCTTCGAGCGGCAGGTGGCGCGTGATCTCATAAACCATGAGCCCGGCGACCTCCTGTACAAGGTCGCGGAAATCTTTTGATGAAGTCTCTTTATTGCGCATGAGTCCCAGCTTATGGCGCACGAGCGGGTGGTCGATTACCACGGTCCTCCCGCCGCCCGCCGCGGCCTCGCGTGAGTTTGAGTTCTCGTTTTCGTAAGCGCTGATCTTTTCGAGCCGGAAGCAGTGCCGTCCGCCCTCGAACGGTTCGGCGAGCCAGGCTTTGACCATATCTTCGGCGACGTCGGCCCCGAGCACGCGCGCGCCGAGGACAAGGACGTTGGCGTCGTTGTGGCGGCGGCTCATGACCGCCGTGAAATGGTCGTGGCATAGCGCGGCGCGCACGCCCCTGACCTTGTTGGCGACGATGCTCATGCCGATGCCTGTCCCGCATACCAGTATCCCGCGTTCGGCTTTATGGCTCGCCACCGCGTCGGCGGCCTTGAATCCCCAGTCCGGGTAATCGACCCGCACGTCGCCGGAGGCCGTGCCGCAGTCCAGCACCTCGTGCCCCGCCTCCGTAAGCCTGTTCTTTATCTCTTCTTTGAGCTTGTATCCCGCATGGTCCGAAGCTAGCGCTATCTTCATAATTTATCGATTCCTCCGTATAGGTTATTTATTTTACAACCTTATGCATTATCTCGCCGGCCAGAGTGTACGGATTGGCCCTTCTTGACGAAAGGTCTTCCATCACTTCGTCGCTCTTCCGCTCTTTCCATGCGTTCTCGACGAGCTGCGATATCTCGCCCCTCAATATCGCCTCGACCTCCATTTCAAGCTGCGACCAACGGCGGCGTTTGCCCTCCTCGCTGCTGCGGAGGTAGTCGCCGTGCCTTTTTATTATCTCCCGGACTTCGTCTACTCCGGTGTTTTTGTTGGAAGAGACGAGCGCCACCGGCGGTATCCATTCGCGTTCGCCGATCATCTTGAGCATCACCTGAACGTCGGCGGCCACCTTGTCGGCCCCCTCCTTGTCGGCTTTGTTGACGACGAACACGTCGGCGATCTCCATGATGCCGGCTTTCATGATCTGAACGTCGTCGCCCATGCCGGGGGTGAGGATGAGGCACACGGTGTCGGCGATCTTCACGATATCGACCTCCGACTGCCCGACGCCGACGGTCTCGATTATCACGACGTCAAAGCCGCAGGCGTCGAGTATCAGAGCGCCTTCGTGCGTCCCGCGGCTGACGCCGCCAAGGTTGCCGCGCGAGCCCATACTGCGGATGAAGACGCCCTCTTCAATGGCGTGGTCCTGCATACGCAGGCGGTCTCCCAAAATCGCGCCGCCGGTGAAGGGGCTCGACGGGTCTATGGCGATCACGCCGACCTGCTTTCCTTCCGCTCTGAACTGCGCAATCAGACGGTTCACGAAGGTACTCTTACCTGCTCCCGGACTGCCCGTTATGCCAATCACCTGCGCCCCGCCGGTTTTAGGATATACGGTCTTCATTATCTCCTTCGAGGCGGGGGAATCCGCTTCGACAAGGCTGATAAGGCGTCCTATGGATCTCGTGTCTCCGGCTAACGCGCGTTCAAGTAGCTTATTCATGGTCACAACTCTCCCTGTGTTTATTTTAAAAACGACGCAAGCGGGCGGAACATAATATATTTTTCTGCCGCGCTTGGTATGTTCATTTGCTGAATAATATGTCTATACCGGCAAAACAGTATATGCCAAGCCCTATGGACGCGGCAAAGGTGAAGCCCAGCACCATCCGCAGATAGAGGACCCACGTTGCGCTTCCAGGCCATTTCCCCGACTGGATATTCACGACCATGCGCGCGAGAAGAAGCGACACTCCGAATAAGCCGAGGGCTACAAAGGCCTGAATGTTTACCGATGGTACGTTTTTAAATAATTCAAACAAATCCCGCTTCACCCTTTCAGAAGACGTATACAATAAAAAAGAGAGGAAAACTTTTCCTCTCTAAATAATAACGCTTAATCCGCGGTATGTCATGGCCTCTTTTATCTATATCGCCGAAAGAAGCGAATAATTCTGTGTCTTTTCCTCATGGATCTGACGCAGCGCGGCGACGCACACTTCAAGCGCGCGTTTGCCGTCTTTGATGCCTACCATCGGCTGAAGGCCTTCACGAATGCAGGAGATAAAGTGCTGAAGCTCCATCTTCAGCGGTTCGGTCTTAGGAAATACGGGGTGCTCCATCACCTCGACGATATTTCCCCCGCTCTGGCGCACGCAGCGCTGCACGGTGATGTCCTGCGTTTCATAATTGACCGTCACAAAACGCTCGGCTTCCGTGATCTCCATCTGGCGCAGCCGTTTTTCGGAGACGCGGCTGACCAGTATCTGGGCCATCGCGCCGTTGGCGAAACGCATCTGCACAGAGGCGATGTCCTCATGGTCCGTGCGGATGCACTTGCCGATAGCGGATATCGAGACGAGATCAGAGTTTATCATCGAAAGGATGATGTCGACATCGTGTATCATAAGGTCGAGCACCACCCCGACGTCGCTGATGCGCGGCGAGAAGGGGCCTATGCGCCGCGTCTGGATGAAATAGGGGTCCTTGATGAACTCGCGCGCGTGCTCCACGGCGCTGTTGAACCGCTCTATGTGGCCGACCTGAAGGATGACGTCTTTTTCCACCGCGAGGTGCAGCAGCTTCTCCGCCTCGTCTACGCTGGTGGTGACGGGCTTTTCAACAAGCACGTGCACGCCGTGTTCCATCGCGGTCTTTGCGATCTCATAGTGCATGCTTGTGGGAACGACGATACTCACCGCGTCGGGGCGGGTCTCTTCGAGGAACATTTCAAAATCGTTGTATGCGCTTACACCAAGCGGTTCCGCTATCGTATGCGCGCGCTCGTCGTTTATATCGACCACGCCGACAAGCTGAGCCCCCAGTATCTCCGTATATACTCTCGCGTGGTGCATCCCCAGATGCCCGACGCCGATAACTCCAACCCGTATTGATTCCATAAATTTCACCTCTAGGAGAGTGGTATTAGCTCGTGCTTTCTATTATTCTCACGTTAAATTCCGATTTTTGGCCTCTCCGGCCAACAGGAATATCCTCTTTTTTTCGTCGCCCGCGCGGTATGAATAAAAATAATCATTATGACAACAGGTACAGCGATCATACATGTAAATTCTATCATAAATCAGGCCGGTTTCCAGAAGTTGGCTGACTATCTGGCCTTTGATGTCAAAGTTGAAGCAGCAGCCGCTCTCCGAAATATTCTCCGCAGAAAAACTTTTCAGCGCGAGCGCGGTGGTCGGGTCCTCCCTCCGCCGTGAATAACATTCCCTGCCGATGGCCGGCCCGATCCAGGCCCACATTTCTTCGGGACGCTGCGACGGACGCCGCGCGAGCGCCAGCCTTACGGCGTTCGCGGCGATGTTTTGCAGAGTGCCCCTGAAGCCGGAGTGCAGGATCGCCATCCAGGGGCTTCCAGCCGCGCCGGCGATGACCACCGGCGTGCAGTCGGCAAAACGCAGGCTCGCAAGCGGGCGCGATCCCGCGGAGATAAAGACGCCGTCCGCCTCCGTTCTTTGCGGAAGAACCTCTTCCTCGCTTGCTTCGATAATCCGGACGCCATGAACCTGGTGCGGGGCTACGAGCGGCCTGCCGTGGTAAGTTTGGCCGAGTGAGCTCCAAACCGCCGCGGGGTCGCCCTCGGCGGCGTCGCCCAGCGGACCGCGCGCATAGAGTTTCGCGAAGAAGGTCTCTTCCAAAATAGAGGGCATTACCATCTCGATGATAATGCCGCTCTCGTCTTTCCCTGTTTTGAATCCTTTAAATTCCATCTCTTCGTTCCTTGATATATCCGACAAGAAAGAGGCTGCCGCAGCATAACACCGGCGCGCCTTCTCCCGAGGCGGCGGCGATGGCTTTCAGCGGGTCCTTGAAGCTTCCGGCAGTCCTGAGAGAGGCGTCTGCCGCCTTCTCCGCCATCTCCTCCGCTCCAAGCGAACGCCCGCAGCCCGGGACTTCCGTGCAATAGAGGGTAACGTCCAGCCCCTGCAGGAAGGAGAGGGCGCTGCCGATCTCCTTATCCTTCATCATCGCGATGACGATGTTGATACGGCGCTCTCCCATCACGGTCCTCAGCGTTTCGGCGACGCGCCTCATGGCGTGCGGATTGTGCCCGCCGTCTACGATCACCATAGGCTGTTCGGATATGACCTCCATGCGCCCTGGCCATACCGTTCCGGCAAGGCCCTCCCTGACGCTTCCGGCCGTTATCTTCGTAAAGCTTTGTCCGAGCAGGCGCGCGGCGGCGGCGGCAAGCGCCGCGTTGTCCGCCTGGAAGGTCCCCATCAGCGGAGTGCGGTATGTTTCTTCCCGGCCGTCTTCATCCTCAAGGGTGAAAACGGTGCCGGAAAGGGAAAATTCCGCCTCTTTGATACGATATTGGGAGGAGAATATATGCGGGAAGGCCCCGTGCAGCTTCGCCGCGACGATAAACTGCGCGTCGAGAGCGGCCTCTCCGGCAAAGAGCGCGGGCGTTTCCCTGCGCATTATCGCGAACTTCTCGGCCGCCACCCTTTCAAGCGTCTCCCCCAGATATTCCGTATGGTCGAGCCCGATCGGCACTATAAGGCTGAGCCTGACGTCGCCCAGGATGTTTGAGGCGTCGAGCCTGCCGCCCATACCGGCCTCAAAGACCGCGATATCCGGCGATTCTTCGGCGAGTATCATGATCGCCGCCGCCGTTACCAGTTCGAAGTATGTGGGAAGGTTGCCATCAAAAAAGGGCGTCTTCTTTATTATATCGTCGAGCCTGGCGGCAGCCGCGAACCATTTTCCGGAGGCCGCCCGTTTATCGTCTATTACCAGGCGTTCGGAAAAATCGACAAGGTGCGGGCTTGTATATAGGGCAGTTTTATAGCCTGATTTCCGTAGTATCGAATAGAGGCTGGCCGCCGTCGAGCCCTTCCCGTTGGTGCCCGCGACGTGTACGGCGGGAAAATCATCCTGCGGCATCCCCGCCTCCCACAGCAGACGGGCGAGACGGGCAAGCCCCGGGCGGATGCCCGGACTTGCCATCTCCTGCAATCTATTTTCTAACTCTGAAAATTTTTCTTTTTCGTTCATCAAAATCAGTTGGTCAGGCTCCTGAGGTTTTCCCTCAAACGCACCGCCTTTGTTTCGTTATCGGCGAGGTTGCCCTTTTCCTTGTCGATAACCTCGGCGGGCGCTCTTTCCACGAACTGTCTGTTCGCGAGCTTCGCCTTGCTCTTCTCGATATCCTTTTCAAGTTTCTCGATATCGTTCTTGAGGCGCTGTATCTCTTTGTCGACATCCAGCAGTTCGCCCACCGGCAGATATACCTGGACGTCGTCGAGTACGGAGGCAAGGCTTCTCTCCGGCTTGGCGGCCCCCTCTTCCGTGAAGGTGACCTGCTCCACCTTTGTGAGCAGCCGTATCTGCTTTTCGCACTCTCTTAGTAGCGCGAGCCTCTCTCCGCTGTGAACGGCGAACGTCACGCCGGGGATCGTCTGCTGCGGCGCGATGCGGGCCTCGGCTCTGAGGTTGCGGACCGCGCGGACGACGTCGCGTATGAAGTCCATGTCCGCGAGGACCTTTTCGTCTATGACCTCTACGCGCGGCGCCGGCCAGCCGCTGTGCTCGACGAGCCCGCTCCCGAAGGGGAAGGCGTGCCAGAGTTCCTCTGTTACGAAGGGAATTATCGGGTGCAGCAGCTTGATGACGTCTTCAAAGAGCGCGAGCATGACGGCCTGCGTCGTCCTGCGGCGCGGTTCGCCCTCATCCCCGCGCAGGGCGGGCTTTGAGAGTTCCAGATACCAGTCGCAGAGCTCGCCCCAGGTGAAGTCGTACATCAGGCGCGCGGCCTCGCCGAAGAAATAGCCGTCGAGCAGGCGCGTCATCTCCGCCGATACCTGCGATATGCGGTTGAGCATCCACTTATCGTGGAGCTGGAGCTCGTTTTCATCTATCTTTTGTCCGGCTTCCGCGTCTTCTAGGTTCATGAGCGCGAAACGGCTCGCGTTCCAGAGCTTGTTCATGAAAAGGCGGTATGTCGAGATACGGTCGGTGGAGAGGAAGATGTCGCGTCCCTGGACGGTGAGTGCGGCCAGCGTGAGGCGCAGAGCGTCCGCTCCGTAGTCCTTCACGATCGTCAGCGGATCGATGACGTTGCCGCGCGATTTGCTCATCTTCTGTCCCTTTTCGTCGCGCACGAGGGCATGGATATACACGTCATGGAACGGGACTTCGCCCTTCATCCCCTCGAGTCCGAACATGATCATCCTCGCGACCCAGAAGAATATTATGTCGAACCCCGTCACCAGCACGGAGGTCGGATAGAACTTTTTCAGAGTCTCGGTATCGTCGGGCCATCCCATCGTCGAGAAGGGCCAGAGGCCGCTCGAGAACCAGGTGTCGAGCACGTCCTCATCCTGACGGAGGCTGCCGTTCCCGCATTTCGGGCACTTGTGCGGCGCCGTCTCTTCGACGATTATCTCGCCGCACTCGTCGCAGTACCACGCGGGAATGCGGTGTCCCCACCAGAGCTGGCGTGAGATGCACCAGTCGCGGATGTTTTCCATCCACTGGTAATAGACGTTGGTCCACTGGTCGGGAACGAACTTGATCTTTCCGGCCTTTACCGAGGCGACTCCGGCGTCCGCGAGCGGGCGCGTGCGGACGAACCACTGCTCCGAAAGGTATGGTTCGATGACGGTGTGGCAGCGGTAGCAGTGTCCGACCGAATGCCGGAGGTCGGTGACGGAAAGCAGCACGCCCTCTTTTTCGAGGTCGGCAACGATCGCGGCGCGCGCCTCGAAGCGGTCCATGCCCTGGTATTTGCCGGAGTTCTCGTTCATTACGCCCTTGTCGTCGATGACCTGTATCTGTTCAAGACCGTGGCGCTGTCCGACGAGGAAGTCGTTGGGATCATGGGCCGGAGTGATCTTGACGCAGCCGGTGCCGAATTCGGGGTCGACCATGTTGTCCTCGATGACGGGGATGACGCGGTCCACGAGCGGAACGATCACCTTTTTGCCGACAAGGTGGCGGTTCTTCTCATCACGGGGGTGTATCGCGATGGCGCTGTCTCCGAGGATCGTCTCGGGGCGCGTCGTCATGACTATCACGCCGCCCTCTTCACCGTCGGCGAACTTATAGGAGACCTCGTAAAACTTGCCGTCCATCTCTTCGTGCTCGACCTCAAGGTCCGAAAGGGCGGTCTGGCAGCGCGGGCACCAGTTGATCAGGTACTTCCCGCGGTAAATGAGTCCCTTTTTATAAAGCTCCACAAATATTTTGCGCACCGCGCGTGAGAGCCCCTCGTCCATCGTGAAGCGTTCACGGTCCCAGTCGCACGAGGCGCCGAGTTTTTTAAGCTGATTTATGATGGTGCTGCCATACTGTTCTTTCCATTCCCAGACTTTTTTGACGAATTCGTCGCGTCCGAGGTCATGGCGGGATACGCCCTCTTTGGCAAGCGAACGTTCGACTACGTTTTGCGTGGCAATGCCGGCGTGGTCCGTGCCGGGCAGCCAGAGCACCTCGTATCCCTGCATCCTCTTCGTGCGGCAGAGAATGTCCTGCAGCGTGTTATCGAGCGCGTGTCCGACGTGAAGCGAACCCGTCACGTTGGGCGGCGGTATGACGATTGAAAATGGCGGTTTCGGCGATGATGAATCTGCCTTAAAAAGCCCCTCCGCTATCCATTCCGCGTACCACTTGTCTTCGATCGGTACGGGATCATAGCTCTTGCCTAACTGCGTCTTCTCGGAATCCATTTCCGTTTTCCTCCTCAATAGGCCGGCCTGGTGGCGCGGCCAGTATCTATTCCCATCCCGTCAGTCCGGCCGTTCCGGCACCTCGTAGGATGGGGTACCGATGATAACATGTGACGGAACGCCTGGCGTCCGGCACATCCGATCATCGGAATAGGCGTGGTTTTCTGCCCGCTTTTAGCGTGCCTCCTGCGCGTCGAGTTTTATCATCTCGGAGAGGACCTCTTCGATGCCGTCCCGCAGTTTCGCCATCTCGGCGTCGTTTACGCCGGAGGTGACGAAGGGGGGTAAAATGGAATCGATCCCCGCGCGCATTATTGTATTATACTGCCCCTTCCGCTTTCCCGGCGAGATCTTGTCTCCCTTGGTAAAGACCACGATGCGCGGCATCTCCATCCGGTCGAGCCAGCCGGTGAGCTCGTTGTCATTGGCGAGCGGGCCGTGGCGGAAGTCTATGAGGTGGACGACATAAGATATCGGCCGGTCCTGGCTGAAATAGTCGTCTATCAGCTTCCACCAGCTCCTGCGCTCGTCCATCCCGCGCGCAGCGTAGCCGTAGCCCGGCAGGTCGACGAGCGAGAATTTATGCGGCTCGGCGTCGACGTTATAAAAGTTTATGCTGCGTGTCTTGCCGGGCTTGGAGCTTACCTTGGCGATCTTCCTGCCGAGCAGCGCGTTGATCAGCGTCGACTTCCCCACGTTCGAGCGCCCGACGAAGACGATCTCGTGAGGGCCCGGCGGCGGCAGCTGCTGTTTGTTGAAGGCTGTGCAAAACAGCTCCGATTTCCATACGCTCATTTTTATCCCCCCGGCCTCAATGCAAGTTCAAATACCCTTGAAATATTTGAGACGTAATGCAGCTTCATCCCGTCCAGTACCCAGCCGCCGAGCTCCGTTGTGTCCGGCTTGTTTGCTTCGGGCAGTATTATTTCTTTTATGCCAAGTCTTTTTGCGGCTAATATCTTCTCGCGGATTCCGCCTATGGGCAGGACGCTTCCGTGCAGAGTCATTTCACCCGTCATGGCGTATCTGGTGTCGATCTCGCGTCCCGTGAGCGTCGAACAGAGCGACAGGGCGAGCGTTATCCCCGCGGAGGGGCCGTCTTTCGGCACCGCGCCGGCGGGGACGTGGATATGTATGTCCTTCTTGTTCCATTCAAAGCCTGCCAGCCCGTAATGTCCGGCACGGGATTTCAGGTACGCGAGGGCGGTCGTCGCCGATTCCTGCATGATGTCGCCGAGGTTTCCGGTATATGTCACATTGCCGGTGCCCTCCATGACCGCAGATTCGATGAGGATGACGTCTCCCCCCGTCTCTGTCCAGGCAAGGCCGATCGCCGTACCGACGGCGTTTTCCTTCGGCACCTTTGTGTTATGGAGCTTAGGGGGGCCGAGGATCTTCCTGATACGCTCCCTGGTGAGGGAGCCCTTTTCCTCCGTTTTATCTTCCGTCAGCTCGGCGGCGATCTTCCGAGCCGCCTTCGCGAGTTCGCGGTCAAGCGAGCGGACGCCCGCTTCCATCGTGTAGGATGAAATTATATCCTTGAGCGCCGCGTCGGAGATGACGAAGTCCTCTTTTTCGAGCCCGTGTTCCTTGATTATCCTGGGGATCAGGTGGCGTTTGGCGATCTTCAATTTTTCCTCCAACACGTAGCCGGGGAGAGGAATGACCTCCATGCGGTCGAGAAGAGGCCTCGGTATCGTAGAGGCGGAGTTCGCGGTGGTGATGAACATGACCTTGCTCAGATCGAAGGGGACCTCGAGGAAGTTGTCGGCAAAGTGCCAGTTCTGCTCTGGGTCGAGCACTTCGAGCAGCGCAGACGATGGGTCTCCGCGAAAATCAGAACCCAGTTTGTCGATCTCGTCCATTAAAATCAACGGGTTGTTCGCCCCGCACTGCTTTATCTTCTGGATGATGCGGCCCGGCAGCGCGCCGACATATGTACGCCTGTGGCCGCGTATTTCAGCCTCGTCGTGCATCCCGCCAAGCGATATGTTGATGAATTTTCGTCCCATCGTGCGCGCGATCGAGCGGCCCAGTGAGGTCTTGCCGACGCCGGGAGGGCCGACGAAGCAGATCACCTGCGCGCGCATGCTTTTTCCCGCCCGCTTTTTGACGGCGAGGTATTCAAGGATGCGTTTTTTCACATCTTCGAGGCCATAGTGATCCTCTTCGAGGACCTTGCGCGCGTTGGCAAGTTCCAGGCAGTCCTCGGTGGAGCTGTTCCACGGCAGTTCGGCCAGGGTCTCGATATAGGTCCGCGCGACGGCGGCCTCCGGCGAGACGGGGGCAAGCTTGGTGAACCTTGATATCTCTTTATTGACGCGTTCCATGACGGATTCGGGCATCCCCGACGCGGCCGCGGCGGCGCGCAGTTCCTCCGCCTCGGAGGCGGGGCTGTCTTCTCCCAGCTCTTCGTTGATGACCTTAAGCTGCTCGCGCAGATAGTAGTTGTGCTGGTCCTTGTCTATCTCCGAGCGGACGCGGTCTTCCAGGTCCCGTTCCAGCCCCAGCAGCTCGTTTTCCGTTATCAGCATCTTTAGGAGCAGGCTAAGGCGGTCTTCCGTCACGGAGGTCTCTAATATTTTTTGTTTTTCGGTGATGTCGAGGTGGCTGTGCGAAGCCACTACGTCGCACAGCACGTCCGGCGCGTCTATATCCCTGACGGAACGCGCGATCTCCTCCGGCAGTTTCGGGTCGAGGTGGACGTTTTGTTCGAATTCCCGGAGGATGGAACGCATATGCGCGCGGGTCTCCAGCGAAGGGGTGCTTTTCTCCGTTTCCAACGGTTGGACTGAGGCCAGCATGAATGATTCGTTTGCCGCGAACTTCACCGCTTCGGCGCGGTAGCCGCCCTCGACGACGACTTTCAGCGAACCGTCCGGAAGGCGCACGTTCTGGAGTATTTTGCACACGGTCCCGACCTTGTACAACCCGTCGGGCTGCACCGTATCAGGATAAGGTTTTTTCTCCGCCGTGATGAAGACTATCCGGTCATGCTCCCCCGCCTCTTCGACGGCGCGCATCGAACGCGGCCGGCTGATGAAGAGCGGCGAGACGACGCCCGGAAAGACTATCATATCCCTCACGGGGATGATCGGGTATACAAGCTGCTTATTCTGCGCCATGCGCCATGTCACCCGTCTCGACAAGCGGCTTTTCCGTCCCCTCGACCGCACCCTTTGTAACTGTGAGCGAGGCGACGTTGGAAGACTTGTTGGGGATCTCATATTGCAGATCCAGCATCAGCCTCTCAAGAATGGTCCTGAGCCCGCGTGCGCCGGTATTCAGCTTGGCGGCGCGCTCGGCGATCGTCCGCACGGCGTCGTCAGTGAACTCAAGGTCGATGTCCTCAAGGGCAAAGAGCTTCTTGTACTGCTTTAAAGGAGCATTCTTCGGCTCTTTGAGTATCCGGACGAGCGCGTCTTCGGAAAGCGACTCCAACGCCACGAGAACGGGGAGGCGTCCGATGAACTCGGGGATGAATCCGTACGAGCGCAGGTCATCCGGCTCAAGTTTCTTCAGGAGTTCGGCGCTGCTGCGCTTGCTCACATTTGAGCTGATCTCGCCGCCGAAACCAAGTTGTTTTTCGTTGGTGCGCTGCGATATTATCTTTTCCAGACCGTCGAATGCGCCGCCGCAGATAAAGAGGATGTTGCTGGTATCGATGGGTATCATCTCCTGGCTGGGATGCTTGCGGCCTCCCTTCGGCGGTATGTTCGCCACCGTGCCCTCTATTATCTTCAACAGCGCCTGCTGGACGCCCTCGCCCGAGACGTCGCGCGTTATCGACGTCGATTCGGACTTGCGCGCTATCTTGTCGATCTCATCGATATAGATGATGCCGCGCTCCGCCGCCTGGATGTCAAAATCGGCGGCCTGCAGCAGGCGCAGAAGGATATTTTCAACGTCTTCGCCCACATAGCCGGCTTCGGTCAGCGTCGTGGCGTCCGTCATCGCGAAGGGGACGTGCAGCATCTTGGCGAGAGTCTGCGCCAGCAGCGTTTTACCGCTGCCGGTGGGGCCGACGAGAAGGACGTTGCTCTTCGGCAGTTCCACATCGTCGTCGCCTACGGCAGGGTTCAGCAGCCTCTTATAGTGATTGTAGACGGCGACGGATAGCACCTTCTTCGCCTGCGCCTGACCAATGACATACTGGTCGAGAAACTCCTTTATCTCTGCCGGTTTGGGCAGTTTATCTATTGACGGAAGAGAAGTATAGTCAGGATTTTGCTTTTTCTGTGATTGCTCAGGCTCATCCGCTCCCAGGTGCTCGCCCCGCAGCAGTATGCTGCAGAGGTGGACGCAGTCGGAGCAGATAAAGACATTCGACTGCTGTCCAGCAAACAGCCTAGCAACGTCGTTCTGCGATTTGCCGCAGAACGAACAGCTGTTTTTCTTTTTTTCTTTGAATACATTCCCGTTTTTATTTTCATACATGCGAACTGGCTCCCCGCAACAAAATAAGGGGATCCCCCGATGGAATCCCCTCATCAGATTTAGCGTTTTTCAATTATCTTGTCGACGATTCCATATTTCAAAGCCTCTTCCGCTGACATGTAGTAGTCTCTGTCCGTGTCGGCTTCGATCTTGTCCAGCGGCTGGCGCGTGTGCTTTGCGAGTATCTCGTTGAGCTTCTCTCGCGTCTTTAGTATCTCCTTCGCGTGGATCTCGATATCCGAGGCCTGCCCCTGCATGCCGCCCATCGGCTGGTGGATCATTATCTTCGCGTTGGGCAGCGCGAGCCTCTTGCCGTCGGCTCCGGCGGTGAGGAGCACCGCTCCCATGCTCGCCGCCATCCCGAGGCAGATCGTCGAAACGTTGGGGCGTATATACTGCATAGTGTCGTATATCGCCAGCCCCGCCGAAACAGACCCTCCCGGGCTGTTTATGTATAGAGAGATGTCCTTGTCGGGGTCTTCGCTCTCAAGGAAGAGCATCTGCGCCACCACAAGGTTTGCAACAGTATCGTCTATCGCAGTCCCAAGGAATATTATCCTATCCTTCAGGAGGCGGCTGTATATATCATAGGATCGCTCTCCTCTTCCGGACTGCTCTACAACTATAGGAATGTAGTAAGACATTATAATATTCCTCCTTTTATTCTTTATTTTATCTTTCGTTTTACAAGGCCGGACAGAAGCTATTCGGCCTCTTTCTCGACCGTTTCCTCCGCTTTCTTCTCGGGGACTTCCGTGACCTTGACGGCGGTCACGAGATAGTCGAGCGTCTTGCGGTTGCGGATCTTCTCGGCCATTTCAAAGAGCCTGTCCCTGTCACCGTAGACGTAATCCTGAAGTTTTTTCGGATCGATCCCGGACATGCGGGCGATCGAGGCGATCTCCTGCGTCAGTTCGTCGGGGGTCCACTCAATGTCGTTGGCCTCTGCCACCGCCTCAAGGACGAGGGCGCGCTTGACGATGTTCCTCGCGGCGGTTTCGAGCTCAGTATCATAGCCCTCTTTGCTCATGCCGCTCTTTTCAAAGAAATCGTCCATCGTCATGTTGTTCTCTCTCTTGATCCTCTCAGCCTGCTGTTTCTTGATCGAATCCTTCTGGCGGTCAACGAGCGTCTGCGGGATCTCGACCTCTACCAGCCCGGAGATCTTGTTCACGATCGTGTCTTTGAGGTTCTCTTTGCTCTGGTTCTCCGCCGCGGTCTGAAGCTGCTTCCTGATCTCTTCCTTGAAATCGTCAACTGTTTTGTGCTTCGACTGGGTGATCTCGGCAACGAGCTCGTCCGTCAGTTCAGGGGCGGTCTTCTTCATTATGCCGAGTATCTCTATCTCGTAGCGGCTCTTCACGGCATGGTCTTTCTTTGCCTCTTCGCCCTCGATCGGAAGCTCTATGGAGACGGAGTCTCCGGGGACCTTGCCTACGATGGCTTCGACCACTTCAGGGCGCATCGTATCGGCTCCGAGGAATATCTCCGTCTTCTGTCCCTCTTCCGCCTTCTTCTCGCTGCCGTCCTCGTAATAGACGAATGTATCATATTTGACCGAGGCGTAATCATCCTTCGTCAGCGGGCGGTCCTCATATGTGGGGACTACTTCGGCGCGGCTTTCGACGATGCGCTTCACCTGCTCCTCGACCATCTCGTCCGTCGTCTCATAGACCGTCTTTTCAACTTCTATCTCTTCAAGGTCCGGCAGATCGAACTGCGGAGTAACTTCAAACTTCACCGTGACCTCGAAGTCCTCGCCGTCTTTGATCTCTCCCGGTTTTACTTCTGGTTCGGTGATGAGCTTAAGCTCGTATTCCTCTATCATTTTATCGATCGCGTCGGGAATGAGGTTCTCGATCGTCTCGGCGTATACGGATTCTTTAGGGAAATAAAGCTCGAGGGTCCGGCGCGGGATCTTTCCCTTGCGGAAGCCCTTTATATTGGCCTGTTTGGATATCTTCTTATAAGTGCTTTCGACGGCTTTCGTCACCTCTTCGGCGGTGAACTGTGCCTTGGCCTCAACGAGGTTCTTTTCCTGCGAAAGTATTTCGGTCTTCAATTTATTTTTCCCCTTTCAAATTATTACAGCGCTCTATGTTTAACCATAGCATTTTACCATAACAAACTAATTTCCACACATAGATATTGTGGAAAATTTTCAAAATATGTGCCAATTCACTAAAAACGGCCTGAAGCCGCCGCGGCTTCCCGTATCGCCGGCATGGTTCCGCATCTGCCAGGAGATGTCAGAGTAATTCCGGCAAAAGCGCGGAGGCCGCTGATGTGCAACGCGCACAAATATATCACAGCGGGCTGAAGATGAAAAGCGGCATTTTTCCGGCGCCGTTTTGTCGGTCTTTCTTCCGGTATCAGCCGATCCCTCCGGGAATTACGATGCCGAGCACGAATACCAGCGCGGTCAGCACGCAGTATACATACTTGCTGAGCGGATATATCCAGGCCGGCAGCGGTTCGCGGCGTCCCTTCTGAAGCTCTTCGCAGACATATTTTTTGCCGAAGACCCAGAAAAACATGATGCCCGCCAGGCCAGCTCCGAGAGGGCATACATAGATGGATACGAAATCCATCCAGCCGCCGACGATACCCTGGATGCAGGTGGAGACAACTATGCCCGTGCCGGCGACGCAGAGGCAGCTCTGAAGGCGGCTTAGCCCGAGCTTTTCCTGCAGCGTCGCGATCGGCGTCTCGTAGAGGTTTATCAGCGAAGAGACGCCCGCGAATGTGACGGCGACAAAGAATATTATCACGATCAGCGGGCCGCCCGGCATACTTTTGAAAAGGTTGGGCAGCGCGACGAACATCAGTCCCGGGCCGCCTGAATTCAACTGCGCGCCGGTGGTGGCGATGGCGGGAATGATTACGAGCGCGGCAAGCATCGAGGCGATCGTGTCAAAGACGGCGACATTGCGCGCCGAATAAAGAACGTCCTCCTTATCGCTGAGATAAGAACCATAGATCAGAGTGCCGTTCCCGGCGACCGATAAAGAAAAGAAAGACTGCCCCATCGCGTATATCCAGGTCATCGGGTCACAGAGCCCTTTGGGATCGATGGTGAATATGTACCGATATCCGTTTGCGGCGCCGTCCTGAAAGAATACGTAAACTCCGAGGCCGACGAACAGCAGAAAGAAGAGCGGCATCATAATGCCGTTGGCCCTCTCGATCCCGCCGCCTATTCCCATGATGAGGATAAAAAAGGTCACGGCGACGGCTGCCAACTGCCATAGATTGTTGCCGAAGGCGACGGCCATGCCGCCGAACATCGCCCCGAACGCCTCGGGAGAGGCCGGGGCAAGAGTGGCGCCGCTGAACGCTCCAAAGGTGTATCTGAATATCCAGCCTACGACCACCGTATAACCGATCGCCAGGGCAAGCGATCCAAGCACGGGTATGATGCCGACGGCTTCTCCCGCCCTCCCGCTCCAACCGCGCGACTCGACCGCCTTTTTAAAGGCTCCCATCGGCCCGGAACGCGTACCGCGGCCAAAAGCCATCTCCCCCGTCACTCCCGAAGAGGCGATCAAAAAAACAAAGATAAAATACGGGATAAGAAAAGTGCCTCCGCCATAGCGCGAAACGCGCTGCGGGAACATCCAGATGTTGCCCATACCGACCGCAGAGCCGATACACGCCAGAATAAAGCCCCATTTGCTGATAAAACCATCCCGCGCCTTGCGTTCGTCTGCCATCAACACTCACCCCTGCTTAGATCATAGGTCTCCGACCTGTGGATTCGCCTATTATATTACCTATGGCGTCAATATTGAAACATAAAATTTCTCGCGGCAGAGGCGGCAAATATGTTAATTGAAATAATCAGGCTGTGCTCCGATTCCTGTGTTCCACAGAACGCCGGAATTAAAAAGAGGAAAAGCCAGGCGCTCTGCCCGGACTTTTCCTCTTGTGACACTGAAAAACTCTGTTTCCTTTATGCTCTATATTTCAAAAGACAGCCCCGCGTAAACAGCTAACGGCTCGTGTGCGGCCTTACCGTTGCTGTGCTGCAGACGCAGGTGAATGTACTTGCCTTTCGCGCAGCCCCAGTTGCAGCCGACGCCGTAAACTCCGCGGGTCCCGCCGATGCTGGATTCATAGAGGCCTTCGCTCATAACGGAGCTTATCTTCGTATCCGAGTCGCGGACGACGGACGCGTCGCAGTATACATCCAGCAGGCCGCCGTTCTTAAGCTGCCACAGGCGTCCGAGCAAGAGGCCGCCGCGCAGCCTGACGTAGTCCGCCGAACCGATATTTACCGTTATGCCGCTGTTGGTGACAAAATCTGCGCCGGATACTCTGTTCCAGGAAAACTGCAGCTGCGGTTCCAAATACCAGCCGTCGCTTCCCGCGCCGCCGCTGAAAAGTATCTTTTTGCCGGCTTGCAGAGAGCCCCCCGTCCCGTTAGAGCCCCATTCACCATTAACGCTTCCGAGTCCGAGCACCCTGCGGCTGAAACCGTCGGGGTTCGTAACGTCGAGTTTTGATTCGTAGCGGTTGTATTTGGTCAGAGCGTTCAGATACAGCCCGCCGGAGCGGCGGTATACGCCGTAAAGTGCGGCGTAAGTGGATTTGAGCTCCTTTTTTCCGAACGGCACGTCGATATCGTCTTTACCGTACCCCGCCATCACGCCATACCAGAAAATAGCGCCGCGGTTTTCTATCCTGCGGTCATATCCGATCGCGGCCGTCTTGAATTTTCGCCGGTCGGACGCCCCCCGCAAACCGTCATAACCGAGGTCGACGCGGCTGAGCGCCGCCTCGGCCCAAAGGCCGCCTTTCCAGAGGCCGTCCCTGTATATTCCCATGCGTTTTGTCAGAGTGCCGGCTTCAGTGTGCCACGTGTCATACATAAAAGCTGCCGCGGCGATCGCCTTTCCTGTCGGAGTCAGCCCGTCCTCGCCCATAAGCGACAACTTGTCTCCCCGTTTGAGATACCATTCGCTTCCGGAGGAGTCCGCCTCCTTTACCAGCGCATACTTCCAAGCGCCGGCGTGAATGTATTTGACTCCGGCTCTATTTTCGTCATGATCGGCAAGGTCAAAGAGGCCGCCGGTTCCGGCGGCGCGCACGAGCGCCGTTGAACGCACGGCCCCTGCGTTGGCCGCGTTATATACCGATATCGCGCTTGTACCGCCGGCGCTGCCGGTAATATCCAGCAGATCGCTTGCGCCCGTGCCGCCGATGCCGGTTTTCATCTTTAAAACGCTGCCGGGCGCGCCGCTGTACTTTATGGCAGTGACTATCTTTTGCCCGCCGCTCGAGCCGAAATCTATGACGCCGGCGTTGTCGATGCTGTCAAAATGGTTCGCTGACGGCCATGCCGCCGCTTCGTTCGCTCCGGCGGTCCCCACGCTCCATGAAGAGGTTCCGTCTATGCTTAACGCGACGCCGCGCCGATCCGGCACCGAAACATCCATAGAGCCGTATACGCCGCCAGCCCAGCGGCAGCCCCCATTAAAGGCCAGATCCAGCCCGTCGTTCCCGGAGTAAAAGACGCTTCCTGAAAGCACTGACGACACGGCTTCAAACTTGCCGCCGTTCTTAACATCCAGCAACCTGCCGAAATCGCCTTTTTGCTTCATATTCCTCACCGTAACGCTGCCGCCGTCGATGGTGCAAATATTGGCGGACCGGCGGCCCGAGACCTCGATGCCGTCGACCTTGACAGATGAGCCTCCAGACGCGTGAAGCGCGGCGGCCCCGGCGCCATTCGCCGCAACCTTGATATTTTCCGCGCGCAGTTCGGATTTTTCCATAGCGCAGATGCCGTGGGAACGATCTCCCCCAGTCTCAATATCGCTGTCCGAAACATGCGCGAAAGAACGGTCGTTAGCGTATACTCCGTGGGAGTTTTCTCCTTCGGTATATAATCTGCCGCCCATAACGTCCGCGGAAGAGGCGACGTCCGCAAAGACGGCATGTGAGCTGGCGCCCCTCGTGACGACCTCCGCCCCGTCAGCCTTGAGCCCGGAATAAGAGGCCGCGGCGGCTCCATAGGCTTCACCGCCATTTGTTGATATGCGGATGCCCCTGACACTCAGGCTTGAGCGGTTTGCGAAACACCCCATTCCCTTATTCCCTAAAGTATCTATCTCGGTGTCCGCGATCTCACAGGAGGAGTTGCCCATGATCATTACGCCGCGCCCCTCATCTTCCGTGCTGATATGGGAATTGAGCACTTTTATCACGTTGTGGTTGTCGCCCCACACGCCGGTCGCGTGTTCGCCGAACGTCTTTATTTTGATGCCATTCAGCGTAAGATCCATAAATTGGCTGCAGTAAATCGCGTGCTCGTATGGGTTTTTCGTAGTTACGCTGTCGCCCGCGGACAAATCATTTGCCCCCGGGTACATTTGCGTACCAATATAATCCGCCGCGGGTGCCGCCTGCGCGCAGGCGGCCGCATAGATCATGGCTGTAATAAGTGACGTTAAAAAGCTTCTGTTTCTCATTGGTCCGATATTCTCCTTCATTATCCTTATTCATGTTAGTGGTTAGTTATAGCTAACATTTTTGAGATAAAAACTAGATATACATGCTCCATCACCTCTTTACCTGCACATCACGGGGAAATTTTGTTTCCTGAATTTTTACAGCTTGGTTATCATAAAAGGCAATGCAATTCGTCGCAAATCACATTTTTTTCACTAAAATAGAAATCATTGCGCATTATTTCCTATAAATCAATAAATGACAGCTATATATTGATATTTACATATAGGAATGATTGTTCATACGGATGCAAAATAAAAATTAATTTATAAGATACTTTTTTTATTTATACCATCCGGCAAACACCGGATTTCTAGCTGGTATAGCTGTATATCAGGCATATTACGGGACATTTTATTAAAAATAAAGATAGTTGCTATACATACTATTTTGTGATATTTTTATGATCAAGAAGATAATACTGGATATATGAATACGATATTATCTATTACGGCCTGTTAAACATATGTGATTTGTAAGTTTTTTAGAAATTATACAGGAAGTTAAGATATATTTTGTTAAAAAATAAAGACCACAAAAATTGCTGTCAGGCATCGGCATTGATTGTGGGTATATGTTTTTAAAAAAATCACTTACATTTAATTATATATTTGAGGTTATTATTCATGACGCATATCAGCGCTGCCGTAGGGGAAAAGATCAGAGAGATACGAAAAAATAGGAGATATACGCTGCAGGATCTGGGGAAAATAGTTCACCGAAGCAAGGCTACTCTTTCAAAATATGAAAATGGTGAGATAGTGCTGGACATTGAAACATTGTTCGATATGGCAAGGGCGCTGCGGGTCTCCGTATTCAGCCTGCTGGATCTTCCGGTGGACGCGGAAACGGTATGTCCGCGGAAGGAAAATGATCATGCCTGTTGCTGCAAGGATATCTTTTCTTACCCGATACTTTACCTCTATTACTATAACGGCGAACACAAATGCATCCGCCGCGGCGTTATTGAGACCGACATTGAAAACGGCAAGGCGAAATTTTACCTTGATACGGTATCCCTCAGCGATTATCGCCGATGCTGCCAGGTGTATGTGGGACAGGTCCGTTCGTATTCATTCTATACGCGTATGGTATTTAGAAATGAGATCACGCCGCCTGACATGATCACCATGGTATTCCCCTCCATGCTCAACTGTCAGACTTTCCTGATCGGACAGGTCTTCGCCATGACGGTCGCAACGCAGCCTATCTGTGTAAAGGCCCTCGTGGCGAACCATGAAATGATCGAAGACCGGGAATTTAAGACCATGCTGCAGATAACGCCGCAGGAAATCAAGAATATAAAGCGATTGAATTATTTCGCTCTGGAAAGAGTGGCGGAAGTGAAGGTTTAGGATATCGCGGCAGGAAGGCCGCGTTTCAGGATGGAGGCTGCTATTGTTGAATATTGGAATCGTGGTATAAAGAATCAAAATAGACAAGGACCGTTTTCCATGTGCGATTTCGTGTTTGAGCATAATTATGTGGTGAAGATCATGAGATGGGAATATCTCGGCAGATCTGTGACTTACGCCTTTATCCAGGACGCACGGATTGAGCGCGCTTTTTCGGCGTACCCAAACTTAACGGTAAATTATAAAATCTTCCAGGGTATCAGAGCCGCGAAAAAATACATCGAAAAAAATCATCCCGAGGCGTGGCGCGAAGCAACACATTATGACGTGCCGCCGGCAAAAGAACTGTCCGTTATCCGGTACAAAGATTACAGGACCGGACTCATGGAGACAATGGCGGCCCTGTATGCGATAAGGACAGACGACCGGGGAAACAGGAGAAAAGTGTGGTTGGTTCGTACGGGTGACGGAGGCGTCAGACAGATCCTTTCGTATATGGTAAAATGGCGCAAATTGACGCCGGCCTCGCTTGCGGCCGTTTCCCAAACATCGCCAAAAGCAGAATTGCGGCGGGACGATGTTTTCATCAAAGAATTCAAACTTAAAAATCTTAAATGGAGCTGAAGAAAATCCATGAGGCAAATCCGCCACGATTATTCGGTAAGTTTAAATGAAATAGAACTGTTGATCCTCGACAATCTGACACAGGGGCTCAGCAATAGGGAGATCGGAGAAAAAATAGGCGTGACAGATAAAGTCGTCAGCATTTATATCAAAAAGATATGCGAAAAGCGCGGCTACCGGAACCGGGTCGAGGCGGCTACGGAGAGGGTCAAAGAAATTATCAGCGAAAAGCTCAAAAAACAGGGAGTTTATGATATCGAGATATAACCCGGCCTCCAAAAGAAAAAATAATTTATCTTAGAGATATTATTATAAGATAGATGCCGCAGTTTCCCTCCCGCAAATGTTCGCCACAAGCTGCCAATGTTTTCATAAAATGACACTGCGCGTCCGCCCGGTTGCCTGACGCCACATTTGGCGTATTTTACAATATTTACTATATAATGTAAGAAGAAACGTATTCGTGCTTTTGGAGGATTGACTTTCATGAAGAAAAGACTCTTGGAGGCAACCGTTATTGTTGGCTGTGCCATCCTGCTGGCTTTGTTTTCCCCGCGGACGGCGTTGGCCGGAGCGGAACGTGACTTCGTCCGTGTGGGGTGGTTCCTGAATGAGAGATATCAGGAATACGACGCGGACGGCAATCCTTACGGGTACAACTATGAATATCTCATGGAGATAGCCAAGTATACAAACTGGAGATACAAATTTGTCAACGCCAGCCTGAACAGGTGCCTCGAAATGCTGAAAGAGGGACAGCTTGACATTGTAGGCTGTATGACCAATACGGACAAACGCCAGCGGCTCTATTCCTTCCCCGAGTTCGACTGCGGCAGTTCGTATATAACGATGTACGTGCGGACGGACAGCCCGCTGAAACCATATGATTTTGCGTCTTTTAACGGCCTGCGCGTAGGGTATCGCAAATCAGCCAGAAACGGGAACGTTTTCTTGCAGTTCGCGCGGGAAAAGGGCTTTAAATGCAAGCTCGTAATGTATGACCGGGAACCTGAACTACTGGCGGCCGTCGCACGCGGCGATGTCGACGCCGGCATCGGCGACAGCCTCTACCCCGGCCGCAGCCGCCGGATCATCGCAGTATTCTCCCCCTCTCTGCTTTACTTCGTAACTACAAAGGGCAATGAAAAGATCGTCTCCGGGCTCAATATGGCAATAGGCACGATCCTGGCGAAAGACGATTTTTATGACAAGAAGCTTGCGGCAAAATATTTTGGCGACGGCGACTTCGATATTATCGGCCAGCTGCGCCGTCTGCCGGTCGCCCTGGTTTTGGATTTTTCCGCGATCCTCCTGGTCCTTCTGGCGGCTCTAGCCTGGTTCTGCATCAATAAAGCGAGGGCTCTGAACACTATCCGCAAGCTGCTCTACCACGACAGCCTGACGGGGATGTTCAACAAGTGCGGTTTTGAAAAACGCGCCGAAGAGATACTGTCACATGCCGGTACGCGACGCTACGCTGTAGTAGCTCTCGATATCGATGATTTTCGCATTTATAACGAACTTAACGGCGCTGCCGCGGGAAACGAACTTTTAAAAGCGGTGGGCGCCGCCGCCTCGGCGAAACTGTTCCGTGACGAGGCAGGCGCCAGATACGCGGCCGACAATTTTGTCTTTCTAATGCGCGCTGAAAATGAAAAAGAACTCACAGAGAGGATATTGGGGCTGAACAGACACTTTCGCGAGACGGCCAACGCAGGCACTATCGCGGTAAGCAACGGCGTCTACATCATCACAGACTCAAAAGTTTCGATACAATCCATGTATGATAGGGCAGTTTTTGCTCTTAAAATAACAGATAAGAACCGTGTGGATTCTGTCATGTTTTACGATGACTCTTTATATGCAGATCAGAGCGAGGACGCGGCGCTGCTTATGGAGTCGGATGACGCATTCAAAAACGGCGAGTTCATGACGTACTATCAACCGAAATACGGCACGTCCGACGAATGCCTAGTCGGCGCCGAGGCGCTTGTGCGCTGGAAAAAAAGTGACGGCACCCTTGTTTCCCCGGCCAGGTTCATCGAACTGTTTGAAAAAAACGGGCTGATCTCAAAACTCGATTTCTACATATTCGATGAAGTTTGCCGGACGCTCTCTGCGCAGATCGAACGGGGAATAAAAGTCGTCCCCGTTTCGGTGAACTTTTCAAGAGCTCATCTCTTTGATCCCCTCTTTCCAGACAAAGCTTTGGCAATCAGGGAAAAATACGATGTTCCCAGCGGCCTGCTTGAGATCGAGCTTACGGAGTCCGCCTTTACGCTTGAGGCCGGAACCTTAACTGACGCTGTCAGCAAACTGCACGAATATGGTTTTCGCGTGGCCATAGATGATTTTGGCAGCGGCGATTCTTCATTGGGCACCTTAAAAGACATCAAAGCCGACACTTTGAAAATGGACATGCGGTTTATGGAAGGCTTTGAAAAGGGAGGACGTGTCGGCACGATCGTCACCTCCGTCCTGCGCATGGCAAGGTGGCTGGCGCTGCCGGTGGTGGTCGAAGGCGTCGAGACCAAGGAGCAGGCGGACTTCATCAAAAGTGTCGGCGGCGACGCCATCCAGGGCTATTACTACTCCAAACCACTGCCCTCCTGTGAATGGGAGGCTTTGCTGCTGAGCCCCGCGAGGGCGAAGTGCGGCTCAGGGGACGGCGTCGCCTTCAGCACGGAAGAGATAGATATACTTATGGGCGGCAATCGTTTGGTAAACCTGTTGCTGAGCAGCCTCTGTTCCGGGTTTGGCCTCTACGAATATGTAGACGGGAAGCTTGGCATGCTGCGCGCGAGCGACGGATACCACCGCATAATGGGCGGCGGCAGGGAAAGATCATACTCCAATGACGTCATACAGAAGGTGCATGAGGAGGACCGTTCCATGTACATACAGTGCATAGAAGAAGCGATATCTACCGGCCGCCCCGTGAATGTCGAGTTCCGCCGCTATAACGATGACGGCCGCCTTATGCATATAGAGGGCGTCATCCTAGGCATCAATAAAGACACCCGCGCGCCTATCGTGTGTATGACATTTCAGGAAATCACCGACGCGGACCGCTCCCAGCGCAGGACGATCCACTATAAAGAATGAGGACTATTTCAAAAAAGACAAAAACGAGGCCTCTTGAGAGGCCCCGCAAACTTTTGCTTTTAGTGGTCGGGATGGTCGGATTCGAACCGACGACCCCCTGCTCCCAAAGCAGGTGCGCTAACCAGGCTGCGCTACATCCCGAATACGGAGAGATTATACCATGAGAATTGATAAATTAAAGGGATAAATTTATAATTTTATGCTCCTGCTTCCGGATCGACGCCGGATTTTACCTCCTGTATTTGAGCGATCAGAGTTGCGGCAAAAAGCACCGCGCAGCCGATCAGCTCCCGCCCTGAGAGGCGTTCTCCAAGGATAAGATAACCGAAAATCGCGGCGAAAAGCGCCTCCGCGCTGAGGATTATACAGGTAGCCACAGGGCTGACGTCCCGCTGTGCCGCCATTTGCAGCGTATATGAAATGCCTGTACAGAAAAGGCCTGCATAGAATATCGGCGCCCACGAGGCAAACAGAGCTCCCCATTCGGGGGCTTCCAGCCAAAACATCGCCGCCGCGGAAAAGAGGGCCACGGTCCCAAATTGGATAGTCGATAGTTTTATCGTGTCATAATCTTTTGCGAAACGGTCACAAATCATTATATGGGCCGCCCAAAAAAGGGCGCTGGCTAGGATGAGGGCGTCTCCGATCTCTATTTTGAAATCTTCCTTTATCGAGAGCAGGTAGAGTCCCACTGTACTCAGGATAATGGCGCAGGCCGTAATCCTCGAGGGGATCTTTTTCATAAAAAGTCCGTAAATGGGAACTATCACGATGTACATAGCCGTGATAAATGCGGCCTTGCCTGCCGTTGTGAACAGAAGTCCCACCTGCTGCAGTCCGGAGGCGGTAAATAGAGCGCCGCCACAGAGTATCCCGCTTCTTAAACAACCCCGCCAGTCCGAGACGACGTCGGGTTTTGCGCATGTCTCCGCTTTTTTTCGCCTGTCCATGACAAGGGCAAACGGCACAACAAAGAAGAGAGCGACCACATATCTTGCCGCACAGAATGTCAGAGGCCCGATAAGCTCCATTCCTAATACCTGCGCGACAAAAGAGGTGCCCCATATGAGCGAAGCCGTTGAGAGCATCATTACAGAGAGCATACGACGGTTATTCATCGATATCCCCAACCATCTAAAAATTTATAAATACCGTCAAGCAGTCGGCACAGGGGAGATTATACATCATCCGTCAGTTATTTTCGACAATGTTTATTTCCGGCGGCGTCAGCCCGTAGAGACGGTATACCGCTTTATTCAGTTCCTTTTCCGTTTGCAGCGTTTCCGCATCTTTGCGCCCGTACTTCGTCGGCGGATTGAGTTCGTAGAGGCGTGACAGTTTTTCGCCGAAAGCAAAAATTTCCGTGCGGAGGCGCTGCTGTGCGGCGTTCGCGGGAATCATGCCCCTTATCGGCAGTTCTGCCAAAGTTGACGGGCGCATTTCAAAGTAGTCATTCAGGAGCGGCGCCGACACGGAACGGAAGACAAAACCCATCAGCCTGGAATTGAGCAGCGCGAGGAGGAAGTAGTCGTCGCTGTCGATAATGCAGCTTTTGTCGTTAGTATAGGCGCGCCCGTGTTCCAGCACAGCGGAGATGCGCTTGCATATCACTGGCAGAATGATCTTAGGCCTTTTAAAGACATCATAATAGCGGCAGGGGCGTAATTCCCACCAATAGTCCCCGCTATCCCGCCGTTTAGAGGCCTTTTCCTCGTACAGCGCAAGATGCGAGGCCAGGCGCGGGTGATTCTGCGCGAACCACAGATAGCCGTCGGAGAGCTCACGTTTCCTGTCAGTGCAGCCCTTGGGCATAAATATGAGGTATTTTTTCACCGGCGGCAGATAATACCTCTTTATTTCACGTCCGGAATAAAACGGCACGATGAACTCCGCTGATGCCGGTTCTTCCGCAACTATCATCTCTGCCATCTCCGGGCCGATCACAAAAGCCTCGTTCAGTCCGGTAAGGATACCTCTGTATATTTTGTTATCAGTGCATTGCGAAAGGGGCGTACCTCTTTCGCGGATCTTCGCCACAAGCGCGGATATCTCACCATGCGGAAAGCTCCACGAGGCGGCGGAGAACTCGCAGCCGGCCAGCGGGCGCGCGCACTCTTCCGCGTATTCAGGCAGGGGCGTATCCTTGGGCCTTGCTGATGCATCGATAAACCTCACGCCGCCAGCCGGTTCTTTAAGGACAGAGACGACAGAGAGCGGCATCACCGTGCCCTTGAGCAGCGGGACCTTGCCAAGGTCCGCTATGACGGTAGGATTGTGGTATTTGAAAAAATCACGCAGCCCCGCGCCGTAGTCGGACCTCATCCATTTGTTGGAGATCAGGAACACGGCGCTTCCAATGGCTGAAAGCATGGCAACGGCCTTCTCAACGTAATAACAGTAGATATCGGCGTTGAAGCGCGACGAGGAATAGCCGGCCAACAATTCCTTTATGGAAGAGAACTGTTCGCTGCGAAGATGCGGAGGATTCGTAATTATCAAGTCGAATTTTACATCGGTAAAGATATTATCTATTAAAACGCTGCCCCATACAAAATGGCTGTCATATATACAAACATCGGGGTATTTCAGCTTAAGCTCGGCCTTAAGTATATCGAGGGCCGCAGCGCCGCAGTCGGTCACGAACAGGGAATTTTCGATGAACTCGCGCGCAAAGCGCTCCTCTGTGCGCGGCAGGTTCCCCGCGAAATACTTCCCAAGCCTCAGGCGCACCTCGACGAGCTTTTTCATGAAGGCCCCTACAAGTTCGCCTCCGGCTGCCGCGATGTCACAAAAACGTATCGAGGCGAGCGCGGCGTCGATCTTCTTCGCGTCGCGCTCGATGACCGTATCGTCGAAGATGATGCAGCGTTCGGAGAAATAGCCCTCAAGCGCCGCCGGAGCGAGACGACAGCTTTTATACAGGTAATTTTTTATAGCTTCGGTGGAAATATATTCAAGGATATCCTCCGGGATCATTATTCCGCGTACCGCAGGAGATTCCGCAAACAAAGAAATGTAGCCCTTGCCGCCTGCGGAAGTCACGGCCGCAAAAACAGCGTCGGCGCCGCCTGTCTCCATATAATTCAGCAGAAACTTGACGCACTTTTTTTCAGAAGAGGAAAGCTGCATGCCGGGAACCAGCTTTATCTGGAGAAAATCTATTTTGCCCTGTCCGAGCGCGGGGGTATGGCGCCCCAGCAGGCGGTAGGAAGATATCGTGTTTTTGAATTCCTGAGGTATGTGGATGCCGGAACGTATCCATTTTTCCGCTGTGCTTATATTCGGGAACATAGTATCCATACCGCCGATGAATCTATCGGCGTCGAACTCTTCTTTTAGTAAAGCACGTTGAATGACGGATGAATCGCCGCCTTTCAGCATCTACCCCACCTCCGACTATTTTATTCTTTAATAAACATATTTAAGTATAATGCATAAAAGAAGATAAAAACAGGGGCAGTGACGCATGAAAGTCAGTCGCCCGCGCCAGCGGAGCCGAGCAGCCCAATGTTATCATTGAAAGGTTCGGTGCGCCTGCCCTGACGCCGCCCTGACAGGCATTATATTTTTCTTGACAGTTTGGGTATCCGGTGATAATATATCTCGCGTTGCAAGCGGAAATAGCTCAGTTGGTAGAGCGATGGCCTTCCAAGCCGTAGGTCGCGGGTTCGAGTCCCGTTTTCCGCTCCAATAGATTTACCCGCAGATTTGATGGGGCTGTAGCTCAGCGGGAGAGCACTTCCCTCGCACGGAAGGGGTCGGGCGTTCAAATCGCCTCAGCTCCACCATTAAAAACAAGTGATAGCAAGGCTTCGCAAAATGCGGGACCTTGCTTCTTTTTTGTTGCAAATTTCTAAGTCCCATATAAGTCCCAGACTACGGTAAGCCTCAAATCCAGCGCACATACCGCCCTGCCGGAAACAGGCTATTATTTCTGTGGGCGACGCTTGCAGTTCTTCGCGCGGTCATTGCGGCTGACGGCTCCGGCGGTTTTAGCCATTTTTTACGTAAGCGTCAAACAGTCTGAGTATTCCGCTCCTCAAAGCGCACCTAAAATCCTTCGCATGAGCCCAGTGTAATTATGCAAACGAGCCCAGCGTCACGGCGGCGAGCCCAGAGGTATTTCTGGTACCCTTGCGCAATACGCGTACTGCGTAAATAACACAAGGGAGGTCATTAATATGACCATGTACAGAGAGATACTTCGCCTTCACTTCGAAGGCGGGCTGAGCCAACGGGATATTGCCGCCAGCTGCCGCTGCGCCCACAGCACTGTCAAGCGGATCCTTGCAAGAGCCGCAGAGCTGGAGCTGGATTTTAACAAGATCAAAGAGCTCTCGGACAATTCGCTTGCAAGGATGATCTATCCGCAGGCCATACTGCCGCGTATCCAGAAAGAACCGGATTACGCCTATATACATAAGGAGCTTGCCAGATCAGGCGTCACGCTTGCTCTGTTATGGAACGAGTATTGCGCGGCATGTCAGGAAAGCGGCGATATCCCGTATATGTATTCACAGTTCAGCAAGAATTATAAGGAATATGCGGCAGCGAACAGCACGTCTATGCATATCGCCCATAAGCCTGCCGAGGTCATGGAGGTCGACTGGGCCGGCACAAAGATTCTGCTTCGAGATGCCGTTGCCGGGAAAGAAATAAAAGCGTCTCTCTTCACAGCGTGCCTGCCATTTTCAGGTTATTGCTATGCCGAGGCATTCGCGGACGAGAAGCTGGATTCATGGCTCACAGCGCATATCCATGCGTATGCTTTCTTCGGAGGAACGGCTAAGATTCTCAGGCCGGACAACTTAAAGACCGGGGTCGTCAGGTCAGATAAGTATGACCCTGAAATCAACAGCGCTTACAGAGAACTCGCTGAGCACTACGGTGCTTTTGTCTCTCCCGCAAAAGTACGCAAACCAAAAGACAAGCCCACCGTCGAGGGAACGGTCGGAGTGCTCACCACTCATATCATAGCCGCCGTCAGAAACGTTGACTATCATTCATTAAAAGAACTTAACAAGGACATCTGTCTCAGATTCAGACAATTCAACGACAGGCCCTTTCAAAAGAAAGAGGGCTCACGCAGCCTCCTGTTCTCCGTTCAGGAGAGCCGGTATCTGAGTCCGCTGCCTGAATTCTGTTATCAGATAGCCCATTACAAGGATGCCGTCGTTCCGGCAAATTATCATATTCAGGCAGAGGGCGGGAAATACTACAGTGTGCCCTATGAGTGTATCAGAAGAAAAGTAACGGTAAGGAGCACCTCTTCTATGATAGAGGTATTCTGCGACGGAGAGCGGGTCGCCTGTCATATACGCAATCGGGGAGCTGAACGGTATGTCACGGACAGTTCTCATATGCCTGAGGCGCATAGACAGCTCTACGCCTGGAACAACGACAAGTTTCTTGAATGGGGCGCGGAGATAGGCGGCGGCACTCTCTCCGTGATACAGAAGATACTTACCAGGAACGGACATAGCCTGCCGGGCTACAAATTCTGTATGGGGCTGGTATCGCTGAGTAAAAATTATGCCGCGCAGGATATAGAGAACGCCTGCAGGGCGCTTCTCGCCCTTTCTTCCGCCCCGAGCCTGAAATCTATGAAGCTCGCGCTCAGCGCTGTTACCGCGAAAAGAAACGCTGATGATGATTCGACACAGAATGATGGGCCTTCCGTTACAGGTTTCAGACGCGGCGCAGGCTACTACGAAGGCAAGAGCGATGATTAGCCAGCAGACGATAAACCAGCTGCATGATATGCACCTCAGTTTCCTCGCCGGCGACATCAAGGAGCGACAGGCAGACGCTTCTTTCTGCGAACTCAGCTTCGACGAGCAGATAACCGTCATTGTGGACAGAGAGTGGCATAGGAGGCGCAGCAAGCGCATTACAGACCTTATAAGGGAGGGGCAGTTCTGCTACAACAGCGCTTCAGTGCTTGAGATAGACTATGCACAGGAGCGCGGACTGGTAAAAAGCAGATAAACGAACTTGCGGCCTGTTCTTATATTGAAAACGGACACAACATCATGATCATGGGAGCCACCGGAGTGGGGAAAAGTTATCTCGCATGCGCGCTGGGAACGGCGGCCTGCCGCAACCGCTATTCCTGCCGTTACACCCGAACGCCGGAACTGCTGGATCAGCTTGCGATGGCGGGGACCGATGGCTCTGTACGCCAAATTATACAGCAATACAGAAAACCCCGGCTCCTTATCCTGGACGAATGGCTTATAACCCGGATCAGCCATGGAGGACTTGAAGACATCTTTGAAATAATGGAGTGCCGCAGCACAGAACAGCGCTCGACCATATTCTGCAGTCAGATAGAGACCTCGGAATGGCTGGCTGCGCTCGGCAATTCGTTGATGGCCGAAAGTTTAATGGACAGGATCATTCATTGTTCGTATAAAAATCGTGCTTCACGGCGACTCAATGAGGAAGAAAAAAGGATTGAAGTCTATTCAAGCCAGTACAGCCGAAATGAAATAACGCATCTCAATGAATGGGCTCGCCGTCGTTACGGTGGGCTCGTTTGCTACGGAACAGAATTTCATGACCTGCGGAATGGTGGGCTCTTTGGAGCGTAGTATCCAAACAGTCAGCACCTCCCCTCAAAGCAGGAAGCCTGTTATCGTCATTTGTAGTGGAGGTATGGAGGTATGTGAAAGCTGCGATATGTAACCTGCGACAGGGTATGTGTCAGATAGGGGGGAGCTCATGTAAATTCTGCCGTACCTGTTTGTTGTTTTACGATCTGTCAGTACTCTTTTTCAGACGGCAGGCTTCCGGCAGTGTGTCGCTCCATGGCAGCAGCGTATGGTATTATTCCGGCTTTATGTTGGGCATGGTCTCAAGTATATGGTTCAGGTATTCAAAGAGTTTTAAGTTGTTTTCTTTGGCGGTCTCTATTATCGAGTAGATCACCGAGCTGCTTTTGCCCCTTTAGAGGAGCAGCAGAAGAGCCAGTTTTTTCTTCCTATGACGAATGGTTTTATGCTGCGTTCAGCACGGTTGTTGGAGATTTCTATTCTGCCGTCCATGTAGAAGGTCTCAAGGAATATTCTCTGTTCAAGTGCGTAGTGCAGCGCTTTTCCCAGGGTGGATTGCGGCAGTGCGCGGGCGGATGCGGTCCACGCGAAGAAGGCGTCCGTTATCGGTTTGCTTTTTTGAAGGCGTTTCGCATGTCGTTCTTCGGGGGTGAGTTTTTCGTATTCTCTTTCAAGTGCAAAGAGTTTGTCGCAGTATTCAAGTCCGGTCTGCGAGAGAGAGTTTTTTCTTTCTACGGCAGGTATGGAGATAGTTCCTTCGTGGAACTTTCTTCTGGCGTGTGCCCAGCAGCCGCATCGGCGTATGGCGCTGTCGAGTTTGCCATAGCCGGAGTAGCCGTCCGTGTGGAGGCAGCCTTTAAAGCCGCTGAGGAATTTTTTAGGATGGACGCTTGACCTGGTCTCCTGATATTCAAAGAGTACGATCGGGACGCTCGCCTCTTTACCTGTACGGTAGAGCCACATGTAGGAGTTTGTCCTTGAGGCTCTGCCGGGTTCTTTCAGGACTTGCACTGTCGTTTCGTCCGCGTGGAGGATGTCCTCTTTCAGCATCTTTGTTCGCATTTCTTCGTATAACGGAAGCAGCCAGTCGGAGGCGCTTTTTATGAGCCAGTTTGACATGGTCTGACGGCTCAGAGAGAGCCCTTCGTTGAGCCATGAGGATTCCTGACGGTAGAGGGGGACTCCCATCGCGTATTTCTGTATCATAATGTTCGCAATAGCTGAGGCGGAGGCCGCGCTTCCCTTTATCACGGGCTCCGGGATCGGGGCCTTGACGATCCCGACTTTGGTGTTTTCCCTCTCGCAGCGACGGCAGGAATAGATGTCGCGGGCGTACTCGCGGATAAATACTTTGGCGGGGACTACTACAAGCTCCCTCCTTGTATTGCAGTTCATCACATGCATCGGACCGCCGCATTCGGGGACAGATACGTTCCTCTTCCGGAAGAGTACATTCAACACGCTCAACCGGAAGCTCGTCAAAATTATCACGGGATACTGACGAACTCTCCCTTTTGCGTCTCCTGTACGTTATCTCTTCAACTTCCGGCTCCGCACGCTTGGGCTCAGACGTATTCTCCGCCTCGTCAAACAAAAGAAGCTGGAGCCCTTGACCCTCTGACTTCTCGCTGGACTGACCATACTGCCGGTGCTGGCTCAGACGAAAACGCTCCTCATACCACTTGACCAATGACGCAAGCTCCTCGTTCTTCTTCTGAAGATCGCGGTGTTCTTCCTCCAAATCGTGATACTTATTGCGTAACGCTTCAAGGGACCGAACAAGATTTTCCATACCTGCAATTATAAATGATGACACAGCATAAATCCAGTCATATCAAGGACTTGCAATTCCGACTATTATCCTGGACCGACGCTGCGGGAAACACTTCACTCATGCTGAGCTTACGCCTCAGCTTCGTTCCGGCAAACAGACAGGAAAACTCCTCGCCGGTGACACTTATCCTCTTCCCATACCCATCCGGGGGCCACGGGAACGTACCACGCTCAAGACGCTTTTGATAAAGCCAAAAACCGTCCCCATCCCATTCGATTATCTTCACGCGATTGCGGCTCTTGTTGCAGAAAATAAACATGGCGGATCCAAAAGAAACACAGGCAAATCTCAGATTTGCGATAGCAGCGAGGCCATCCAACCCCTTACGCATATCAGTGGCGCCGCAGACCAGATATATCTCCTTGCCGGAACACTCCAACATAACAAAACTCCTCCCTGGTTAATGGATTACAGGGAAGAGTTTAATGCTCTGGGTGGGGGCGGTATAGGTACTGGACATTTGACGCTTACTTTTTTACGGCCTTTCCTCTATAAAATTAAGCAGTATCTGCCGTGCGCATTTTTTGCCTGGAATGTACACTAAGATAAATGAGGCCGTGCGGTCTCTTGAAGAGGGAGAAGAAAAGCCTGGAAATGGATAAAACGTTAAAAAAAGTCAAAAGATTATTACCCTTTGTAGGGGCGGCACTTTTTGCCGTCGCGATATATACGCTGCACACGGAACTTTCGCATATGTCTTTCCACGATCTGCAGGAGGCGTTTGCCCTGATACCGCTTTCGGGAGTATTCTTCGGGCTGCTTGCCGCCTGCGCAAATTATATTCTGCTGTCGTTCAATGATATGTATTCCGCTTGGGAGATCGGCGTTAAACTCCCGCATCTCAAGGTAGGCGTCATCTCCTTCGTAAGCAACGCCATCGGCTTCAACCTCGGCGCTTCAGCCATTTCCGGCGGCGCCGTCAGGTACCGTTTGTATTCCGCGCTTGGATTGGACGGCACACAGGTGGGACACATCGTGGCGCTGAACCAGCTGTCAATGATTTTCGGGCCATGCCTGGCCGGCGCATTGGCTTTTTTCTTCTCCCCCGACACTATGTTTTCACATTTCGGCTGGCCTCAGTACGCAAGATATCTCATCGCGGCCGGCTGCGCGCTTGTGCCGGCTGCTGTCCTCTGCGCCGGCGAAGCCTCCGCCAGAGGGCATGTCTTTCGTATCCGGGATATAAAGATATCGGTCCCGCGCCCGCGCGATCTTCTGTTCAAATTCATGATAGGCTTTTTTGACATAACTACGGCCGCTCTTGTTCTCTATGCCGTGCTTCCAAACCACGGCGTGCCGATCCTTATTTTTATCTCCGCCTTTGTGGTCTCCATGATGGCCGGAACTTTAAGCCAGGTTCCGGGAGGGCTCGGCGTCTTTGACGTTACCTTGATGATGCTCCTCTCCCCCTTTTACCATCATGCCGACATGTTCAGCGCGATCCTTCTCTTCCGGTTCATCTATTACATAATCCCCTTTGTCTGCGCAACGGTGATTTTATTCGCAGTAGAGCTGAGCGGCAAGCTCTCCCGCTACTTTGGCAAGCTGGAGTTCTTCCTCCCCGACGCGGCGGCAGTCTGGACATTTATGGCCGGTACCTGGCTGCTTCTTTCAACGGCCGCTCCGATCGTCAGCGGTGGCTGGAGCAGACTGGGGGCGCTGCTTCCTTTGCCTCTTTTCGAGGCGTCTCACTTTATCAAAAGCCTTACTGGCACTTTTCTTCTGTTTTTGGCCTGGGGGCTGGCGAAACGGCTTAAATCCGCGTGGGCGATAACGCTGCTGACGCTTTTTGCGTCGCTGCTCTTTTCGCTGCCGAACGACATTACACCCTTCAGGGATTCCTTCTTTCTGCTGCTTTTGGTGGTCCTTCTCTTTTCACGCCGCAGTTTTTACCGGCTGTCCTTTTTTTCAGCGCCAAATTTGAAGTGGAGCCTTGCCATCGCCGCCGCTGCCGCCGCCGTTATCTGGTGGGGGTTTTTCGCCTACCGGCATGTGGAATACGCAAACGACCTTTGGTGGACCTTTACCTTTGATTCCGCCGCCCCCCGCTTCCTGCGTGCCGCCGCTGGAATGTCTTTCACGGCGCTCTTGATATTCCTCTTTCTATGGCTGCGTCCATCAGCCCCCGTTGCCGCCCGCCCTTCGCGGGCTGAAATAAAAGAGCTCGTAGCCGGCTCTTACGCTGCGGATGCCGCCCTCGCGCTGTTGGGCGACAAAAAATTTTTTATGGCGCGTGATAGAAGATCGGCAGTCATGTATTCTCCCGCAGGCTCTTTTTGGATCTCGATGGGAGACCCGATCGGCAAGAAAGACGGCATCCCCGAGCTCATATGGGATTTCTGCGAAGAGGCGGACAGACGCGGCGCGGGCGTCGCTTTTTACGAGACCGGCGGGGAATGGCTTGACATTTACCGTGACGCCGGGTTTGACGCCGCGCCGATCGGGGAGGATGCGCGCGTCGATATTTCCGCCGTCACAGAGACACTGGAGGGGGCGGGATTGCGGAAACTTCGCAGTATAAAAAAGCACATGGATGGAGAGGGGCTCAGCTTCAGCATTATTGACGGAGATAGGCGCGACAGGATGTTGCCTAAGCTGCGCGGAATATCGAACGAATGGCTGAAAACAGTGCACGGCACGGAAAAAGGTTTTTCCCTCGGTTTCTTCGAGGAGGATTATCTGAAAAATTTTCCTGTGGCCGTCGCCGTTAAGGAGGGCGAACCACTTGCTTTCTGTAATTTATGGCTTGGCGGCGGAGATGAATTTTCCGTCGACCTGATGAGGTACACGGCCAGCGCCCCCCGCGACATCATGACCTGGCTCTTCATAGAGGCCATGATCTGGGGACGCGCCCACGGGTACAGATATTTTCGCCTTGGAATGGCCCCGCTCTCAAACCTCGACCCGCGGAATTCGCTTTGGGAACGTATGGGAAACTTTATTTACCAGCATGGAGAACATTTTTATAATTTTAAGGGGCTGCGCCAATACAAGGAAAAGTTTCAGCCCGAATGGCAGAAGCGGTATATAATTTATAAAGACAGGGCGGCCCTGCCCTTGCTGGCCTCGCAGCTGGTACGCTTAATATCCAAAAAACACGCGGCGGGAGACGGGCAGTCCGGATAAATATGTAGCCGCACAATGGAGGAATCGATTTGTCGTTCGGACCGGAACTGATATGGATTTGGAGCAAGGAACTTGAGCGCTGCCGAGGCAGACGCGCGCAGAGGGTCGACGGCGGCAATAATTCCGTTGTGATCTCTTTCGGTGCGGCGTCGGACATGCTTTTGTCATGGGGCGCGCAGAACTGCGGCGCGGCGCTGATTTCGCAAAAGGAAAAGAAATCCTTCCTCTCCTCCGTGTCGCAAACGCCGCCTATCACAAACGCGCTGCGGAGCCACCTGACCGGGGCGGAGCTTTCTCTCGTTGAGCAGCTCCGCCGTGACCGTATTCTTAAGCTCACCTTCACCAAAACGGTCGGAGCAGGATTCTCGGTCACAAGATGTCTTATAATTGAGATAATGGAACGTTTTAGTAATATACTGCTTGTCGATGAGGACGGAAACATAATTGAGACCGCGAAGCATATCCACCCCGCCGACAACAGCTACCGGACGGTGCTTCCCGGACTCCCCTACCATCTGCCGCCGGCTTTTGACGGGACGTCCCTTGAAGAATGGCTTGCCTCGCCGGACAAATCCTCCATACAAAAGATCGCGGGCTTTGGCAAACCACTGCTCAAGCTCCTTTCCGGGGCTGAACTTGACAAGGCCGTCTCTATATTGGGCAGCTTCTATGGCGGTAAAAGTCCCTCCGGTTTTGTCCCGCAGAAAATAGGCCGCTATGTCACCTCGCTACCGGAGCTGCTGCCTGAGGCCGAAGCCTTGGAAGATGAGGATACCGGAAGGATGATAGCGCTGGCTCCCCTGCGTGACGCCGCCTTCGAGTCACGCAGGAAACATGCCGTTCGGCTCATCGAAAAAGAGATCACGCGGCGGGAGCGGCAGGCTGAGGATATAGAAAGGCTTCTTTCCGACGATAGGAGCGGTTTATACCGGCAGTACGGCGAGCTGATCGTCGCTAACCTCTGGCAGGTACGACATAACGTTGAGGAGACGGAGCTTAACGGCTATGACGACTCGGGAAAAGAGATATCGCTCAAGGTGCCGCTGGACCCAAGGCTCTCGCCTTCCCAGAACGCGGCGCGGTACTTCGCAAAATACAAAAAAATAACGGCGGCGCAGGAACGCGCTTCGGCGCTGCTCGCCACTGTGAAAGAAGAACTTGATGATCAGCGCGAGGCGCTCGCGCTCGCGTGGTCAATAAGCGACGCGGAATCCCTTTTAATGCTTGAAGAAGAGCTCGGAACCGCCAAGGTCCCGGCGCAAAAGAGAGGCGCAAAGAAAAAGTCGCCGCCCCTGCCGCCTCACCGGCGCTTTGAATTTGACAGGGCGCTCGTCTTTGCCGGACTTTCCTCAAAGGGCAACCGGTATGTCACCTTCAAGCTCGCCCTCCCCGACGACCTCTGGTTTCACGCTCAGGGGGTGCCGGGATCGCACGTCATATTAAGGCCCCTGTCCACGCTCGCCGAGGACGAACTGAACGCGTTCAAGGACTTCTGCGCCTCGCTCGCGGCATATTACAGCAAGGCGCGGGAGTCGTCGCGCCAGCGCGTCGATTATACGCGGAGAAGGTATGTCAGCCCGATACGCGGCGGGGAGGCCAACGTCACCTACAAGGAATTTTCCACCGTTGCCGGCGACCCGCTGCTGTGGCAAAGGTGGAAGGAGCTTAACTCCCTCCCAGAAAGCGGACAAACCGCTCCTTAGGGCCTGTCCGCGCCGCCGCCTGAACTGAAAGCTGACTTTGTCGGCGAAAAAGAAAATAAAGAAGGCCGGGCGCGCGAGGTAAAGTTATCTTCGCGCGCCCGGCCTTTCCGTCGAGAGAAAGCTTCCCTGGCGTTATCCCCTTTTCTTCATTACTGCCGCCGCGCCGGGTAGCGCCGCGAAAATCAGCAGCGCGAACCAGCCCGCGTTGCAGCCGCCGCCGGAACCGCCGTCAGGCTTGTCATACACCATGATCTTAAAAGTCTCTCCCGTCCCGCTCACCTTAACGCCGTTTTTATCCACGGCGTATAGGGTCATCGTCAGGTCTTTACCGGCATATTCGTCTGGAATGACAAAGTCGTGTTTGAATTCATAGACCGCCGCATATTCATCCCATTTTTCTCCATCGTAATGTCTGACAAGCGCGATATCAACGTCACGGCTCAACACGATCTCGTCGTTCAGCGTCAAATCATAGTGGAGTTTGCTGGTAAAGTTCTGGACGTTATATGTGTCAATATCATTACTTAACACTCTCCCCTTGGTCACATCGCTCTGTATTGGTTTTGTCACGCCAAAAACAGAGAGCGTTTTGCCCGGAACTATATAAACGCCGTTTGCAGCAATGTCGAGAAACACTTGTTTGTCGTGCGACGCAGGATAATATTTATTTTCTTCTACCGCGATCCCCTTCTCAACGACTTCGGCCCTTGTCAAAGCCAGTGCGTCTCCCTGCGCGAATTCTACTATTTTCCCCTCTATCGTTTTACCCGCGTATGTTACTGACGGTTCGCCAATGTCATAGTGATAATAGTGTATGCGTGGGGAATTAATATTACCGATAGCGGCAAGATAGCCGATTTCGACTTTCTGCGTAGCGCAGCGATTATTATCCACGTTATACAATATCGTATGCACATTGCCATCTTTATATTCGATGGAATCATTAGCCCTCCAATGGCCTACAATTTCATAATAAATATACTTCCCATCGCTGTCCTTAGCCAATGGCCAGTATCCAGGGAAATAATCCAGATAAATCCTGTAATTATTCTTATTCGCAAACGCGGTGTATTTAGCTTGATGATCGGCCGGCGAGAAGCGCGTAAGCATCTTGTCCGCAACGACTCCCACCGTCAGCTTCGCATCGGCGCTGGCGATATCGGCGTCGCCGGAAACGGCGGAAACTACGATACGATACTCACCAGCCACAATATCCCCGCTAAGCGTATCGGGGTTAACATCAAAAGACGTTGTGCATCCGCCGAAAATGACCGCGGAAAATGTTTTTTCTGTTACAGCCACTTTATTGCCTTGATCGTAGAAGCTATCAGGATCATCAGGTTTAAAAATCAAATCGGGCGGCGGGTTTTTAGCCAGCAAATCACGACTATTTGCCTGATAATCAAACCAATAACCTTTGTTTGGGTAGTCCATACTGACGGCGGCAACAGAGGTTATGCCATTGCCATCTATGCCAACGCTCTCTGTGCTGCGCACGATAGTGTTGGCCGCGTCGTAAATATCGATACGAATGTCAAACGACACAGGTGCGCCAGCGCGATCTATTTCTCCCAGAACATAAAAATCCCGTGTGGGAGCGATCGGCATTTGCTGCGGATATAAAATTTTTAACGACAACGCCTCCGCCGTGTTGGAGAGCAGACATGCCGAAATAAACACGGCCGCCGCAAAACGATAAATTTTTCGCATCAAAAACTGCCCCATTCATATAAAATAAATACAATAGGCTGTGGGTATCCTCTGTGGCTGACGAACAACGCGCACCGTACCGTCGGAGATGCCGAGCAGTTCGGCGATTTGTTTCGTCGTGAGCCCCTGCTTTATCAGCAGCGATATCTGGCGCTCCCGCCGCGTCAAAGAGGCGCTGATGGAGCTGACCGACTCTTTGATCTTCGCCATTCCCGCGCGCATCCGCGAGCAGAGCTCCAACAGCCTGTCCATCGCTTCCTGTTCTTCGTCACCGCGTTTTTCCCGCGCCAGCCGCAGCAACGTTTCCATTGCCTCGGGTGCCCCATTTAAAGGGCAGCGAGAGCAGCCGGAAATAATCGCCGAGGCTTTGCGGCATCTCTTTCAACGTTCAGCCTCGCCAGCCTTTCATGAAAAAATATCGAAAAACCAGTATGCATATTATGCGGCGCTTTGAATTTGGCAGGGCGTCCGTCTTTACCGGATTTTCCTCAAAGGACAGCCGATATGCTACATATCCTCCGCATAGAACGCATATTGGTTTTTCCCGTTCCGTTTGGCCTCGTAAAGCGCCTTGTCGGCCCGAGAATAGAGCTCGTCGAAGGCCGCCTCGCCTGTGCGGGTCTCGGCGATGCCGACGCTCATGCGGACGGGGTAATCGTCCGCCGCACCGATCCGCGCGCCGGATAAACTCCGCTGCAGCTTCAACGCCATGCTTTCCAGTTCGTCCCGTCCCTCCACGTCCTTTAAAAATACGACGAACTCATCGCCGCCCATGCGCCCGACGATATCGGTTTTCCCAAACAACGCCTTGAGCGCGTCCGCGATGAAGCATATCGCCCGATCGCCCTGCGGATGCCCCATGGAGTCGTTTATCGTCTTGAGGCCGTCAATATCGGCGATCATCATCGCGCAGGGGACGCCGCCTTCGCCGTCCAGCCTCTTACGGATCAGCGTCTCTGCAGTCAGCTTGTTGTAAACGCCGGTCATGCCGTCTGTTTCGGCCCGCCGCTGCATCTGCATTTCCTTTTCGGTGATCGGGATATAGGTCACATAGATAGCGGTCTTATCTTTGCCGAGTTCCATTACCCGGCCTGTCAGATGGAACGGGAGATACCCGCCCGAGCCGTCCATGATGCGGACATCGCAGACGCCGTCCTTATTCCCGGTCAGCGCCGTCTGGATTTCCTCCTTCAGCTTTTCTACATCGTCGGGGTGGACGAGCTCGAATACGGAGACATCTCTCATCTCGCCGATCTCGCGCTTCAGAAAAGCCCGGTACAGCTTGTTGAGATAGGTGGCGTGGGTGACGTTTCCGGCAATCTCATAAATACCGGCGCCGCAGGGCAGGTTTTCCAAAAGATCACGCCGCTGCCTCTCAGCCCTGTCCATTTCCGTGGCATCGGTATAGTAGCCGCTGAGATGCAGGCCGTCCGAGTCCTCCGTCACGCGGTAGAAAGCCTGTATTGGCGTGTAGCCGCCGCAGCCGTTGGCGAAGCGGAGACGCAGGGATACCGTCGTCCGGGCGGCGATGGCCTTGTTCAAAACGGAGCTGGCCAAATACAGATCGTCCGGATGCACGCCAGCGTAAGCGTCTGCGGCGTACAGCGCTACGGCCTGTTCGTGCGTCATTCCGCACATGCGGCAGAATTCGTCGTTCACGAACTCTGCCACGACGCCGGTTTTTGTGATGCACATCTTTATATAGCCGCCGGGCATATCCTGAATCATCTGCGTCAGCGTCCGGGCGTTTTCGGCAAGCCGCGCCTCATAGTCGCGCCTAGTGAGCATGACGGCGATGTAGTCGCCCAACGCCAGAAGACGGTCAAGCTGCGTCATCTGCCGTTTGGGGTCGTCCACGCCCAGTATCCCAAATACTTTTCCGTCCCGGCAAAGCGGCACCGCGAACAGGGAGCTAACGCCCTGCACAAGTAAAATGTCGCGCTCCTCCGCGCGGCTTTCATCCAGCTCGTTTACGTCCATGATGGCGATATAATTCCGATGTTCAAAGACTCTGTGCCAATAATCCAACAGGTGCAGGGGAACTGTCTGAAGATTGTCCTTTTCCTCCGTCACGCCCTCGGCGCAGACCTCGTAGGTGTTGACGGCGATAGACTTTTCGCGGTCAATCTCAAAAATATACGCGCGTGCTCCGTCAAAATACTCCATGAGCTTTCGCAGAGTGCCGTCGATGCCCGTCCTTGTATCCGTCTGTGCCAGCAGGTCGTGGGCTACGTCGCTCAAAATGAGAAGCTGCTCGACCGTCGCTCGCCGTTCTTTCTCCAGCTCCCTCGTATATAGTCCGTCAGGCTTATCCTTCTGTATCGCGTTGACAATGGAGACGGTTTCCCGCAGGGCGATATTGTTGCGCAGCGTATGAGCGACGATATCCGGGTGACATGGTTTGGTCACAAAATCGCTGGCTCCCAGCGACAGCGCCTTGACGCGGGAGCTTTCGTCCTCCAAATCGGTCACGACAATGACAGGGAGCTGCGAGAGCAGGACGTCCTCCCGACAGAGGCGCAGCACCTCGCAGCCGTCCATTTCAGGCATAAGGATATCCAGCAACACCGCCGAGATGCCTTCCGGATCCTGACGCAGCAGCTCCAAGGCGGCTTTACCGCTCCCCGCTTCAAGGATCGTATAGTCCGTTTGCAGTATCGCCCGGAGCTTCTGCCGGTTCATTCTGTCGTCGTCAACGATGAGGACCTTTCGCACCATGCTTTTTGTCTCCTTCGCCATCTATTCCGGTTGAGGATCTGTTGCTGGTTTCACTGTGGCAAAAATACCATAACTCGATTAAAAAATCTAGAGTCTAAAACTCTTATTAATTGCCAAGTTTCAACAAGACTCCAAAAGCAATACCTCATTGCAGCGTTGTGAGCGCAGTGTCTATGATTATTCGGAGCGGGCGGCGGTCATGTGCTTATGGGACGTGAATATATATTATGCTTAACGCGGGCTTCGTATTGCCCGCAGGAAGCCGCTCAGCTCGGGCGGGAGAGGCCGGGTGAAGAACATATCATCGCCGGTGCGGGGATGTTTGAAACCCAATTTCCATGAATGGAGGAATATCCGCTCCGGACCGAAGGGCGATCTTCTGGAGGGCGCGTAGAGCCGGTCGCCGACAAGCGGACACCTGACCGCCTGCATGTGGACCCGGATCTGGTGCGTACGGCCGCTGTGCAGCGTGCATTTTACGAGCGAATAGTCGTTCACGCTCCAGAGCCTTTCGTAATCCGTCCAGGCCTCCCTGCCGTCCTCTACGCAGGCCATGCGCAGACGGTTGTACGGGTCGCGGTCGATCGGGTATTTGACGGAACCGCGGAGGGCGGGCGTCTGGCCGTAGCAGAGGGCAAGGTACTCTTTTCTTATCCGGCGCGCTTTGAAATCGCGGAAGAGCCCCTCCTGGGCGAGCCCGTTGCGCGCCACCACCATCAGCCCCGAGGTCGTCGCGTCAAGCCGGTGGACGATCCCCGGACGTCTGACGCCGTTCAGCGTTCCGAGATCAGGGTAGCGAAAGAGCAGGCCGTGAACGAGAGTGCCGCTCCAGTGTCCCGGCGCGGGGTGCACCACCAGCCCCGCCGGTTTGTCGACGACGATCACGTCGGCGTCATCATAGACCGTCTCAAAGGCAACGTCCTGCGGCTCCAGGTCCAGCGTCTCCGCCGGAGGTATTTCCACTTCAATCAAATCGCCTACAGCGACCTTCACCGACGGTTTGACGCGGCGCTCGGGCACAAGCGAGGCGTGTCCCTCTTTTATCAGCTTCTGCGCATAACCGCGGCTCACGCCAAGAAGCCGGGAGACGGCGAAGTCTAGGCGATGGGCATCCAACTCCGCCCCGATCATGAATCTCTGCGCGGCAGAAGAAGAGGGGGGGGCGAGCAGCCCTTCCCCCTCTTCGTTTATATTTTCCCGAATGAAATTATTGTTTGCTGAGCACATCGCGGCAGCGGTCGCAAAGCCCCTTCTCCGCCACTTCCGGACGCCTTTTCCAGCACCGGGGGCACTTTTCCGCCGCGGATCTGTTGACGCCGACGCGCAGTCCCGTAGTCTCGTCGTCGTAGACGATACCGGCCTCTTTGACTTCATCCACGACTTTGCAGGAGGAGACGATGAGGATGTTTTCCCACGTCTCGTCGTCGATCTTGCCGGCGAGAGATTTGTAGTAGTCGCTGAGTTTGATCTGCACGTCTGCGTCGAGCGGATGGCCGATGACGCCCTTGCCGCGCGCCGATTCCAGGCCGCGCAGCACGCCTTGGCGCGCAAGCATCAGCATATCCCACTCCTCTTCCACCGCGGGGTCGATGCCGTCGGCGAGGCCGCGAGGCCAGTCCGCGAGCAGGACGCTCTGCGGCAGCGACGGGTCCATTTCCCGCATTTTCTGCCAGATCTCTTCCGCCGTGAAGGAGAGGACGGAGGACATCATCTGCGTCACCGCCTGCAGTACCTGCCACATAACGGTGCGGATCGAGCGGCGGCTCATGGCGTCTTTGGCGTCCGCATAAAGTTTGTCCTTGCTGACGTCGATGTAGAACGACGAAAGCTCGTTGTCGCAGAACTGGTGGATGAGCGTCATCGGCTGATGGAATTCGTATTCGTCGAATCCCGTCGTCACGCGCGTCCGCAGGCGCTCGAGCTTCAGCATGATGTACTGGTCGACCGGGGCGAGCTCCTCATGCGGCAGGATGTCCGTCGCGGGATCAAAACCGTCGAGGTTCGCGAGCAGGAAGCGCGCCGTGTTGCGTATCCGTCTGTATGACTCGATAAGGTTGCGGAATATCTCTTCCGATATGCGCACGTCTCCGCGGTAATCGGAGGAGGCGACCCAGAGGCGGAGGATGTCCGCGCCGTTTTTGTCGATTATTTTTTCCGGCTTCATGACGTTGCCGAGGGATTTTGACATTTTCTGTCCGTCAGGCCCCATGATAAAGCCGTGGGTAAGGACGATCTTGTAAGGGGCCGCGCCGCGCGTCGCCACGCTGTTGAGCAGCGACGTCTGGAACCAGCCGCGGTGCTGGTCGCTTCCCTCAAGGTACATGTCGGCGGGCCAGCTGAGGTCTTCCCAGTTGTCGAGGACCGCCGAGTGGCTCGAACCTGAGTCGAACCAGACATCCATGATATCTGATTCTTTACGAAGATGACGGCTGCCGCACTTCGGGCAGACCGCAAGGTCGCCGACGAGCTCTTCCGGCGTCATTTTCCACCAGCAGTTGCTGCCGTGTTCGCGGATCTTGTCCGCCACGCGGCGCACACGGTCTCCCGTGAGTATGACTTCGCCGCAGTCTTCGCAGTAGAAGGCCGGGATGGGTACGCCCCATGTACGCTGGCGGCTGATGCACCAGTCGGAACGGTCGCGCACCATGTTCGTGATGCGGTCTTTGCCCCAGTCGGGCACCCACTGGACTTCGTCGATATGCTTGAGCGCCTCGTCACGGAAATCGGCGACGGAGACGAACCACTGGTCCGTGGCGCGGAAGATGACGGGCTTTTTGCAGCGCCAGCAGTGCGGGTAGGAGTGGGTTATTTTGAGTTTGCCGAGCAGGCGTTTCGATTCTCCGAGGAGCTCAAAGACCTTTTTTTCTCCCTCCGCGAGCGACATGCCTCCGAAAATGGGCGTGTCTTTATAGTAATGTCCGGTCTCGTCGACCGGATTGTAGATATCGATGCCGTAGCGCACGCCTGTCTCATAGTCTTCCGTACCGTGGCCGGGCGCGGTATGCACGCAGCCGGTGCCGGAGTCGAGCGTTACGTAATCCGCCAGTACGAATGGCGTGGCGCGGTCATAGAACGGGTGCTGAGCGAGCGAGTTTTCGAGCCTCGCCCCCTTGCAGGAGAGGATCGGTTCGCCAAAATCGAGCTGCGTAGCCTTTTCCACTTCGGCTTTGAGCCCCTGCGCGATGAGGTATATTTTGTCTCCGACCTGATAGAAGCCATAATCATAGCGCGGATGAACGGCGACCGCCATCGAGGCGGGAAGGGTCCAGGGCGTGGTGGTCCAGATGATGACGTCGACATCCTTCCCCGCAAGCTCGGGGAATATTTTTGCCGCGTCGGTGTAATTGTAAGCGACGAATATCGACGGTGAGGTCTCGTCGGCGTATTCGATCTCCGCCGCCGCGAGCGCCGTCTGGCAGTCGGTGCACCAGTAAATGGCCTTGCGTCCCTTGTAGACAAGGCCCTTGTCGATCATTTCGGCGAACCCTTCTATCTGTGTCGCTTCGTAGGCCGGAACGAGGGTCATATATGGATGGTCCCAGTCTCCGATGACGCCTAGGCGCTTGAACTGCCCCGTCTGGATATCGGCGAAGGTGCGCGCGTAAGCGGCACATTTTTCACGCAGCTCGATGGGGTCGATCTCATCCTTGTTGAGGCTCTGTTCCTTGAGCACTTTCAGTTCGGTGGGAAGGCCGTGCGTGTCGTAGCCGGGCACATAAGGGGCAAAATAGCCGCGCTGCCACTTATATTTAACGACGAAGTCCTTTAATATTTTGTTTGTCGCCGTACCGATATGGATGCTGGCGTTCGCATAGGGAGGCCCGTCGTGCAAGATGAAGGAGGGCTTGTCCTTATTTTTTTTCTTGAGCTCATTGTAAACATCGATATCGTACCAGAATTTCAGAAATTCCGGCTCACGCTGTGACAGATTGGCACGCATGGGAAAATCGGTTTTGGGGAGAAACAGGGTATCCTTATAATCGTTCGCCATTTAGATGACCTCCATATAAACTGAATGGAATTCCGTGGAGAATTCCATAATGTGCAACTTGTGTATTATAGCAGAAAAGCGGAATTTGGCACAACGCGCGCCGCGCCGGGCGCATAAGCCTTCAGCCGGCCGGGAGTGACGGGCAGGCGATAAAAAATGCCAAAGAAGGGCACTTCTGGGATATAATTATGGGCAAATCAATATTTCAGATTGGGTGACTTAGCGTGGAACAGTGGAAGAACAAAGGACTTTTTGCAAAAACTCTCTATTCGCTGAACGGCCTCCGCACAGCATTCGTGACGGAGAAGGCCATCCGCCACGAGACTTTAGGCGTGGCCGCGGCAGTCACGCTCGCGCTCTTCATGGGGCGCGGCTGGGAAGATATTTTCTGCGTCCTCCTGGCCTCACTGTTCCCCATGACGGTAGAACTGATAAACACGGCGGTCGAAAGGATCATCGATACGCACTTCGGCCCCGCTTTCAGGGAAGAGGTGCGTATACAGAAGGATACTCTTTCGGCCGCCGTGTTTTTGAGCCTTATTATCGGCTACGGCCTCTGTATAAAAATTATTTTCTTTTGATCCGTTCTAGCGGCGGCCGGGGATAAGGATCGAGAAGCCATCCTCTTCGTCGCCGTCGCCTTCACCCTCCGGAGGCAATACCTCCGCATCTTCGTCGTCGTCAGCCGCGTCGCTTTCCTCCGACTTGGAGGCGATGATCTCCGCCAATTCGTCGTCGCTGATGATCTCCGGCGAGAGGCCGCTCTTTATTTTGATAAACTTGCGCAGCACGCCCTCGATGTAGTAGTTGGTATCGGCGATCACCATCGCGCCCTCTTTTATGCGCTCGGCTTTGATCTCGCTGACAAAGCGGTCCTCGAGAAGGTCTCCGGGGGTAAACGACTCTTTATCTCCCTTTTTGGGAGGCCGCGCGCCGCGCCCGGGAGCGGGTTTTTTCTCCTCTGTTTTATCTCCCTTGACGCCCGTGGCCTCGCTGATCTTTTCCTTGTCTTTATCGGTCGTCGTCTTGGCTTTTTTCTTTTTCAGCGCGTCCTTCTCCGGGCCGCTGAGTTCCACTATTATCTGGTTGTTGGTCTCTTTTGTCTTCAGCTCGGCAAGCAATTCGCTGAAGGTAGTTATCGCGCGCGTTCCCGTCAGCAGCGGCTCCTGCGACGGTTCTTCGATGCCGCCGCCGCGCGCCGTTACCTCGCAGAAGGAGACGGCGTTCTCCGGAACGGTCAGCTCAAAACTCTTTACCAGCGGGGCCTTTCTCCACGGACGGAAGGTGACGTCGACCTTCAGCTTATCCCCGGGTTTGTAGAAATCTTTCTCATCGGCGATCTCGATCTTTTCGATAAATACTACCCGCGGCGTCTTTGTCACCTCTACGTCGACCTGTACGCCGTAAGGGCTGATTTCGCGGAAGGGGTTCAGCGACATCGCCTTGCCCATCGCCTCGATCTCCTTCTGGAGAGATTTGACGACGTCCTTTTCGGAGTAGAATATGTTGCGGCGCGTCCACGCCGGCGAGAGGTTGCCGCCGGAGACCGAATAGGATACGAGCGCCGTGCCGGAGCCGCGCTGAGCCCAAAGGCTGTCGATCACCCCCAAGATGCCGGTCGTGCCGACCTCAGGTCCGACGTAGGGATCGGATACGGTCTGAAAACGCTTTGTTTCGCTCTCTTTGGTCTCGATGTTGCGGAAGTTCACCGTATAGCTGGAGGCGGCGGCGAGCTGTCCGAGGCGTCCGCCGATCGCCTCCGGGCGGTCCTGCGTCACGAGCCCGGTTATTTTATTGAGATAGCCGAGCTTGAAGGAGCTTTCCAGGCCGGGGATTATTTTGATGATGCTGGCGTCCATCATCGCGTAGGAGACGCTGCCGCGGTTGAACATCGGGTGGGCGAAGGCGACGAAGCGTCCGTCTTTTGAAACGGCGGTCAATGTTCCGATGCCTCCGGCCACGAAATCGCCCCAGGCAAGCGCGGCTCCCATCGCCGCGCCGGGCTTCGGTTCCCACTTCAGGTTGACGGGGCTGCCTCCCGCGGCGGATGATCCCAGCGGGATGACGCGAAGGCCGAGCTTTTCTTCAAGGCGTTTCGCGTAGCGGTCGCTGATCCCGTCCACCGTCAGCGGCATCATCTTTTTTTCAAGTTTTTCCCCCGACACTATTATCTGTGAATTGTCGGCAGAAAGCGCCTCCGCGCCGCCGGGAACCGGGGCCTGGTCAGGCGAAACGGCCTTATCGTCGGATGCGGGCTCGGTCTTTTTATCGGCGCTTGCCGGCTGCTCCGCCGCCACCTCCGGAATATCGAACCATGGCAGTTTTTCCGGCCAATCCATGGCCTTCGTCATCTCCTCTATCGGAGTTACGAGGCCGAGGTTGTTATCGGCGAAGGACCATCCATAACCGATCGCACCGATGAGCTTCCCGTCGACATAGACGGGAGAGCCGCTCATGCCGGAGGCGATCCCGCCGTTTTCGCGCACATATTTATCTTCCACCCGAATAAGGATCAGGTTTTTAGGGTTCGTCTTCCGCGGAACTATCCCCAACACCGTGACCTTGAAGGGCGTTATCGCTGTGCCGGAGAGCACCGTTCTCGCGTAGCCGGTCATCCCGGGCTTTATCCGCGAAAGAGGCATCACCGGATCGGCTGGCACAAACCTGTCGGCAGCCCCCGCCGCGCCGGTGATAATGGCGGCTGCGGCGGCGGCCAACGCAATAATTGTCGTGATTTTTTTCATTTTATCCTCCGCTTACGCTATTTATCATTCTTAAGGAATCTCAGATAGGACATGATCAGCTCGTCAAGCGATCCGTCGAGCACCGCCTGGACGTTTCCGATCTCACAGCCGGAGCGATGGTCTTTCACAAGCTGAAAAGGCTGCAGCGTGTACGATCGTATCTGGCTGCCCCAGGCAATGCTCCGTTTTTCGCCCTGGATGCTGTCAAGCTGCTCCTGCCGTTCGCGCAGTGTGCGCTCGAACAGTTTTGAACGCAGCACCTGCATGGCGGTCGCCCTGTTCATGTGCTGAGAGCGCTCTGTCTGACAGCTGACGATGATGCCAGAGGGGACGTGCGTAATGCGCACCGCGGAGTCGGTCATATTGACATACTGACCACCGGCGCCGCTGGAGCGGAAGGTGTCCATCTTCAGGTCTTCGGGACGGATCTCGATCTCAACGCTTTCCGGCAGGACCGGCATTACCTCTACGGAGGCAAAGCTTGTATGGCGGCGTTTTGCCGAATCGAACGGCGATATGCGCACCAGGCGATGAACGCCCTGTTCCCCCTTGAGGTAGCCGTAGGCGTAATCTCCGGATATCGATATGGTCACGCTCTTTATACCGGCCTCCTGATCGCGCAGTTCGTCTATCAGCTTCACCGTATAGCGGTGATCCTCGGCCCAACGCATATACATACGATAGAGCATCTGCGCCCAGTCCTGCGAATCAAGTCCCCCGGCGCCCGCGTGCACGGTCATGATGGCGTCGCCGGCATCATACTCTCCGTCCAGCAGCACCAGTATCTGATATTCTTCTATGGTCCGCGCAAGCTCCTCAGAGCGCGAGTAGAATTCTTTCTCAAGCTCCCGGTCGTCCGCCTCGGCCAATATCTCGGCTATCGCCTCGATCTCCTCAAACTCGCCCCTCATCTGCGCGACCTTGTCAAGGCGCGTCTGACAGCGTGAAAATTCCCGCGATACCTCCTGGGCTTCGGGCGACCCCCAGAAATCCTCTTTTTCCGTTACCTCATGCAGTTCTTTTAGTTTTGCCTCGATGGAAGGCAGGTCAAAGACTTTCACGCAGTTCATCAAACGATGAACGCAGGTCCGTCATGACGGTCGATATGGGAAGTACTACCATCAATAACCCCTCCTGAAAATACGAATCAACTTTTATTATAACCGCAAAAGGACAAAATCGTATATAATTTTGGAGAAGTCGACCAAGGGAAGTGGCAAAATGATAAAACCAAACGAAGAGGCCAACAGCCGCGCGCAGGTGTTTGAGACGCTGATGGAGAACCCGGGCGCGATAGTATCCAGCTCGCTGTTGACGCAGAGGCTCTCCTCCTCACGTCAGGCTGTATTCAAGGCCGTCTGCTCCCTCAAGGACGAGGGCGTCCCCATTGAATCGATACCACAAAAGGGCTACCGTCTGGAAAGCATCGACGAACTTCAGAAGCTGAGCCCTACGATGATTGAGTTTTTCCTCCGAGATAATCCTCTTTTCAACAGGTGTATCTATATGCGAGAAACGGACTCCACCCAAAAGGTGATAAAGAAGCTCGCGATGCAGGAGGCCGAAGCCGGTATCGTGGCGCTGACTGAACGCCAGAGCGAAGGCCGGGGCCGGCGCGGAAGAAGCTGGCAGAGCCCCGACGAGAAAAATCTGATGTTCTCCATGCTCCTGCGGCCGACGCTGAAACCGGGCGAGGTACAACTGCTTAATTTAGCCGCCGGTCTTGCCGTCAAAGAGACGCTCGGCGAGCTCTGCGGCATCTCCTCGGAGCTGAAATGGCCCAACGACATCCTCTGCCGCGGCAAAAAGCTTTGCGGCATTTTAAGCGAGGCCGCGGGCGAGCCGGACCGGATATATTACGCCGTCACCGGCATCGGCATCAACGTCAACATGGGGCCTCCTGATATTCCCGAAGAGATAGCCGGCGTCGCCACTTCCGTCCTTATCGAAGGCGGCCGGCGGTTCGCAAGGTGGAAATTGCTGGTGGATTTTCTGGCCCGCTTCGCGGCGCTGATGGAACTGCTCTCCTCCCGCGGAGGCGCGGTGAAGCTGCTCTCGCTTTACAGGCGCGGCTGTGATACGATAGGAAGAGAGATCCGTGTCGTGCAGGACGAGGAAATCTTCAACGGCAGGGCGACCGGCATCACGCCGGAGGGAGCTCTCGTCGTGCATACAAGTGACGGAGAAAAAATATTTGCCGCGGCGGATGTACATCATCTGCGCATGGCGGAGGGAGTGAACGGCGGATGAGGCTTACGGAACGCGCCCGCACAAGCGGCTGAGCAGCAAAGATAGCTCCGGCGGAGCTTGACAGGATATTAAAAGACCTTCCGGTCTTCCGTTCCGATGATCTGCTCGCCTCATGGAATCACGGAGAGGATGCGGCGCTCTGGAAGATAACGGACGAGCGGATCGGGATATTGACGATCGACTTCATTACGCCTGTGGTAGACGATCCTAAAAAATTCGGCGAAATCGCGGCGGCGAATTCGCTCAGCGACGTATACGCGATGGGCGGCAGGCCGATAATAGCGCTCAACGTGGTCTGTTTCCCTACCTCCTGCGAGCCGATCTCCGTGCTTCAGGAGATCCTTGAGGGCGGCGCCCGGAAGGTAATAGAGGCGCGGACCATGCTGGCCGGAGGCCACAGCGTGCAGGACGAGGAGCCGAAGTACGGGCTCGTCGTCTTTGGCGAGGTAGAAAGCGACGAAATGTGGACCGTCGGCAGCGCGAAGGAGGGCGATTCGCTCATCCTCACAAAACCGATCGGCACGGGAATCGCCGTGACGGCGATCAAGGCGGGGCTGTTTTCGCCCGAAAATATCGAGGCGGCGGAATTGAATATGGCCAAGCTCAACGCGGTGCCGCCGCTGCTGCCCAAAAAGCTGCGCAGGGCAGTGACGTCCTGTACGGACCTGACGGGTTTCGGGCTGGCGAGTCACGCGCTGGACCTCGCCTCCGAGGGGACGTCGCTTACGATAGACTGCGCCAAGATCCCGCTGCTCCCCGGGATATCCGAAATGGCGGAGATGGGACTGATACCGGCGGGAGCCTATGAAAACAGGAAGTATGCCGGCGCGCGCGTGATAAATAATTCCCCGCTGGGGCGCTTCGCCGAGGACATAGCCTTTGATCCGCAGACCTCAGGCGGTCTGCTGATTACGGCAGACAGGCGCAGCGCCGCTGAAATTCTTGAGATCGTGCGCGGTAACGGCTTTGAGAGGGCGGAAATAATCGGAAGTTTCCACGCTGGTGACGAAAGACTGACCTTGATTTAGGGAACGCTTTAAAATATAAAGGGCGGCTCCGGTGGTGCATACCGGACCGCCCTTCATATTTGCGCCGAGCTCATGACGTTATGCGAGGAAATACAGAGCCGTCGTCACGATAAGCGCCGCGCATACAAGGCCTAAGAGCATTGAATTGTTGATCGCTCCCGCCTTCTTTTTGTCCTCTTCGCTGAACTGCGAATATCCCTGGAAGGTCGAAAGGCTCTCGCGGCCGTCTGTGTCGACCCATTTGTCGGTAAAACGGATTGGATCTTTAAGCGTTAATTTCATATCAAATTCCTCCTTAATTTATTTTTTTATCTTTGTTCGTTCCTTCTTTACGGTATTATTATCTCATTTTTTGAAATTTCTTCCATACGATCTCAAAACCACTTATCTCTTTCCGCTATTGAAACAAAAATTTTTTGCCCGTTAAGCTTCTGTTTTTGTTATAATGATGAGAATATTTTTAACGCATCATTGGAGAATGAAAAATGGAAGACAAGGCGATCTGCCTAGACACAACGGATTGGAAAATACTGGAGGCGCTTCAGAAGAACGCGCGCTCGACATTCACTGAGATAGGGCAGAGCGTAGGGCTTACCGCGCCGGCGGTGCGCGAACGTATCCGCCGGATGGAGAGCGACGAGCTTATAACCGGATACCGTCCGGTCATAAACTATGCGGTCCTCGGACGCCCGATCCGGGCGCTCATCGCGCTGAAGTTCAAAAGCGGGTCGCGCGCTGCGGACGGGACGACGCTCGCGCATTCCGAGTTGTTCAATGGTTTGGCGGGCGTGGTAAGATGGTGGTTCGTCACCGGCGACACGGAATGTGTGCTCGAGGCGGCCGCCCCCTCTATGAAGCAGCTCGATGCGACGCTTGAAACGCTGAACCGGTGGGGCTTTCTTACGGTAACATACATGATACTGGACGACAGCGGCGAGGTGAACTGCCGCAGGCTCTGAGCCTCAGCAAAAAACAGAACGAAAACAGGGACGCCCTCCGCATAACAAGAAGGGCGTCCCTTTCGCATTATCTTTCTTTATATATTTCCTTTACCCGAGCCGGTTGGCACGCGAACAGAGCCAGATCGAAATGACGAGGAATACCGCATTGGCCGTCCAGGCGGCCGCGAGGGGAGGCAGCGTTCCGCTCTCTCCGAGAGCCCTGCTGAATGACATTATCACGTAATAGACAAAGATGATAATGACGCTGTAGCCGAGCCCGACGCCGGAACTTGAACGCTGGGGCCGGCTGCCGAGCGCTGCGCCGAGCATCGCGAATATAAGGCAGGCCCAGGGAACGGCTATCCTCAACTGCAGTGCCATCCATAGATCACCGGTCCCCTCGCCCATTTTTTCTTTGAGCTTTACGGCGGTGACCAGTTCCGGGATCGTCATTTCATCGGGAGAGGCCGATTTCGCGGATATTTCATTCGGGCCGAGATTGAGAGTGAGCGCCTGACGGTCAAATTTAAAGAGCAGTCCTACTTCCTTGGTCTCTTTATTTATCTCATATACGGCGCCGTCTTCAAGCCACCAGCTGCCGTCTGTCCACTTGCCGCTCTGCGCCGATATTATCCGCGCCAAACGCCCCTCCTCAAATTCCTCCACCGTCACATCTTTCATATCCTTGGTGGCGTTGTCCATCTGATCGATGTAGATCACGCGCTTTATTACTCCGCCGCTTTCCTCTTTGAGAAATACCTTTTGCGTGAAGATAGGAGCCGATTCCCGCAGCACCTCATATTTCATCACATTAGCCGCGGCGCGCTCGCTCAGCGGCACGAGGCTTTCGTTGATGAAAAACGCGCATATCGAAACAAAGAAGGCCGCGATGACCACCGGGCGCACGATGCGCTGGAATGAAAGTCCGGCTGACTTCAGCGCCACCAATTCGGAATTTGCCGAGAGTTTGCCGAATCCAAGCAGCGCCGCAAGGAGGCAGCTCATCGGAATGGTGAATACGACGAGCCTGGGCATGTAATACAGGAAAAGCCTGATAACTATCCCGATGGAGACGCCCTTTTGGATTATGAGATCCGCCATCTGGAAGAGGAGCCCGCCGGCCACGAGGATTATAGTAAAGGCCACAAGGCCAAAGAAAAACGGCCCTTTGAGTTCCCCTAATATAAAGCGGTCCAGCGCCCTCATTCTAAAGGAAAATTTATCTGCGTTTTTCAACGGTCTTCACCATTGTTCAACTTTATTATATGGTCCGCACATTCACGCACCGCGCCCTTTCCTCCCTGCCGTTCCGTAACGTAGTCCGCACAGGCGGCCGCCGACGGATGGGCGTTTGCCACCGCAATGCCAAGACCGGACCATTTGATGCACTCGATATCGGGAACGTCGTCCCCCGCATAGGCCGTCTCGGCGGCGGTTATCCCCCAGCCGGAGGCGATAGCTTTAAGATCACGGAGCTTGTCGTCGGTGCCGTTGATGCAGCGCGTTATCTTGAGATTGTCGGCGCGCTGCTGCGTCGGAGCGGAATGCCGGCCGCTGATGAAGACCACCTTGACGCCGCTTTTAAGAAGCCGGACTATCCCCTGCCCGTCCTGAACGTCGAATCGTTTCAGCTCGTTTCCCGAGCCGTCCATATAGATGCCGCCGTCGGTCAATGTGCCGTCGACGTCCATTGCGAATAATTTAATCAATTTTATCCTCTGTCTTATGATGCCAGTCCTGCGTCATGCGCGGAGTAAAGCCCCTTGTGCTTTCCGCCGCGAAGTCAAGGATCATCTTTGCCTCAGGATCATCGGGATAACGTTCCCTCACCTGGCTCAGCCCGTCTCTGATGGTGAGCCCCGAGTTATATATCAGCTTGTACATCTCGCGTATCTTCCTGCGCGTCTGCACATCTATATTACGGCGGCGCAGGCCGACCTTGTTTATATCATAGACGCGCATCGGTATTCCGGCGGCGAGGCAGTAAGGAGGCACATCCTGAGTTATGCGCGAGAGTCCCCCCACCATGCAGTATGAGCCGATATGCGTAAACTGATGAAACCCGGTCATTCCCCCAATGACTACGTAATCGCCGACATGCACATGTCCGGACAGTCCCGCTTTGTTCGCTACCGTACACTCTTTGCCGATATGTACGTTGTGGGCGAAGTGCACGCCCTCCATAACGAAGCAGCCGTCTCCGACCGTCGTCGATTCCCCCTCGCCGACGGCGCGGTTGATGGTGACATATTCGCGGCAGACTACTCTGTCTCCGATGATGGCCCAGGTTTCCTCGCCTTTGTAGCTGAGGTCCTGCGGCACGCCGCCGATGACGGCGTGCTCATGAATGACGCAGTCCGAGCCCAGCCTTGTGTAGTCACATACCCGCGAAAAAGCTTTAAGCACCGTTCCATGACCGATCTTCGTCTTTGAATCGACTATACAATAGGGTCCGATGTTTACATTGTCGCCCAGTTCCGCCTCTTTTGCCACGATAGCTGTCGGATGTATTTGAACGCTCATATTATTTATTCCGCCTCAAGCGTCAGGCCTGAGGCGATGACAAACCCCATTTCGGCTTCGGCAACGATCTCATCGTCGACTTTTGCGACGAATTCAAATTTGCCCATGTTTCCGCGGCGGCGCTTCAGCCTGGCGGTGGTGCGAAGCTGATCGCCAGGCTTCACCGGCTTGCGGAACTTCGCGTTGTCTATCGAGGTGAGATAGACAAGCTTTCTATCCCCGTTCTGGAATTCGGGCTGTAATTTAAGGAGCATCGCCCCCACCTGCCCCATCGCTTCCAGGATAAGAACGCCGGGCATCACCGGCTCGTCCGGAAAGTGCCCCTGGAAGAACGGCTCGTTGAAAGTGACGTTTTTATAACCTGTGACCTCTTTAAGCTCGTCAGTGTCTATGATTTCTTCTACCCTGTCCACAAGCAGAAATGGATAACGGTGCGGAAGAAGCTCCATTATCTGGTTGATGCGTACCTGCATTGACTTTTCCCCCTTATTTATATCTCTTAAAACTTATCAGTACAGCTTTATGAAAACAGCGCCCTTATGCGGCGCGCGAGCTTTCCATGGATGCTGTGGCCGGCCGCGACCGCCACGTAATGCGCTGCCGGTATCTCCCCGGCCAAAGTCAGATCCCCCAGCAGATCGATGACCTTATGTGTTACGCACTCCAGCGGGAAACGCAGCCGTTGGCTGCCGACCGGCCCGTTCTCATCAAAAATCAGAGCGTTATCCAGCGTTCCGCCTTTTGCCAGCCCATTCTGTTTCAAATAATCCAGCTCGGAGGTAAGCCCAAACGTCCGGGCCTTAGAAATTATATTATAAAAAGTCTCGCTTGTGATATCATATTTGACCTTTTGGAGGCCGATCGGGGTTCCGGAGTAATCAATTATGTAAGTGACCGTCAGCCTGTCGCAGGGAGCGGCCGCGATAAGCCGGCTGCCGCCGTTCTCTTCCAGAAATATCGGCGCGGAGATGGCCCGTCCTTTAAGTATTCCATCCATCTCTGTGAAGCCGCAGTCTTTTATCGCCTCCGCAAAGGGGAAGGCGCTTCCGTCCAGGATCGGGACCTCGCTGCCTGAAAGTTCAAGTTCAACGGCATTAAGTCCCATACCCGCTATCGCCGCCAGCAAATGTTCCGCCGTCCTCACGACGGCACCGTTGGGAAGAGAGAAACCGGTCAGCCTGCTGTCCTCCTCCACCACCGCCTCTGTCACCGGCGACAGCCCGTTTTCATTGCGGAAGTGGATGCCGGGACTTTCGCAGGGACGCATCCACAGGGTGGACTCTTCACCTGAATGCAATCCCGTCCCGCTTATTTTTATTTCGTTCTTAAGCGTCTTCATGCGTTTTCTCAAGGCGTTCGACCTTTTTGGCAAGTTCTCTGACATGGCGCATGAATTCCGGCAGTTGTCTGACGGCGGCCTGCTGGCGAAGCTCTTTTTTGTGGTCTTGCGCGGGAAAGCCGGAAACTACGGAGCCAGCGGGGATGTCCGAAGCGACGCCGGCGCGCCCTCCGACCGTGCAGCCGTCGCCGATCGCGGCGTGGTTGGAAGCGCCGGACTGCGCCGCCATGATGACTCCCCTGCCGATCTTTGTGCTCCCCGCTATCCCGGACTGCGCGACAACTATCGTATAGCCGCCTATCTCACAGTTATGGCCTATCTTCACGTGGCTGTCGATCTTCGTTGACGGGCCGATGTATGTCTCCCCAAAGGTAGCGCGGTCTATTGCCGAGCAGGCCCCCACCTCCACGCCGTCGTCAAGGCGGACGATGCCTATTTGCGGTATCTTCACCATTCCGGCCTTCGGGTCGGGAACGAATCCGAATCCCTCGCAGCCGATGACGGCGTTGGCGTGCAGCACACACCCGCTGCCGATCTTAGTATGGTGGTATATCACCGTGCCAGGCTCGATGAGGCAGCCGCCGCCGATCTCAGAACATTCGTCGATGACGACGTTCTCCATTATCACCGTACCGTCGCCGATATTTACGCCGTCGCGTATCACCGTCCCCGCGCCTACCGAAACGTTGTTTCCCAGCCGCGCGGTGGGGGCGATGACCGCCAGTTCCGATACTTTCGTTCCGCGCGCCGGCGTCTCGTCAAAATATTGCAGCAGGGCGATCAGCGCCACACGGGGATCGTCAACCTCCACGCCGCGGCAGCCCTCCGCGATCCATCCCTTTTTTGTAAACAGGACGGTCCCCTCTTTCACAAGAGGGATAAATTTTTTCTCCCAGAGCGGAGATATACTGTTTTCTCCCGCCTTCTCAGGCGCGCATATCGAGGTTATCCTGATTTCAGGATCGCCCTTTACCTCACCATGCGTCATCTCCGCGATCCGGCCAAGCGTAATGCTCTTTGTTATCGTACTCAATCCTCTCTATAGAATGCTTCTTATAGGTTGCCAAGCATCTTAAGGCTCCAGCGATCATTATCGCGGGCATCATATTCAACTTCAAAAGAAATATTCTCCGTGGCCCTCCAGCCGATGGCGCCGTTGAACTTGCCGTCTTCGTTGAATCTCAGCCAGAGATACGGCTTGTGCAGCTGCGGGTCCATGGAGAGCTTTACCCACCACATATCATCCGAGGTATCCCATTCGCCGCCGATCCAAAGGTCCCGTATAGAACGCCAGCGCAGTCCGAAGCGGCCGTTGATGTTCCATTCCTGCAGTCCCAGTATTCCCTCCGCATAAGCCTCCATGTCGACCGTGGGAAAGAGTTCGACTTTACGTCCCAGGTGCACTCCCAGCTCCGCCGACTTATCCGAGGTGCCGGCATATATGGCGGCCCAAGCGCCTATGGTGTAATATCGGCTCTCCACCCTGACGTTCAGCTGCGATATCTGCGCAGGTTGAAAATCCGCTTGGGCCTCCGAAGCGGAACGTTCCGTTATGCGGCGTTCGTTTATATAATCCTCGGCCCAGCGTTTCATGTCGGCTGAATGTTTCGAGGCCCAGACAACAGGGATCCCAATAAAGGGAGCAGACTCTCCCATCAGCCCTTCGCGCAGTTCTCCGTGAAGAAGCGTCGGCAGGGAGTTGGAAACCAACTTTGGATTGACCGCCAATATCATCGGCATCTGCGGCGCGAAGGTTATCGTCAGGACCGTCCGGTCGTCCTTTGCCGCCAGCAGCAGCGAGGGAGCCCAGCCCGGAAGCTTTTCGCCGGCAAGCTTCTCGATCTCTTCCTGCAGCGCCTTATCCGACCAGCTCAAGGATTCGAGCGGGACGCCCTGAAGCAGCAGCAGAGTCTCCTCTCTCAGATGACTTACATCGCTGTTGAACCACTCAAGGGGCGGGTCCTGAAGCTGAGGTGTCCTGACTTCCACGCTCCAGGGGGCGCTGCCGCCCTCTGAGACAAATTTTACGATGATATTGTCGTCTCCCCGCAGGGAGGCCTCTATCAGATAGCCGGAGAACAGCCTTGAGGCTACGGTTTTCAAAATCTCCGCCTGATAATCCGGCCTCTGCCCGGACGGCATGCCGGCATAGACGGCATTCAGGCTTTGCGCGGCAAGGGAAGCCTGCCAGCCGGGCAGCCCATCGACAGTGACGCCGGCCGTCGCCTCTGTCGTATTAAAAAACACAATAAAAGTCGCGGCAATAAAAATTGCCGCAACTATTTTTTTACATTCTTTTGCTCTCTTCCTAGAATAGCTCTCCGAAGCCAAAATGGAACCTGCCTTCATCTCCGGTAGCGTAATCAAGGCGCAGATTGCCGAGAGGTGTGTTCAGACGGATGCCGACGCCGGGAGAAGATCCCCAACTGTCATCACCGTATATTACGTCGCTTCCGTTCCTCGTTCTGCCGGAATCCCAAGCGCGGCCGACATCGTAGAATATGACGAAGCTCATCATCTTCTGCATTGGTATGCGAAGCTCAAAGTTGCCCAGGACCATGTTGCGTCCGCGGTAATAATCGTCATCGTACCCGCGCAGCGTCGTATCTCCGCCGACGGTGTACATTTCGTCGTACGGCACGTCGCCCGTCGAAGAACCGGCGATCAGCCGCGCCGCAAAGAGCACAGGCTTATCCTCGTAACCGTTGAGGAAGGAGGTCTCGAAGAGGTCCTTGAGGAAATTGCCCACCGGGAAGTAGAACTTGCTCTCCAGCCAGTACTTCATATAGTTGTAGTCGGTATCTTCGACGGTGGCCTTGCCGAACTGGAAGCTGAGGCTTTCAACGTCTCCGCGGGTGTAAGGCGCATATTCGTCGATATTGAACCGGCGGAAGGAGAGCGTCGCCGAATAATAGGTACCTTCGCCAAGTTCTTCCTCTCTGATCCTTTTCAGCTCTTCCGCCCGCTTCGCGTCGTCGGGGTAGTCTTCCCTAAAGCCGTCGCGCTCCCTGATGTTGTCGTTTTTGGTGTTGTGCCAGTCAAGCAGCATGTACCAGTTATACTTCGATTCGTCACGGAACTTCTTGCCGAAGCCGATAAAAGCTCCGTACTTGTCCCTGTCATATTCCAGGTATTGCTTGTCGTTTTGGTAGTAGTAGACGTCGTCCCAGGCGCGCTTGTACCCGCCTATCTTCCAGGCCATGACCTTGCCGCTCATGTAAGGCTGTTCGAACGAGAGCCAGAATTCCTCCCTGTCCCCCAGCTCAAAGCCGACGCTGAGTTTCAGTCCCGCGCCGCCGATGTTGAAATTCTCATAGCTCATACCGCCGCCAAAACCGCTCTGCGTTCCGTAGGCGATGTTGAAACCGAGTTTGCCGGTACGCGCTTCTTCCACGGTAAGGACTATTATCACGTCGTCCGGGTTCTCCCCCGGCTCGAAGTTCACGTTGACGTCGCTGAAATATCCCAGCCCCTGCAGACGGTTCAGCGTCAGGCGGAGTTTGTTGGCATTGAACAGCTCGCCGACCTTTATCTTCAGGTAACGCTCGATGATCCTCTTCTTGGTGATCTTGTTTCCCTGAATCACTATCTCGGATATCTTTGGCTCGATGATTTCTACGGTAATGACGTCGCCGTCTATCTTCACGTCTTTTACATTCGCCATGACATATCCGTCTTCCTGATACTTTTCTTTTATTCTCTGCAGGTCGTTGCGGAAGAAGGTCCTGTTAAAAATCATCCCGGGCTGCGTAAAAATAGCGCTTTTCAGTTTATCCTCAGAATAGACTGTGTTGCCGATAAATTTGATTTCCCCGACCTTAGGGTTTTCCTGCACAAGGAAAGTCACCTTAACGCCGTCTCCCTCGTCGGTGACCTTGTAGTCCGTAGCGTTGAAGAAGCCCAGTTCAAAGATAGCCTCTGCATCTTTGCGCAGCTTCTCCTCGTCCACATGCTGCCCTACTTTAGAGGTAACGACACTCATTATGTGATCGCGGTTGATCTCGCTGTTGCCTTGCAGATCCATGCTTACGATGATCGGCCCCGTAAGGTCGGCCTCTTCCGGAGAGGGGGGCTGCCCCTGCGTTTTATCCGGTGAAACCGCCTCCGTCTGCGCAGAAGGAAGACTTTCCGACGCGGTATTCAGCACGCTTTCTTCAGCTGATAACGCGGAGGTTGCCGCGAAGGCAACGATTACCAATCCCAGAGCAAGATACTTCGCTCGTTTTAACACACACACCACTCCTCAAATACAAGGGCTAAAAATCAATTGACGATTTTGATCGCAGGTTCGCCGCCCCTCAAACTCTTCTCGCCTATCTGGATGAGAGTAAGGAGATCCTCGGCCTTTATCTTATTTTCGGCCCTCTGTTTGACAGTGGGACGTTCCGCAAAAGTTTGCGCAGCCGGCTTTTCCACAACTTTAGCCGTGAAACTGCTTTTTGACCCGGGGGATTTATTCTCAGCCGTCTTTATGGCGATGTTGCTTTCATTGAGGTTTTTTCTGAGAAGCTGAAGAAGCTCCTTCTCCTCTGTTGTGACGAAGGCGAATTCCTCGAAACGGTTTTCCGCTCCGGTGGAGAGCGCGGCGACACGCTGCGGATTCCCGCTCTCTACAGCTATAGGGAATGTCGAAAGGCATATTATAACTATCGCGATGCCAAGAGATTTTGCGCCAAGAAAAGCACGGGCCCCGAACCGGAAACATACCGGCCGCGCCGCCGTCTCATTTTCGGCCTGGTCCCACAGCTCTTCCCGCACCTGCTCAAGTTCGGCGGAGAGGCAATCTGCCTCGGCGACCGCGGATTTCCATTTGTGATTTTCACAGGCGGCCGTCAAACGGTCAAGCCAACGCTGCAGTCTTGCTGTCTTCTGTTTCATCGGTCTTCATCCTCATAAAATCAAGATAATATAATTATCCCGATCTATATCCCCGATGTGGCCTCAGATTCTTTTATTCCAAGCCACGATTTTAGCTTTGCGAGTGCCTTTCTTCTTATACGGTAGACATGGCTGATGTCGATGTTTTTCTCACTGGCCACCTCGCGGGCAACGCGTCCCTCCATAATAAGGGCGTTGATAATGTCGGACTCCCTTTCTGAAAGCTGAGAAAGCGCGTTCTCCAAATCTATAGACCATTCGCTGCGGCTCGATTCGTTATAGAGCAGCGAACTTTCCGCGCCCTCGTCTACGAGCACCGCCTCGTCGACCGGCAGCGGAGCCTTGGCCTCCACGCGCTGGAGGAAATTGATCATCCTGCCGCGGATTTTATAATAGGCAAAGGTGGAGAAACGGATGTTCCTCTCTACGTCAAAGGAGTCTACGGCGTTTATCAGCGCAAGCATCCCCTCCTGAATGAGATCCTGGTACGTGCTGTAGGGGACCTTTAATTTTTTTGCGAGCCAATAGACCATCGGACGATTGGCAAGGATCAACTCTTCCCTTGCCTCTTCGTTTCCGGCCGCACAATCTCTCCATAACTGGGAATCGTCCTGCCGCTGACCGATATTGTATTCCTCATCTTTACTCATCTCATCACACCCTTTTCTCTGAGACAAGGTAACTAACTTTAGACATTTTACCACATTATATGTAAAATGACTCTATATTATCGGCATTGAAATTATCGGGTCTTTGACACTTTTCATCTAAAAAACACTTAAAAAAGTCGGTAATAGGCTTATTTTTTTGTCAAATCTTCTTATGTGGATATTGCGTATTGTGTCGTATTGTGTTATAATAAGCGCATATGGAGGCGATTTATATGAGGCTCATGAAGTCTGTTTCTACAAACGCCGTCTCTCTCTATGTTATCAAATCTACTAACGTCAACGGCAGACGTTCTACTAAGATCGTTGAGAAACTCGGCACTTATGCGCAGCTCAAGGAAAAGCTCGGCGGCGAGGATCCAGAGGAATGGGCCATACGCTATATTGAAGAGCTGAACAAAAAGGAAAAAGAGGGCGCAGAGCCGGATGTTATCGTGAAGTATTCTCCTGCCAGGCTCATAGAGAAAGGGGAACGCCGTTCTTTCAACGGCGGATATCTCTTTTTACAGTGGATATATTATGCCCTGGGGTTGGATAGGATCTGCCAAAAGGTGGCAGACAAGCATGCGTTCTGTTTTAATTTGAATTCTATTTTATCGCGTCTGGTCTACAGCCGCATTATTTTCCCCGCTTCAAAGTTTGCCACGCTGCGTTTGTCGGAGACGTTCCTTGAAGCTCCCGACTTTGCGCTGCATCACCTTTACAGGGCTCTTTCTGTTCTGGCCGCGGAGTGCGACTATATCCAGTCTGCGCTGTATAAGGCAAGCGGCAGGCTGTTTGCCCGCAGTACGGGGGTGGTGTATTACGACTGCACTAATTACTATTTTGAGATAGAGCAGGAGGATGAGGAAAGGCGTTACGGCTGCAGCAAGGAGCACAGGCCGAATCCTATTGTGCAGATGGGGCTTTTTATGGATTACGAAGGTATTCCGCTTGCTTTCTGCATCAACCCGGGCAATACGAACGAGCAGGTTACTTTGCAGCCGCTTGAGCAGAAGCTGATGGATGATTTCAAGCTTTCTAAATTTGTGGTCTGCACGGACGCTGGGCTTGCTTCAGACGCCAACAGGAAGTTCAACGACGGCGTGGACAAAGCTTTTATTACGACTCAGTCTATAAAGAAACTAAAGAAGTATCTGCGGGAGTGGGCTCTGGATACGTCCGGCTGGAGGATGAAGGGCTCTGATAAAAATAAGACTTATGACTTGTCTGTCGTTGAGAAGGAGGCGGAAAATGACGAGAAAGCGGCGGAGTCGTACGGGGATAAAATATTCTATAAAGAACGCGGAATGAAGGAAAACAAGCTGGAACAAAATCTTATCGTCACTTATTCTCTAAAGTACAGGGAGTATCAACGAAAAGTACGCGGGCGGCAGATAGAGCGCGCCGAGAAAACGATCAAATCCGACCCGGGAAAGCTTGATAAGATCAACGCCAACGATTACAGACGTTTCATAAAGCGCGAGATGGTGGATGAGAAGGGGTAATGAAACGCAGGCAAAAGAACGTTTCTCCATAGACAGCGCGCAGATAGAGAAAGAGTCGGCTTATGACGGTTTCTACGCCGTGTGCACCAACCTTGGCGACGACGCGGAGACAGTGGCGGGCATATCGCACGGACGTTGGGAGATCGAAGAGTGCTTCCGTATAATGAAGAGCGAATTTAAAGCGCGGCCGGTGTTTCTTCGCCGCGAGGAACGGATAAAAGCGCACTTCCTTACTTGTTTTATTTCACTGCTCATATACAGGCTGCTTGAAAAAAAGCTGAACTATAAATATACCAGCACGGAAATAATCCAAGAACTGCGCGACATGAACTTTCGCGAGGAAAAAGGCAATGGGTTTGTCCCTTCTTACACAAGGACAGATCTAACAGACGCCCTGCATGAAGAGTTTGGCTTCAGAACGGACTATCAGATTGTAAGCCAAAAGAAAATCAAAGAAATCTTCAAACAGACGAAATCCTGCTAGACATTACGTAAGCGTCAAATGTCCAGTACCTATACCGCCCCCACCCACGAGCATTAAACTCTTCCCCGTAATCCATTAACCAGGGAGGAGTTTTGTTATGTTGGAGTGTTCCGGCAAGAAGATATATCTGGTCTGCGGCGCCACTGATATGCGTAAGGGGTTGGATGGCCTGGCTGCTATCGCAAATCTGAGATTTGCCTGTGTTTCTTTTGGATCCGCCATGTTTATTTTCTGCAACAAGAGCCGCAATCGCGTGAAGATAATCGAATGGGATGGGGACGGTTTTTGGCTTTATCAAAAGCGTCTTGAGCGTGGTACGTTCCCGTGGCCCCCGGATGGGTATGGGAAGAGGATAAGTGTCACCGGCGAGGAGTTTTCCTGTCTGTTTGCCGGAACGAAGCTGAGGCGTAAGCTCAGCATGAGTGAAGTGTTTCCCGCAGCGTCGGTCCAGGATAATAGTCGGAATTGCAAGTCCTTGATATGACTGGATTTATGCTATGTCATCATTTATAATTGCAGGTATGGAAAATCTTGTTCGGTCCCTTGAAGCGTTACGCAATAAGTATCACGATTTGGAGGAAGAACACCGCGATCTTCAGAAGAAGAACGAGGAGCTTGCGTCATTGGTCAAGTGGTATGAGGAGCGTTTTCGTCTGAGCCAGCACCGGCAGTATGGTCAGTCCAGCGAGAAGTCAGAGGGTCAAGGGCTCCAGCTTCTTTTGTTTGACGAGGCGGAGAATACGTCTGAGCCCAAGCGTGCGGAGCCGGAAGTTGAAGAGATAACGTACAGGAGACGCAAAAGGGAGAGTTCGTCAGTATCCCGTGATAATTTTGACGAGCTTCCGGTTGAGCGTGTTGAATGTACTCTTCCGGAAGAGGAACGTATCTGTCCCCGAATGCGGCGGTCCGATGCATGTGATGAACTGCAATACAAGGAGGGAGCTTGTAGTAGTCCCCGCCAAAGTATTTATCCGCGAGTACGCCCGCGACATCTATTCCTGCCGTCGCTGCGAGAGGGAAAACACCAAAGTCGGGATCGTCAAGGCCCCGATCCCGGAGCCCGTGATAAAGGGAAGCGCGGCCTCCGCCTCAGCTATTGCGAACATTATGATACAGAAATACGCGATGGGAGTCCCCCTCTACCGTCAGGAATCCTCATGGCTCAACGAAGGGCTCTCTCTGAGCCGTCAGACCATGTCAAACTGGCTCATAAAAAGCGCCTCCGACTGGCTGCTTCCGTTATACGAAGAAATGCGAACAAAGATGCTGAAAGAGGACATCCTCCACGCGGACGAAACGACAGTGCAAGTCCTGAAAGAACCCGGCAGAGCCTCAAGGACAAACTCCTACATGTGGCTCTACCGTACAGGTAAAGAGGCGAGCGTCCCGATCGTACTCTTTGAATATCAGGAGACCAGGTCAAGTGTCCATCCTAAAAAATTCCTCAGCGGCTTTAAAGGCTGCCTCCACACGGACGGCTACTCCGGCTATGGCAAACTCGACAGCGCCATACGCCGATGCGGCTGCTGGGCGCACGCCAGAAGAAAGTTCCACGAAGGAACTATCTCCATACCTGCCGTAGAAAGAAAAAACTCTCTCTCGCAGACCGGACTTGAATACTGCGACAAACTCTTTGCACTTGAAAGAGAATACGAAAAACTCACCCCCGAAGAACGACATGCGAAACGCCTTCAAAAAAGCAAACCGATAACGGACGCCTTCTTCGCGTGGGCCGCATCCGCCCGCGCACTGCCGCAATCCACCCTGGGAAAAGCGCTGCACTACGCACTTGAACAGAGGATATTCCTTGAGACCTTCTACATGGACGGCAGAATAGAAATCTCCAACAACCGTGCTGAACGCAGCATAAAACCATTCGTCATAGGAAGAAAAAACTGGCTCTTCTGCTGCTCCTCTAAAGGGGCAAAAAGCAGCTCGGTGATCTACTCGATAATAGAGACCGCCAAAGAAAACAACTTAAAACTCTTTGAATACCTGAACCATATACTTGAGACCATGCCCAACATAAAGCCGGAACAATACCATACGCTGCTGCCATGGAGCGACAAACTGCCGGAAACCTGCCGTCTGAAAAAGAGTACTGACAGATCGTAAAACAACAAACAGATACGGCAGAATTTACATGAGCTTACCCCTATCTGACACATACTCTGTCGCAGGTTACATATCGCAGCTTTCACATACCTCCATACCTCCACTACAAAATGATGATAACAGGCTTCCTGCTTTGAGGGGAGGTACTGACTGTTTGACGCTTACGACATTACTCACTTTTCGGCAAAAAGTAAAGAGCTCTTTAATCCAGTTATACCATGGGTTAAGAGCTCTTTTTATTGTTGAAAAGTGTCAAAGACGGGATTATATGTAAAATGACTCTATATTATCGGCATTGAAATTATCTCGCCGCCGCAGTCCCTTAAATGTAAAGTGTCGTTGAGATATGACAGAATATACCTGTTTCCCGCCTCCACGCTGAACGCGGAGATTGAACAATTATCTATACGCGTCTTCCAGAATATATTTGAGCGCGGCAGCTCCAGCATCGGCAAAAATAACGCGCGCAGCATCGCCCCGTGCCCGACAACGACTATATTATCCTCCGGGCGGGTAAGAAGCATCTTCGCAACCTTAGATGACCTCGCGTACAGCCGCTCCATCTTTTCTCCTCCAGGCGCGTCGACATGCAGCTGATTCCGGCGCCATTTATAAAAAAGTTCTTCGCCGAAACGATTCTTTATCTCATTTACGGTGAGGCCCTCCCACTCGCCGAAGTTTACCTCTTCCAGGAGATCCAGCTTTTCTACATTTATCCCGGCGTGGTGACACGCGATCTTCTCCGCCGTTTCGTAGGCGCGTGAAAGCGGACTGCTGATTATCGCCTCTATCTTCGCCTTGGCAAAGCGCAGCCCCGTCCTGCGCGCCTGTTCACGCCCCTCTTCGCATAGAGGGATATCGGTAACTCCCTGATAACGAAACTGATTGTTCCATTCCGTCTTTCCGTGACGCACAAAAAAAATTTTTTTGCCCGTGATCGGCGCGCTGAGTCCGGGGGCCTCGTTTACCTCATTTTTATTATTCAAATCATGCCCTCCCTCTATCTTTACAACCATCTAAAAAAAGAAAAGGGCTTAGGAGATTCTCCTAAGCCCTCGACACTTCAGTGGAGCCAACTTCCGGACTCGAACCGGAGACCTGCGCATTACGAGTGCGCTGCTCTACCAACTGAGCTAAGTTGGCGAAACCTGGAGCGGACAACGGGATTCGAACCCGCGACCCTTAGCTTGGGAAGCTAATGCTCTACCAGCTGAGCTATATCCGCGCAATCAACGGGAGATATAATAGCATAACTTCCGGAACTCTGCCAGTCCCTTTTAGAAAATTACTGCTTTTTTCCCTCAGATTTTTTATCTTTCCATGGAGTCGGCAGTTCCTTCGTCTCCAAATCGTCGGCGGCGCGGTACTGCCAGCCGCCGCCGAGCGCAAGACAGAGGCCGACCGCCGAGTTGAGACGGTCGGCGCGGCTCCCCTCCAGCTGCAGCTGCACGGCAAGAAGGCTGCGCTGCGCGTCGAGCAGGTCAAGCTGGCTCGTCATTCCGTCAAGATATTGTGTCCTGGCAAGCTCATAGGCGCGCCGCTGCGCCTCTTCCTGCTTTACTTCAAGGCTTACGACCGCTTCGCTTTTCTCATTTGCGGTGATGGCGTCGATCGTCTCCTTCATCGCGTTCTGTACGGTCTTGTAGTATTGCGCAAGCGCCTGCTGGGCCGCCGCTTCATTCTTCCTCACATTTGCCGCCAGTTTGCCGCCGTTATAAAGCGGAGCCACGACTCCCGCCGCCGCCGCCCATCCAGTCGGCCCGTCTAACATCGTTCCGGGGGTGTTGTTGATATTCCCGATCAGTCCGCTGAGCGATATCGTCGGGTACTGCGCCGCCTTTGCGGAACCGATGTTGGCAAGGGCGGTCCTGTAATTGAAGACCGACTGCAAAATATCAGGGCGCTGTGTTAAAAGCTGCGCGGGAAGTCCCTCCGGGATTGCCGGGCATGGCGGGAGCTCCGCGATGTGCGCGCCTCTCGGCACCTCGCGCGAGGCAAATTCTTTGGGATCGCGTCCCATTAAAAGCAGCAGTGATGTTTCATATTGGGTCATTGCGAGCTGAAGCTGCTGTACCTGTACGGCGGTGGAGGCAACAAGCGCCTCGTTGCGCCTGACTTCAAGTTCGCTTACTTGCCCCTGCTCGTACTGGTATTTGCTCAATTCAAGGGTCCGCTGCTGCGATTTGAGGTTCTCCTGAGCTATCTGTATCTGCCGGTCCGAGGCGCGCATCGAGAAGTAGTTTTTCGCCACCTCTCCGGCCAGGGAAAGGCGTATGGTGTCCTTCGCCGCCTCCGTCGCCAGAATATTTTCTCTGGCGGCGCGCGTAGCCTTCTGAAGCTTGCCCCACAGGTCCATCTCGTAGCTGACGCCGCCCGCGGGCTCTATCACATTGGTCTCATCGCGCTTCCCGTCAGCGCCGCCAAGTATGTACGAACGGGAAACGTCCAGCTGGGCGTTCAGCGAAGGGCGCTGTTCTCCGCGCGCGGCCTTAAACGAGGCCCGCGACTGGGCGACGGCGGCAAGAGCCGCTTCGAGGTCGCGGTTGCGCCGGAAGGCTTCGTCGACGCACAGGTTGAGGACCGGTTCGTTGAAAAGGGTCCACCAGGCGGTATTGGGCGTTATCTTCTCCGCCGCCGGCGCCTTGTCCGCAGGCAGATCGCCGGATATGGACGCGACATAGGCCGGAGGCATGTCGTATGCCAGCGGGGACGTTATCTTGGGACCAAGATCGATATGAAAGAACGACCCGATAAAGAGTGCCGCTAAAAGCGCGCTGGTAGTCATTTACTTCGCCTCCCCTTCTGTTGTCGGCGCAGGCGTTTCGGATGCGGAATCCTTTTTGCGGGAGGAAAGCCGCATGACCATTGTAAAGAAGCATGGCACAAAGAATATGCCTATCACGGTTGAAGCCGTCATGCCGCCGATTATGCCTGTGCCGATCGAGTGCCGGCTCGCGGCGCCGGCGCCGGTGCTGACGGCCAGCGGCAGAACACCGAGTATAAATGCCAGCGAGGTCATTATTATCGGACGGAAACGGAGGTGCGAGGCGTTAACAGCCGCCTGCATCAGCGGCACCCCCTTCTGATGTTCCTCCAGCGCGAACTCCACTATCAGAATGGCGTTCTTCGCGGAGAGCCCGATGAGCGTGACCAGCGCCACCTGGAAATAGAGGTCGTCAGAGAGGCCGCGCATCATCGTGGCGACAAAGGCGCCGAACAGCGCGAAGGGAACGGACAGGACCACCGCAAAGGGCAGGCTCCACCGTTCATACTGGGCCGCGAGAATGAGGAATACCATTATTATGCCGAGCACAAAGGCGATCATCGTCGCGGCTCCGGTCTGTTTTTCCTGGTAGGCCGTACCGGTCCAGGCGAGCGTGTAACCGTCCGGCAGCGTAGAAGCGACCTCTTCAAGCGCTTTTATGACCTGTCCGGAGGTGTATCCTGCGGCCGGCTGCCCGGTCAGCTTGGCGGACGGGAAGACATTGAAACGCTCCATCGTGTCCGGCCCCGTCGTCGGACGCAGTTCGACCAACGATTCGAGTGGTATCATATCCCCGTTCTCCGAACGTATATAGGTATATTTGATGCCGTCCGGCCTGTCCCTATAGCTTGATTCGGCTGATATGAGGACCTGAAAGGTGCGCCCCATCTTGTCGAAGTCATTCACATAATAGTTGCTGTATATGCTGCCCATCGCGCCGAATACGTCGGAGAGGCTTACGCCGAGGGATTTCACCTTTACCCGGTCGATGTGGACGTAATACTGCGGGACTTTTGTCGAGAATGTCGTCGTCACGCTCGCGATCTCCGGCCTTTTATCGGCCTCTTCGATGAACTTCTGTACCACGGCCTCGATCTCGTCGGCATCCGTGGTTATCCTGCTCTGCAGATACCCCTCTACACCGCCGGTGGTGCTCATGCCGATGATGGCAGGCGGGTTGAAGGCGAATACCTGCCCGTCAGGAATGCCCCAGGCTTTCCCCATCACCTTGTTGGCGACAGAGAAAGAATCCTCGCCTGGGCCCTTGCGCTGGTCCCAGTCCTTGAGCTTTACAAAACCGGCCCCGTAGTTCGACTGGTTGGACGAGTTCATTATATTGTAGCCAGAGAAGATAAGCGCCGTGTCCACCTGCGGCACGGAGGTGGTTATCTCCGAGACCCTCTTTGCCAGGTCTTCAGTCTGATTAAGCGAGCTTCCGTCCGGCAGGGACATCGATTCCATAATGATCCCCTGGTCTTCATCAGGAACGAGGGAGGTCGGCAGCGTCAGCGCCATCTGCGCCGTGGCCCCGACAAACAGCAGGAAAACCACGAATACCACAATACCGTGTTTCAGCATCACACGCACCGACGACGAAAAACCGTGCGTGACCTTTTCAAAGAAGGTATTGAACCATCTGAACAGCACGAATTTCGGTTTGTGTTCCGACGGTTTCAGGATCATCGCACAGAGCGCCGGCGTGAGCGAGAGCGCCACAAAGCCTGATATTATGACAGAGGTCGCTATCGTCACCGCAAACTGTTTATAGAGCTCGCCGGTGAGCCCCCCGAGAAAGGCAATCGGGACGAAGACGGAGGTGAGCACGAGAACGATGGCGATGACCGGAGCGGTGACCTCCTCCATCGCCTTACAGGTCGCGTCGAACGGCGACAGCCCATCCTCCATATGACGGTCGACATTCTCAATGACGACGATCGCGTCGTCGACAACGAGCCCGATCGCCAGAACGATACCAAAGAGCGTCAGCGTGTTGATCGAAAACCCAAAGGCCTTTAATCCCGCAAACGTCCCGATTATAGAGACGGGAACGGCGAGGCAGGGAATGATCGTGGCGCGGAAATCCTGTAAAAATAGCAGCACGACAAGAAAGACCAGGGCCAACGCCTCGATGAGGGTTACGATGACCTCTTCTATCGAGACACGGACAAAGGTAGTCGTGTCGTAGGGGATATCGTAAACAAGACCGCTGGGAAATTTCTTCTGCGCCTCGGCAAGCTGGGCCTTGACCTCATCACATACCTGTATGGCGTTGGCCCCCGGCGCGAGCGTAACGCCGACGGGGACCGCGGGAGTGCCGTTCTGCGTTCCCGAGAAGCTGTAGCTCTTGGCGCCGAGCTGCACGCGCGCGATATCCTTCAGATAAACGGTCTCTCCTCCGGGAAGGCTCTTGATAATGATATTCTCAAATTCCTCTTCGGTCGTCAAACGGCCGGTCGTCGTCATGATATAGGTCTTCTGCAGGTCGGCCTTAGTCGGCGCGTCGCCGAAGCGTCCGAGCGCGTACTGGCTGTTCTGATCCTTTACCGCGGCGGCGACGTCGGCGGGCGCTATCCCCAGCTGCGACATCTTGTCCGGTCTGAGCCAGATGCGCATCGCGTAGTCCTGGTTTGTGAAGATGTTGACATCACTGACGCCAGGGATACGCTTGAGCCCGTCAACAACATTGAGCAGCGCGTAGTTGCTTATATAGGTCGTGTCGTAGATGCCCTGCGGAGAAAAAAGCGAGAATATGAGCAAGATGTTCGGAGACGATTTTTGCACGATGATGCCATACTGGCGAACCTCCGCCGGTATGGAGGGCGTCGCCATCTGGACGCGGTTGTTGACGTTTATCGTCGCCTGGTCGGAGTCCGTGCCGAGCTCAAATGTAACGGTGAGCGTCATGTTTCCCTGCCCGTTGCTGACGGAGTTCATATAGATCATGTCGTCGACGCCGTTTATCTGTGTCTCCAACGGAGCGGCGACCACCTGCGCTATAACCTCCGGCGTCGCTCCCGGATACTGCGCGCTGACGGTCACCTGCGGGGGCACCAGCTCCGGGAACTGTGCGATAGGAAGCGTATAGATGGAGACTATCCCCGCGATGACGATGATGATCGAGCAAACGGTCGCCAGAATGGGCCGTTTTATAAACATTATGGAAAACATTTATTTTGCTCCCTCTATAGCTACCTTTTCGCCCGGTTTTACCTTGGCGACGCCGTCAAGCACGATCTTTTCACCTTCGCTGAGTCCGCTGCCAACGAGACAGGTATTGTCTATCGTTTTAAGTATCGTTATTTCCGTCTTCTCTGTGATGTTTTCATCATTGAGCTTATAAACAAAAGATTTCTCGCCGGCCTGCACGATGGACTTCAGCGGCACCTGGATTATCTTTGGGACATAATAGCCCTTCACAAACACACGAACAAACTGCCCGGAATAGAGCGAATTGTCTTTATTGTCAAAAACGGCGCGCGCGTTGATCGAGGCGGTCTGCGGAGTGACAAACTGGTTCTGGAAGTCGATTTTTCCTTTTTTGTCTATCCGCGTGCCGTCCCCAAGCGCCAGCTCAACGTAAGGGCCGCCCGCCTCAGTTTTGAGGAGGCCCTGCGATATAAGCTGCGCATTTTTGCGGTATGTGTCGGCGGGGATCGCGAAATCAACGTAGACCTTGTCGGACTGTACGATCGTCGTCAGTAAACCGCCGGCCTCCACAAGGTTGCCAACGGAATAGTTTTCTTTGCCGCTCAGTCCGGATATCGGGGCTCGCACACTCGTCCATTCAAGGTCTATCTGGGACTGGCGCAGCGCGGCGCGTGACGCGTCGACCGCCGATTTTGAAGCCTCGAAATTCGACTCCGCCGTGTCGAACTCAGCCTTGCTCACGGCATTTTTTTTGTAAAGGGACGAGGCGCGGTCAAAATCAGTCTTCATCAGATTCATCTGCACCTCGCTCTGTTTCAGCGAAGCGTAGTTCCTGCTGACGGCCGCGCGGTACGGCGCCTGGTCTATGACGAACATGACCTGCCCGGCCTTTACCGGCATGCCCTCTTTATATGATTTTTTCTTTATGATGCCGCCGACTTGCGCGCGAAGCTCGGCCTGCCTAAAACCGGCCGTCTGTCCCGTGTATTCCATGGTTATCGGCATATCGGACCGCTTGACTGCCATCTCCGACACGACCGGCGGCGGTACCATAGCGGCGGCTGCCGCGGCGGCTTTTTTCTTTTCTTCGTTTTTAACGTACCACCAGCCTCCGGCGGCGGCGATAACGACGAATGCAATGATCACATATATAATATATTTTTTGCTCTCTATATTCTGTGTCTCATCCGGTGTTTTTGCTGCGTTATTTTCGTTTTCCACGGGTACATCTACTCCTCGCGTAAGGACATTTTGTTTAATTTTCATTATAGCATACTAAACAAAAACGAAATACGCCGTCTCAATGATAACAGCTAAAACATCAGCGAAAATCACTAAAGAGAACGGCGTAAAAGGCAGACTATGCTGCCGGCAGCTTCCGCATTTTACCGCAAAATTTTCCAATGACAGGTATTCGTATCTCTGGGACCTAGCAATAACAGCACTTTATAGCAGATCAATATAGTAAAAAATGATCAATTGCATTATCTGAAAATTGATCAATTTATCCCAACATTATAAATTATATGAAAAAGAGTTTACCCATATTTGCCGTACAAAAAACCTCGTCCTTAAAGCTCCAACAACATGTATATAAGTTCCTGAAATCCGGATATACGCGAATTGAAGCCTCTGGGATTCCTCCCGTATTCAATAAATCCGTTTTTTTATACATGGATATTGCATGTGTATTTTCTGAAACTACCTCAAGCTCAAGCTGGGTATGGCCTGCTTCTCTTGCACATTCGATGCATGTTTTTGTCAATTGCTTTCCAATTCCTAATCCCCAGTACGCTTTGTCTATACCGATACCGAATGAAACTCTATGCAAGACTTTATAATTTTTCCCCACTGTCTCAATGCCTGCCGTTCCTACGACCTTTCCTTCAATCAATGCAGCTATAAGAATTTCCTTCGGATTATCATTTTTATCGTTCAAAAATTCAATTTCTTGCTCCAAACTAAAGTTGCTCTCGTCTGGATAAGAAAGTAAGTAATCCGTTTGCCTGTGAGTTAAATTGAAATTTTCAAGAATGCCTTCAGCATCTTTACAGGTTGCATTCCGTAGGCAGCATTCCGTGCCATCCTTTAATATTATTGATTTTTTGTAGTTCATATTTTTTCTCTCCAAAATAACAGCTCATCTGATTGGTGCGCCCATTCGCATTTTTCTCCTCAATACAAGTACTTTTACATCACCGGCAGGGCAAATGCATCAAATATCCTTCAATGAGTTTTCGTAGATATGAATCATCCCAGCCAGCCATATGGACAAAAGCTTTGGTATAATTTATCGCCGACACTATTTAAGACTAGCTTTTGTTATTTTCTCTCAAACCATATTATTTATTTGGTTTGCCATAATAATTTCCGCCAGCGAAATGTGCTCATTACGATAGTGAACCTTGGGATTCTTTTCCGGCAATGTTGTAAATTTAATAGCAAATTGTGGACAAGCATGAATGCAAGCTAAACATGTAGTACAATTCTTATAGTCATATTCAGCCTTCTTATCTACTACCGTAATACATCCCATGGGGCAAACTTTGGCGCAAATACCGCAGCCAATGCAGTTATCCATCACATTATATAAAGGCTTATCTTCCGCCGCCTCAATTTTTACCGGCAGCGCCAAATAAGCTCTATGCTGCTCTTTGTCTGCTTCTGTTGCCGCCTGAACATAGTGCTTTCGAGAAGCAACATCATATTTGATTATTTCAATATGTTCGTCAACTTTTTTCTCCGGATCAATATTCAATTGCTGCTCAATATCAAAAGCAGGGATGGCATTATCAACCATAATTATAGTATTTATATAATCAGCCTGAAGGCCAATGCCTCGTAAAAAACCTTGTGTTAGTTCAGCTGCCCCACCATGATGAAAGCCATAAGTAAGTACTAGATAAAAATAATCACAAACAAATTTTGAAGTAGCTAAAAACCGTTTTACTGCTTCCGGCATTTCATGACCGAAAACAGGACAAACAACTCCTATCTTTTCGGCTCGATACTGTCTATTCATTTTATTTAATTCTTGAGGTATACTAACGATTTCACTATCTAGCTGTTTTGCTACATATAAACTATTCCCAGTTGCGGTAAAGTAAAATAGCATGTTCTGCCTCCTTGGTTATTACATTTTCTCCGTTATCGCACATCTAGTGAGTCAAAAATTTTCGAACCTGGCAAGGCGCTCGGGCACTCACTCTTTGTGTGACATCAAGCATACCGTCTCGACGTGAGATACCTAGGCTATTCCCAAACACATTTACAAGCGCCAAAAATCCGCTGTTTTCTTGCATTTACAACCATTTTATCAACTCGACTATGTGATTTATGACTAGGCTATTTAGTAGCATAAACTGGAAGTTGATAAATTGAAAGTACAAAAAGGCTTATTCTTCACACTTGCAATATTTTACTGCATTTGGGTTGACCATATCAATTTTCCAGCCTCTTGTTCCAACCTGTCCTATAATCGCAATATAGTATAAATCATCAGTAGAAACATCATCTTTTATTTTTCCTCGATATAGACTTGTTCGAAAAACTGGTTTTCCTGCCTTGTTTTGATTGTATACATTTAAGCAATAATATGTAAAAGGCTCTCTCCCTTCTTTTTCTGATTTTTTCTCTTCAACTGCCAATTTCACCTGTCCATAAAAAACAAATAATTCGTTCTTTTCTTCCTCATCTACCCATGCATTTAGTTTTTTTCTTCGCAATGCCTTGATTATATTACCCTCATCCTTTGGCACAGGAATCAACATAGGATTATCTTTTGTACTTATAGCTGTCCCAGCACCCATCAAGCCTTTCTTCTTACCAGGTTCTTTGCAAAGCATATTAATCATAGAATCAAGCTTGTCCTGGATTTCAGGATACGTCAAGGAATTGATTAATTCCCTTGCAACCTTTCTTGGGGCATACTGATAATTATACGTACAGCCATCCTCGTGATTAGATGTAGGACACCTTCTCAAATGTGCTCTTACCTTAGACGTTTTATGTACAAAATACAATTCCGCTGTCTTGCATTCAGGGCAAAATATCTTACCTTCATAGTTTCCTAGTTTATTCTTGTTATTCTCAACATAATCGACCAAATCAACTAAGTCTTGGTTCTCATCCTTTGTTCTATAATAAAACTCATCGAAACTTTTATGTTTTTCTGCCATGCTACTTCACCTCATTTTCATCATTCTCATTATTGTTATAACTAGTAATTAACAAATTCAAATTTATCTAACATCTTATTCACGTTTAGCCACAGCCTCTTTGGAAGCTATATCTACAATACTCTTGAGTTCATCCTTGCCAAGTGTTCTACCTTCTTCTGCAGCTATACGCTTTTGCTCTTTAACTGTTCTAACAACTTCCATAATGTTTCTTGATCTCTCAAGTGCCAGATATTCTTCTTCAATAGCGTCTCGCCTTGCAGAACACTCTGCACACAAATCTATATCCTCAAATGGTACTTCTTCCCAATCAAACTCCTCAGCATTATATTCACACGAACCATACTTCCACAATCTTTACAAAGCACATAAATATTATCGCTTTCCATTGGAGCAAAGTTAATTGTTCCATTCTCATTTTCAATCTTCAAGTACATCATATATAATTCCTACCTTTCTTCTTTTGGTAGTACTATATATCACTCTTTATGTTCTTTATAGCAAGTCATTTATTATACAAATATGATGCAGATTATCCGTCTACTTTGTCTTGGAACTATACTTATTGGAACTTCGGTGCTTCGTTCCATTTTCATCTACTGTAACGTTGCTTCTCTGCGTTTTTCTTTTTTGCACTGCCTCAAAAAATTCCTTAGAGATAATTGATGGGTTATTATCACTGACCAAATAATATGTGCTATTTTCATCGGATTTCAAAAGTTCTGCTTCTCCGATATACTTTCGTTTGGTTAGTGTCAACTCAATTGTCCGTTTGTTCCACTTATCTTTTCCGGTTGGTGATTTGATACCTAGATTTTCCAGTTCTTTTAGGATGCCTGTCACGCTCTTTCCACCCAGATACAAGTTGAAAATCTTCTGAACAACGGCTACCTGTTCCTCATTAACAATTAATTTTCCGTTCTCATCGCTATCATATCCATAACATTTTCTATCAGCCAGTTTTGAAGTGCCTTGTTCTACTTTCTTCTTAATGCCCCATTTTATATTTTCACTTCTGCTCTCATTTTCTGCTTGTGCCAATGCCTCTACAATGGAAATCATCAGCTGGTTGTCCGTTTCATAAGAGTCCAAATTTTCTTGTTCGAAAATAACACGAACATCAGATTCTCTTAATACTTTTAAGGCTTCAAGTGTATCAACAGTATCCCTGCCAAACCGGCTAAGACTTTTGGTTATCACTATATTAATTTTATTTTTCTTGCCATCTTCAATCATACGAGCAAAGTCTTTTCTTGGCGATTTAGATTTACCAGAAGCAATATCAATATAAACATCAACTAATCTCCAAGTATCCACTGTAGCCACATGTCCGGTGAGTGCTGAAATTTGAGCGGTAAGACTATTTAATTGTTCCATATCATTTGCACTAACCCTGCAATAAATTCCAACTTTCTTTTCAATCTTGGAACGTACAGCGGGGATATAGTTTACTCTCTTTTCCATATCCGCCTCTTGTGGCTAATCAACATCAAGTGTATTTTCACGCATGATGAATAGCCTATTTTTCTTCAAACCACCCATATACTCTAGCGAAAAATCAATTTACAATCATTCCGTCAACTTGCCATCACATCTTAACAATCCTATCTCCACAACCTACCCGTTTTCAAGCTGTCAACTCGACCCTACGGCATTTTTGCAGTGGATATGTTTAGTTCCTCGATTACAACCAAAAATTTGAGGGCTGAAGTTTAACCTCCAGCCCTCAGAAAGCCCTTTATTTCAAGCCTTTTTCACACATTACTTCTGAACCCTTGACATCAACACGACACTCTCAACGTGCCCCGTCTGTGGGAACATGTCAAAGGGGCGCGCCAGCGACAGTGCGTAGCCGCCTTCGGCTAGGCGCTTTGTATCTCTCGCCAGGGTCGCCGGGTTGCAGGAAACGTAGACTATCCGTTCCGGGGCTATTTTCAATATGGCGGCGAGCACCTTTTCATCACAGCCGGAGCGCGGCGGGTCCACTACGACGACGCCGTACCTGTTGCCGCTGAGGCTGCCGGCGATGTCCTCGGCCTGCGCGGTGTGCGGGATTATCTTTTTTATTCCATTGCGCCCGGCGTTCACGGCAATATATTTCGCCGCCGGCTGCCAGCTCTCGACGGCCGTCACCTCGGCTCCGCCCGCGGCGAGAAAGACGGTGAGGCTGCCGACGCCGGAATAGAGCTCGAGTATCCTGTCCGCCCCGCCGGCAAGCGCCAGCTCCGACGCATATTCGTAGAGGTTGCGGGCCTGCGCTGAATTTACCTGAAAAAAGGAGCTCGCTTCAAAGGTGAATTTGTATCTCCCAAGTTGTTCGCTCATCCGCTCTTCGCCAAATAAAGATACGGTCCTGCTTCCCCAAATGAAGTTTCCGGACGCCTCGTTTATGTTGTAGACCATCCCGGAAAACCCCGCTATTTTTTCAGCGATGGAGCGAAGTTTGTTTTCTTCTTTTTTAGCAAGCGGCCTTCTGCCGACCACCGCGCACAGAGAATCTTCGCCAAACTGCGCCTGTCGAACCACGATATGGCGTATCAGCTCGTGCGGCTGCGGCCGCCCCCCCTCTTTGGCCCCGCAGAAACCCTCTTCGCGCAGCGCCGCGAGAAGCTCCCGCAGGTTTTGGTTTATTTTTGGCAGCAGCACTGGACAATTTGAATAAGGTATTATATCGTGGCTCCTCGGCCTGTAAAAACCGGCGCGCAGGTTTTCTCCGCGAAGGCTCTGCACCGGCAGCGAGGCTTTATTACGGCAGCCCCACCGCTGTGGCGACGGGACGCATTCAAGCACGTTCGGATTCGTTATTTCGCCTATCCTTGTAAGGGCGTCAAATACCGTCCTTCTTTTCAGCTCAAGCTGTGCGTCGTACGATATATGCTGAAGCTGACAGCCGCCGCAGCGCCCAAAAGCGCCGCAATTCGGCGGCGTGCGCAGGGGCGATTCGGATATCCGCCGTATGACCTTGGCCGTCCCGTAATTTTTCTTTTTTGAGACGATGCGCGCCTCCACCTCTTCACCGGGAAGAGCGTCCGGGACAAATATCACGAACCTTTCCTCTCCGGCGCGGACCACGCCTTCGCCCTCATTATTAAGATCTGCAACTGTCACGCGTATTTTATCACCCTGTATCATGTAAGATACTATACACTAAAAACCGTGTCATTGCGCGGGCAAGATTTATTTTATAACTGAAGCCGCATATTATCTGGCGCTAGTGTCCCTGACCACGGAGAAAAAGGGGTTTCTCCCATGGCTTGAAGAGAATATAATGATAAGCGTTGCGAAATGACCGCCGCTCACACCGGGGCTCCGGCGACGGCGCATCCGGGCGGATGGGCGCAAATGATTTTACAACGACGGAGGGGATCGATTGAAGAAATATCCTGTTTCAAGGACGGCAGTTTTTTTGACCGCCGCCGTTTTCTCTTTTCTTGTCGATCACCTGACAAAAATCGCTGCGCAGAGGCTGGCTTGGAAGACCAGCTTCAACGAGGGCGTCTCGTTCGGGCTCTTCAATTCAGTCGATCCTGCCGCCCTATCGGCAGCCAATATCGTGATTCTCTTTGTATTGCTCATTCTCTGTATAAGATCCTCCGGCAGAAGAGGCCCTGCGTTCTATCTCGGATGCGGAATGATGTTTGGCGGGACCGCCGGCAACCTTGCCGACAGACTGGCCCACGGCCGCGTGATAGATTGGCTGCCACTTCCCTTTTCGGAGTTCTTTTTCAGGTCAGGCTTGTGGGTGAACGCGGCGGATATTTTTCTTACCGCCGGCTCGGCGACGGTCATTCTTGCGCTGTGGATGGCCGCCGGTGCGGATAAAGGGTCTGAGGCCGACTGACCGGCAGTTCGTCAATTCAGTAAAACTATGCCGAATGCTCCGAAGCGGCTTTTAATTTTATGTTATCATAATACGTATTCAAAAAGGAGATGTTTTTCATGAAAAAATTACGATTTTACATACTGTTAACTGCCCTGATCATCACTTGTCCGACCGCGGGAGCCGCCGAACGTGTCGTACCGTTCCCTCATGAACTCGACACGCAGTCGTCGGGGGCCTCTTCATATAACGCGGCGGGTGACGTGAAGGATTCACCCTATTTCCCGGTCATGGATTATTATGCGCTGAAAAGCAATTCAAAAGGCCTTACGATCTTGAGCGCTTTCCCCACCTACCAGCAGACGACGGAGGTCACCTGCGGCCCTGCCGCCGCTCTTACGGTGCTCTACTATTTCGGCAATAAAAAGTATGACGAACATATGCTATCTATCTTGATGGGAACGCTGCATGAGGCAAAGAATGGCGGAGAGATGGGAACTTCGACCTCCGGCATGGTGAAGTTCTTTAAATCCATCGGCTGGAAGGTAGCCTCAAGCCTGGACCGCCCTAAGAACAGGGCTCATGACTTTGAGACCCCCGAACAATTCAGAAACTTCATCCTTAAAAACTTGCGCGAGGGCGTGCCCGTGATGGTAGAGAACATGTACTGGGGCGGCCATTGGCGCGTCATCATCGGATACGACACGATGAACACCGAAAAGACGACCGACGACGTGATTATCTTCATGGACAGCTATGACGTGCTGGACCACAGACAGGACGGCTATACGGTACAGGCCGCCGAAGGCCTCTTCTACACATGGAAGGATATGGAATACCTGCCGAAAGGCGAACGCGTGCAGCAGTGGCTCACGGCCCGTCCGTAAATCATCGGCGAAACAGGCGATATTCCAATCTCAATATTACGACAAAAAGAGGGGCCTCTTACGTGAGAAGCCCCTCTTTTATATTCTTGCGTCCAGGCTGTGAAGCTATTTCTTCGCCGCCACTGCCTCGGACATCATCTTGTAACCCTCTTCGAAGGCCTTTTCGTTAAGCTCTTCGGTTCCCTTGGGAACGCGGGCAAGGATGGCGTCTTTGATCGCCTCGGGCTTCGTCAGCCCCTTGTCCTCAAGCACCTTCGCAGCCGTCCCAAGCGCCACCATGTTGACGACGAGCTCGCGTCCAAGTTTCTCGCGGGCCGTTCTTACGATGGGGAGCATGTAGATGTCGGCGTCAAGTTTCGGGGGGTCCGTCACAAAGAAATCATCGAGAATGACGGTCGCGCCCTTAGCCGTATCGTGGCTGTAAGTGTCGCAGGCTTTCTGAGTAAGGATGACCTGAAGGTTGGGATGGGCAGCCTTCGGATAATCTATTTCGTCGCGGTCGTAGACCACTTCAGATTTCGAAGCGCCGCCGCGGGCTTCCGGGCCATAAGCCTGGCTCTGAACCGAATTGAGGCCCTCCGTACGGAGAGCGGCGGCCTCACCAAGGATCACTGCGGCGAGGATTACTCCCTGTCCGCCGGATCCAGCAACGCGAATTTCAAAACGATCGCCCATGATCCGTACCTCCTATGCCTTTCCCTGCGCGCGCGCGATAACGTCGTTGTAGCGGTCGGTGTATTCGCGGGCGTTTTCTATGTTGACAAATTCGCCGACAACGATCTTGCCCTCGAGCTCCTCGGGGGTCATCTTGTCAGCCTGAGCCTTAAGGACCGTATGCTCCTTAAGGAACTTGATGTTGTCTGTCGGACGGCTGCGCTTGTTCTTGCGGCCAAACTGCGTATGGCAGAAGGAGATGATCTCGACGAGCGCAAAGCCCTTCTTCTGATGTTCGATCGCCTTCTTGAGTATCTGTTCGCACATCACGGGGTTCGCTACCGTGGCGCGCGCCACAAAGGTCGCGCCCGCGCCGGCGGCGAGCTTGCAGATGTCGAACGTCGGGTCTATCGATCCGTAGGGGGCCGTCGCGGCGAAGGCGCCTTCCGGCGTCGTCGGCGAAGCCTGTCCGCCCGTCATACCGTAGATGTTGTTGTTCATCAGAACGGCTGTGATACCGATGTTACGGCGGCAGGCGTGGATGAAGTGGTTTCCGCCGATCGCGGTGCCGTCTCCGTCTCCCATAACGTTGACGATCGTGAGATCTGGATTGGCCATTTTAACGCCCGTCGCGAACGCGAGCGAACGTCCGTGCGCCGTGTGGAGCGTGCAGGCGTCGATATATCCGGGCATACGGCTTGAGCAGCCGATACCTGATGAGATGCAGACCTGCTCCCTGGGGATGTCAAGGTCGGCAATGGCGCGGAGGATGGAATGCATGATGATACCGTGTCCGCAGCCGGGGCACCAGATATGGGGCATGAACTTTGAGCGCAGGAGTTTCTTTACATCTTCGCGTGGCATAGTTACGCCACCTCCTTGATGAAGGACATAATCTCAGCCGGCTTGTAGAGTTCGCCGTTGATAAGGTTCTTCGCGTGTACTTCGCAGTTGCCCTTAACGGCTCTTTCTACTTCGAGCACCATCTGTCCGGCGTTGAGCTCCGGTACGATGATGTGCTTTACCTTCTTTGAGAAGGCGGCTATTTCTTTATCCGGGAAGGGCCACAGTGTGATCGGGCGGAAATGTCCGACCTTTACGCCCTGCTCGCGAAGCTCGCGGATCGCGCGCAGCGACGAGCGGGAGACCGAACCGTAAGAGATTACGACGATCTCGGCGTCTTCCATAAAGTCTTCTCTGTATTCGACGATCTCGTCGCGGCAACGGTCAACCTTACGGATGATGCGGTTAGCCTTGAGGTCGATATCGGGAGCGTCATTTGTCGGGAAGCCCCACTCGTTCGTGGTAAGCCCCGTAACGTGCCAACGGTAGCCATCACCGAATGCGGGCATCGGAGGGACGTCGTCGGCATCGGGACGGTAGGGCACGAAATCATCGGGAGCGACCGTAGGCTTTTTGCGGTCGATCACTTCATAGGTGCCGGGTTCGGGGATGGTGATCTTCTCACGCATGTGTCCGATGACCTCGTCAGCCATGACAAGGACGGGCTGGCGGAAGCGCTCTGCCATGTTGAAAGCCTTGACCGTGAGCGAGTAGCACTCGGGGATCGAGCAGGGAGCATACGCGATAGTGGCGTGGTCGCCGTGCGTTCCCCATTTGGCCTGCATGACGTCGGCCTGGGAAACCTTTGTGGGAAGACCGGTAGAGGGGCCGCCGCGCTGGATGTCGGCGAGGACCATGGGAATCTCCGCGATATATCCATAGCCGAGGAGCTCCTGTTTAAGGGAGATTCCGGGGCCTGAGCTCGCTGTCATTGCCTTCTTGCCCGCTATCGAGGCGCCGAGGGTGGCAGCGATACCGCCGATCTCGTCCTCCATCTGAACGAACTTTCCGCCCAGCTTCGGAAGCTCTTCGGACATAACTTCCATTACCTCTGTTGACGGGGTGATAGGATATCCGCCGAAGAATCTGCATCCCGCGGCGATAGCGCCCATTGCTATGGCCTTATTACCCTGCCAAAATTCGTTCTGGGCCATAATTATTCACACTCCTTAACAGTGATTGCCAGGTCAGGGCAGATATTCTCGCACTGACGGCAGCCAATGCAGTCCTCCGGACGAACTGCGACGCACTTAACCTGATCGTTAAGTTCCAGAACCTTCTTGGGGCATATAGCGATACAGAGGCCACATCCTTTACACCATTTCTCAACTATTTCGATGTTGAACTTCTTCGCCAAAAGACCCACCTTCCTTCCACACATCTAATCGATTTTGTCTGTCAACCAGAATTACAGAGACGCGATTGGCATAACTCTTCGTATTATGCCAAAAGTTGTGAATTTATTCAAGGAAAAGATTAAATTCTTTATTTTCTGATAACTTAAAAATATTGCGAACATTTATCAATCGCACGGCCCGATGTCAGGCTCACGCAGATATTGTCCGCGGACGTCGCGCGGCGAGACCGCGTTGTCCGAATAAAATTCGCCCATGAGGGCACATGCCGCTCCGTCGGCGCTCTCCCGCTCTATCACGGCATGGCCGCATTCCCGCAGTCCGGCGTACTGGCCGATGTCGGGAGATACGATCGCCGCTCCCGGATATCCTCTCAATATTTCTATCAGCGCGTCCTCGGAAACAAACCGGGGAGATACAAGGGCGCGTCCATACAGCGAATCGTATACCGCGGCATAGCAGTGACCGCGCTTTGCTTTGAAAACAGGCGCGAGGCAATCGTGTCTCTCCTTAAGATCCCAAATAAATATTTCCAGCGACGACAACGGCACCACCGGTACGCGCAGCGCCTCGGCGAGTGCCGCTCCATAGGCGATACCGGCACGGATCCCCGTATAATAGCCGGGACCTGTGCCGACCGCGATACGATCTATCTCGGCAAACGTGATCCCCGCCTCTTCCAAAAGTGCCGCCGCGATGACAGGCAATTCTTCCGACTGCCTGCGCCCAAGTTCCTGGCTGCTCCCGCCGGCCGCTTTCCCGTCTATCGCGAGGCCGACGTTTGTCCATCGTCCGGCACAGTTTATCCCCAGTATCTTCATTTCGTCATCCCCATCGATTTTATCTCCTCGGCAAGCCGCTCAAAGGCCTCGCGCGGTCCGCCGCCATGGCGGGTAAAGGTTAACATTCTGGATTCACTGCCCCCGGGGGCCGTCTCAAATTCAATATCTATCCTACCGTTTTCCGGGGCCTCCGGCCACCGGTCCGCCCACTCAACGACCGCCGCATAGCCATCTTCGAGGTATTCTTCTATCCCAAGCGAATCTATCTCCACCTCCTCTTCCAGCCGGTAAAGGTCGACGTGAAGAAAAGGGACCGTGCCCTCGTATTCGCTCATTATAATGAACGTCGGACTCTTTACGCGTTCGTATCCCAACGTATGGCCGATACCCTGGGCAAGCTTTGTCTTTCCCATTCCCAGCGTTCCCTTGAGCAGGATGAGAAGCCCGGGATATACGACCCTCCCCAGCGCCGTCCCTGCAAGGTAAGTCTCTTCCGGGCCGTCGCTAATAACGGCGAAGCACTTATCTGAGTATCGCTGGAATTTCATCCGCTATCTCCCTTGCGAATGCGCCGCGCAGCCCGAAGCGGGCCTCCAAAACTTCGCCCGCGGCGCCGTGAGCCAAAGCCCCCGCCGTCGCGGCATCGGCGATCGAAAGTCCGGCGGCGATAAAGGCGCCGATTATCCCGCTCAACACATCGCCCGAGCCTGGGACGGCGAGCGCGGGCGAACCCGTGCCGATCATCCGTAACGGCCCGCCCGAGGCAATCAGAGTGTTTCGTCCCTTAAGCAGAGCCTGCCCCGTCTTAACGGCAAGTGCCTTGACGCAATCCGCGCGCCCCGCATCTACTTCGGCGGGAGACAGGCCAAGAATACGCCCTGCCTCCGCGCTATGCGGGGTCAGCAAAACGTCTTCGCGCGAGGGGAGCCCTGCCCCGCTTTGCGCGAAAAACCAGAGCATGTCCGCGTCAAGCAGCATCGGCAGCCGGCAGTTTTGCCAAAGCCAGGAAAATAATTCTCCGACCCCGTCGGAGCGTCCGCAGCCCGGGCCGGCGACAAGCGCCGCGCATTTAGGCAGACATTCGGCAAGAACGGACACAGCCGGAGCGCTCTCGACCTCGCCGTTTCTCGTGGCAAGCGGCAGGACGATGACCTCCGGCATCTCGGCGGAAAGGTGCGGCGCTATGAAATCCGGCACCGCCATAAAAACGAGCCCCGCGCCCGCGCGCAGAGCGCCTCTGGCCGTAAGCAGCGGCGCGCCGCGATAGCTGCCGCTGCCCGAATATATAAGCAGATTGCCGCGGTCCGTCTTATGTATGCTGCGCGAAACTTCAGGCAGCAGGTCGTGCAAATCATCCAGCCCCCAGAGACTCAGAACAGGCTTTTGGGGCAGTATGGCATTAGACGGTATGCCGATATCCGCCGTTATTATCCTGCCGCAGGCCTCCAACGCCGGCAGGAAGGCCATTCCGCGCTTGGGTGCCAGGAAGGTAACCGTCTCTGCGGCCTTCACACAGGGATCGTAGACAGCTCCGTTTTCCGGATCGATGCCGGAGGGGATATCCAGGGACAAAATCTTTTTACGCCCCTCCAAAAGCCTTATGAGACGCGCGGGCTCCTTACGCGGAGCTCCCGCCGTCCCGGTCCCGAGCAATCCCTCTACGATACAGCCGGCGCCGTCAAGCAGCGCCGATATCTCGGAATCGATCAGCTTCGGCGTATCAAAAATCCGCAGGCGGCCACCATTCAGCCGTCTCAGTATCGCAAGATTTACGGCGGCGTCGTTTCTGTAGGCTTCGTCGGCGTCGCTTTTCAGCACCGTTACCTCCGCTCCGCCGATGATGAGGTGGCGCGCCGCGGCAAAGCCGTCGCCGCCGTTGTTTCCGCGCCCCGCCAACACCACAAAACTGCCCTTTGGATCACCTGACAGCCTGACGGCCTCACGGGCGGCGTTTTTTGCGGCATTCTCCATCAGCACCACGGACGGCACGCCATATTTATCGGCGGCGATAATGTCCGCTTCACGTATATCCGCAGGCAAATAAAAATTTTTCACCGTCATCCCTCCAAAACGACCATGGCGGCGGCCATGCCCGACTCATGCGAAATGCTAAGAAAAACTTGGTTTATTCCCTCTTCGTCGAGGCGGCTCTGAAAGTCGGCGCTGAAATTGAAAATAGGCCCTTTCTCAGTGCGGATGACCTCGCAGGCATCGAGCCCCATCTTCCCCAGCCCCCAGCCCCCGGCCTTGGCCAACGCCTCTTTTGCGGCAAAGGCCGCCGCATAGTGCAGCGCGGCGTCCGCCCTGTCTCCGGCATACGCGATCTCGTTCTTTGAGAACAGACGTTCAACAAAGCCAGCGCGCGCGGCGGCCTTTTTCATCCGCTCTATGTCGCATAGATCGATACCGATGCCTTTAATCATGATCCGCCTCCCAGCGCCCTCTCAACGGCTATAATCTGCCACTCCTCAAGTATCCCGAAGCCCTTCGCGGTCTCAAACTGTCTGTACAATTTCCTTTTCCATGAAGGACCGTATACCTCCGGTGCCAATTTTACAGCCTTTACAGCGAGTTTTTCAAAATATCTGTGATCCGTGGCCCATTTTCCATACCTTCCTTTGTACAGGCCGCCAAGGTATCCCCATATATTATTATTATGCTTCGCCGAAAGAGGATAGTCATCCCTTATTTTCCGGGAATAATCGCCGAGGAACTTCTTCAGCGACCCATACTTTCTGAATGAGGACGCAACCATCATACTCTTTCCGCCGACGCGCTCCTCGCTCTCCGTATCGATATACGGCATGCCCAGCATCTTCCAGGCGCTGTTTGCCTTTATCCCCGCGCCATTGTTGCCCTCGCGCCAAAGGCGGCTCTGCCAGTCGCCGGTCTCATGCGAACAGTGAACGGCGGCTCCAAATGGATTTACACTCTTATACCTTTTCGCCGCCCGGTAAAAATCTACCGAGGAAAAAGCCTCGGTTCTCCAGGGGACGGACAGCAGGCAAAACAAAATGCAGAACAACACACCGCGGCATAAAACGAGATAATGATGTTCCGCATTCGGGAAATATCGATTTTTTAGTTTTTTAAACCCGTCCGATAACACAAAAAACTGCCGCTCAATTTGATAAGAGATTCTATAGCCTGTCGATATTATGCACCGAAAATCCATATTTACGCTTTTATCAGCGCAGCCAGGATATTGTACAGGTTTGTCGGGTCTACCGGTTTGGCAAAATGGGCGTTCATTCCGGCCGCCAGAGAGTTGTTCCTGTCCTCGCCGCAGTCCTTCGCGGTCATCGCAATTATCGGTATCGTTCCGGCGTCGGCCTTGCGGCTGGAGCGAATAGCCCTGGCCGCGTCAAGACCGTCCATTACCGGCATACTGATGTCCATCAGGATCGCGTCAAAGTATCCCGCCGGCTCATTAAGGAACAGCTCAAGCCCAGACTTGCCGTTATCCGCATGTACCACGGAAATGCCCTCATGTTCAAGTACCTTTATAGTGATAGAGGCGTTTAAAGAGTGGTCTTCACATAGCAATATACGCTTTCCGGTCAGTGCAACCATATAAACTCTTCCTTCCCATGACGTAATGTATGATTACTCATAAACTCCATAATTAAAATTATACCATTTTTTACAAAATGGTCATCATCTATGAGCGGAAAATCCTACGCAGATGATGGACAAGCGCCAATACCCGACGCTGTGGCACTTACTTTGTCTTTTTAATTTTACAGCAGCCAGACGATAGGCCAGAAAGATAAAAGGACCTTCGGAAAACTCCGAAAGTCCTGTGATAGCGATGGTGGGCGATATTGGGTTCGAACCAACGACTTCCACCGTGTGAAGGTGATTATATGTAAAACAACGGGAAATGCTACGTTTTCATTATTATCATTTTTGTTGATTACCACAGAGTTTATTGCGTTCTATGTTTTATTGTCTTTTCCCCTGTGTTATAATTTTTCCAGAAAAACAGTAGCCAATCAGTAGCCACTCTATTTCTGGAATCAGGGGGAACGAAAATGAAAACAAAGCTCACCCAAACCATGATAACATCACTAAGCCTCTCGGAGAAGAGGACAGTGTACCGCGATTCTCAAGTTCCGGGGCTAACTCTGCGAGTTGGCGCTACGGGCAAGAAGTTTTATCTCGACTATAAAATAAACGGGAATCGCCGATGGTATCTGATCGGAGACGCGGCTTATATGAAACTGGATGAGGCCAGACGCGAAGCCCATGCCTTTTTAGGTATCCTTGCCACAGGCAAAGACCCGCTGGCCGTGCCCGAGCCACTTATGACATACAAGGCCCTGCGGGACGATTATTATGCTCCATGGGTAAAAGAGCACCGTAAAAGCGGCGCTGAGACCATCAAGGGACTTAAGCGGTATTTCGCCCAATTTGACGATAAAGCAATCAACGAACTTACGCTTGCAGACATGGAGGCGTGGCGTCGGGAGATGCGTGAGAAGAGGCATCTTAAGTCCGCCACGCTAAACAGGTCGGCGGGGTATTTAACCTCCATGATCAACTGGGCTGTAAACAAGAAAATCATATCTTCCAACCCTATAGCCGACCTTGAGCACCTGAAGGAGACAGATTCTAAAAAGGCTTGGCGCTTTCTGTCGAAAAACGAGATCGTTATTTTGAAGGAAGCGCTAGCCGCCAGGGACAAGCAGGTGCGCGACGGTGCGAAAAAGTGTATCTATGATATCCCTTTGCCTGGAGCTTACCCCGACCCTCTAACTCCTATGGTACTGACGGCGTTATATTCCGGCATTCGCTGGGGCTCCCTGGTTGCTCTGCACTGGCATAGCCTCGACCTCACGCATGGCAGCATCTACCTCGAGGCCGACGATACCAAATCTGAGGACATGCAGAGCATCCCTATCAACGGCGCTCTCTTAGCCGTACTTCATGATTGGCAACAAGAGTTCCCTTCTGCCCCCGGCGATCTTGTTTTTCCGGCTCCGAAGGGCGGAATATTCTATAACGTCAACGCTGCGTGGTATGAACTGCTTGCCGACGCAGGCATTGGCCATCTGCGCTGGCACGACTTGCGCCACACCTTCGCATCGCAGCTCGTAATGGCCGGTGTGCCGCTCAACACCGTCCGCGAGCTGCTGGGACACAAAAACATAAAAACGACCTTGCGTTACGCTCATCTGGCACCGCAGGGGCTAAAATCGGCTGTTGAACGCCTGGTGGATTGAAATTTTAGTTGTAGACGGAACTGCGGTGTCCAATCTTCACCACGAGAACAATAAGGCGTCCATATAACATTAAGATAAAATTTTTTTCTTTTGTGGTGCTGTATTCAAGCTTCGTGATATTTCCAAAACATGAAAACGACCCTGAGTTACGCGCACCTAGCGCTACAGGACCTAAAATCCACAGTCTAGGTACTAAAGTAAACCACCGCTTGACAAACATGTTGAAAAAGGAGAAATTACTTGCGAACATTTGTGAAAGTAATTTCTCTTTTTTGGGTCAAACGGTAAAGTGTTTTTCTGGTTAAACTTAAGAGCGTTCCTAGATCCAACCGGCCTGGTTCATCATCAGTACAGCGGTCTCCGCGACGCTATATTTTTCCTTTTTATTCTCAAGAAAGAAATCATCTATGGCTATGGCGAGCTGTTCTGCATATGGCTTTATGGCAGCCACGACTTCAGGAGTGTTAGAGGTTTGAGGAATATTAAGATTGAGTTTCTTGTCCTTGTAGAATTTAAAAATATAGTCGGCGCAAGTGGATATTCGGTTTTGATGAGATGCCTTTAACCAGTCCGAGGAGCTTTTATCATGCAGCGTTCCACACTGATACCATTCTTTTCCGACTTCATTTCTAGGAATCGAATATCCCATATCTGCGAATCTTTCTGCGTCAGGGCCTGGCCATCCTTTTAGAAGACCCTCCATCATGATATTGCCCGCCTCTTTTTCAGTGAGCTTATTCTTTTTACGAAATTCGGCTTTTTGTTCATCAGCGTTAAAGTCCGGGTCTTTTAATGCAATACGTTCAGCAAGAATCGAATTGCTATAAAAAGCCTTCCTCTTTTTCTCAGGCATCTTCCCGACTATAAATTTTGACACATCTACAAAATAATAATCTGAAATGTCGGGTTCTCCGTTACCATTTCCTTTATCGCCAATATCAATGGTACCAGCAGCAAGACTATTAAAATTTTCAACCTTATCATGGAAAGCATTTACCCATACTCTATCTACTTTCTCCTCTTCTTTTACTTTTTTAGCCACATGTTCAAGCACCTGTCCAAGCTGCTCTTTAGTCAACCCAAGCGGGACGGTAATTATTACTTGCCGTCTGGAATAATTGAGCATATTTGCATTTTTTACGGCAAGCATCGTATAATGCTTTGAAGGATCAAATGAGGGCGCTGGAGCTTTTTCAGGTTCGGCGGCGGTCTTTTCTTGTACTGGTGCAGGAGCGGGAACATTATTGTTCGCCTTCTCGTTTTTAGGTGGTTCGGGCAGCAATGACCCAACAGCAGAAAAAACACATAAAACGATGAGCAAAATACCCCACCATCTTTTATACCACGGCTTTGTCGGAATAATTTTTAACTCTCCCATTTATACCTCTCCTATACGACTACAATGATTTTTTAAATGTGATATCCACTAATGCTATCGCGTGTGCAAGTAAGTTTCATTGCGGCGGCCTGCATTTTTTGCAGGGGCCGTATCCTTGGTCTTTGGCTTCTTTGAGTGTGATTTCAATTTTTGATCTTGAAAGACTTCCGCATCCGTCCCTGTGATATTTTGCGCCGGTGCGAGTAATGTAGACAATCGTGTTGCTCGATGTTGCTGTTGGTTGCGGCGGCGACGCCACGGCTATTGCAGAGGCAGACAATATAAAAAGCAAAACAAGGAAAGCGAAAACTTTGATATGTTTCTTCATAGCTACCACTCCTATATTTAGATGTAACCTGCACTTGCAGGGTGTAGCCTAATATTTAGGAGGTACTTACTATGTTGACAATGTTGAATTTTGTTTAAAACATATCCCAAAAACTCAGTTCAGCAATTTAGCCTTTGCCGCCACATACTCTTCATCTGTTAAAAGCCCCTTTTCTTTCATACTACCCAGCCGTTCCAATTTTGAAATAATATCATCTACAGGTGCTTTACTTCCCACAGCAGTAGGATTAGTATGCGTATATTGATTATGTATGTGGTTGGATATAATTTCATTCATTTTAGAAACGTCGGCCTTTGCAATGTTGTCAATAATGACATCCCCCGATGATGTTCCAATAGAAATTTTTCCCATTAACATGCCGAGTTTATGAGAAATAGAGCTTATCTTATCGTAAGGGTACTCAATTTGTTTTAATCCGTAAATAAACCCCTTATCGAGAAAAATGAGGCGCATGTTTGTTGCTGTAATGAGCCATGTATTGCCGTCTGTGAACCCGCTTGTCAGAAACAATATCTCTTCGCTTTCGCGCATTATCTCTGGCAAAAAAGCAATTTCTTTTTTGGTACCAAATGAATCGAATAGGCCAACTGATTTGATTTGAGCGTCCACAACATCTTTTGATAATGCCATAAAAATCACTCCTATATTTAATAATAACCTGCAAGAGCAGGGCGTAGCCTATATAGAGTGGAGATATTATTATAGTGGTGCGGCTTCTCTCATATTTTTCCAGCAAGCTTCAAAAGATGATATCTATCCAGCGCTTTTTTTTGATGTTTTGGCACGGTATTTCTGATAACTAAGATAGCCAGCAAGCTCTTCTTTACCCTTTTTATCTAAGCCTCTAAAAAGTTCGATCAAATCCTCTTCCTCGGCAGACAATATAGTAGACGTTCCCTCCAAAGGTGGCGTTGGGGCAGCAATAAGATCCGCATACGCGCAATTTAAGACTTCTGCTAATTTTTCACCAGTTTTCCGCGTAAAATTGGCGTCCTCCGATTCAATCCTGCTGATAGAGCGGAGTGACACGCCACTTATTTCTGCTAACTGTAACTGTGTCAACCCTTCTTTTTCTCGAAATTCCTTTAATCTATTCACGATATCACCATTTAAAAGGTACTATAACATGCAATATTTTGCAATAGAAAGATATTGATAGTTAATTTTAATAAAAGTGTAATATATTGCTTGACTTTTAGGCAATATATTCATATACTACAAACACGCAACATATTACTATTGCATAAATTAATATATTGCATGTTAGAAGGAGGGATCAGATTGATAAACGCAGAAAAACTTCGCACGAGAAGAAAGGAATTAGGCCTAACGCAGCGCACTCTTGCGGACAAAGCAAAGATTGCCTGCAGGAACTTGGCGCGGCTCGAAAATAACGAAGGCGATACCACGACAGGAGTACTTCTTTCTCTTGCAAAAGAGCTTGATTGTAGTCCTTTAGATTTGCTTATTGATGTTTCAAACCCTACCCCGCCCCTGCCACGAACGGGCTAAAAGCAGGGGCGAAAAGCCAAGACAAGCCCACGCCACAGGAGATCGCGGCGGAGATCGCCGCGTTTCGTGACGCGATCAACGCTCTTTTCCCCGAACTGTCCGACCGGGACGCCTACGCCGACATCTTACTCGACCTGAAAGACAACGGCCGCATCGACGCCCCGGAGATGAGGGCAAAGATCGAAAGAGGCATCAAAGCGCTGGAAGCATCGCTGGCGTAAGGGCAACGCCGCACTATGACAGCTGAATAGAGGGGAGATTGGCTTATGAGGTTGCGGACGGTCTTTGAACAAACCGGCTGGCGGCGGCCGTATCCGCAGGTGCTGTGTATGCGGTACGAAACGCTCTGCAAGATAACGGAGTATGGTTACGACCTAAGCGACGCCAGCTTCGTAGATTACGCTCGCCGGCGAGGATGTCTGAACGCGGCGTTCAGAGAAGGAAGCGCCCTTCGTGAATATGTGCGAGATCATTGGCGCACGCTGGAGGAGTTCCTTGCCGACAATCGCATCGATATCACGCACGCGCAGCTTTACAAGGGCAAACGGCATAAATATACGCACGAGGAGATACTTGGCAGCTGGAAGATCGTATTAGTGGCCAGAGCGCACTTACAGGACTGCTGGGAGGTCTGGCACATGTCAGCGGCGGAATGCAGGCCCGTACCGCCGGCAATGCAGCTTGGACAGACGACATTGTTCTAGAAAGGGGTGAGGATATGGAAAGCATCGTAGCCGTCCAGGTAGCGGACGCGACAGCAATATACGCAAAGCTTGACGAGCTTTGCGAAAAAGTAAACCTACTGCTAGCGGAGCGAGACTCCCCCGTTCCGACCGGCGCTAACCCAAACAGCATGACGACGGCGGAGGCGGCCGTATATCTGGGGATGTCAAAGGGGCAGCTCAACAAGAGCCGCATCAAAACGGCGAACGCCTGCGACGGGCCGCCATACCACGCCACCGGCGGAAAGGGGTCAAAGGTTTATTACGTGAAGTCGGAGCTGGACGAGTGGCGCGCCGCCTCAAAGATAAAAGCGGGGCGCGTCATGACAAAGATGGAGCAACGGCTCGCCGCGATAGAGCGCGGCGGAAAATCATGAAAGGAAGGACGAAATGAAGTGGAGGGAATAGCTTGCATTTTGGGAAGTATATTCGCGGCGGCGGCGTTGGTCTGCACATATATGCTTGTTGGCTATGTGCTGCGGGCGCGTGAGAGGGAGCGGAAGCTACGGAGGTTTTTGTACATCGAAGACCAGCGGAATAAAAGGAGGCGGGGTGGCGATGACCACTAGGGGGTGTGGACGTTCAAAATATATATCCCCCAGGCAAGCGATAATCCTTGCCTGCTACAGCGCAGGGATGTCCCGGCGCGATATAGCAAAGAAATTAAAAATAAACATCAACGCTTTAGAGTGTGCCGAGAATCTCATCTCGGACTATTTCAAGGAATATGAGATGGCTGACTGCGCCCGAAAGTGGCAGCAGGAAAGGAGCAATGCAAAATGAGCGGTGCACCACTTAGAGATAAGATAGAACACGATGTGTATCTGATAGATATGCTTTTAATGGATATAAAGGACGGCCTCACGCGCAAAAAACCCCTCCCGCTTAGACAATACGCGCGATGCATAAGCACTGTCGCTGATTCGATGTATGGTGTGCTTGACATGTATGAGGAGCTTCGGAATTCTGACAATGAAGAGGATGGTGAAGATGATGGGCAAATATGAATACGCGGCAATGATCCTCGATTACCTCTGCGACGGCGATCGTCGCATGTTAAACGAAAAGGCCAGGAATATTGGCTCTATAGCCACAATCGACCAGATGGGAATGCTTGCGGCATTAGCAAACAAAGAACCCTCCGGCGTTGGCCAAAGGGCGTAAGGGAAAACCGAACTTCATTAGGCGGCAGTCACAACCTGCCGCCTCAGATTATAACATAGGGAGGCACTAATATGACAGTGAGAACAGACGCTGAATTTGATTATGAAATCGCAATCGATAGGATTCGCCCCATTGCGGAGGCCCTCGTCAAAAAGTATGACGAACTGCACCATATCGACCCCGATAAGATACTCTTTGTCGTAAACCACAAAAGCGTAGGCAGCCGTAAAAAAGTAGTGCTCGCGAGGACGAGCTTGGTACCGCCGAAATGGGCGGAGCTGCTCTACCAGCTTGGAGGCCGCTCATATTTTTACATGATCGAATTTATAGCGAAGACAACGGCGGCGATGGACGAATCGCAGATGATCGCGGTGGTTTATCGCGAACTGCGCAAAATCGGACCGGAGGGCGAGATACTTACCTATGACGTCCAGGACTGGTGGCAGATATTGATGGGGCTCGGACGCAAATGGTATTACCCAGAAAATTCGTGCCCGAACCTGCTTGATGATTCCGTCGACTGGCGTAAGCTCATGGGCACCTATTACGAAGATATCCGGCATGAGCCTGATTGAGATACTGAAATCCTGTTTTCGCTCCCGCGAAACCACACGCCCGCTCCGACCGGACAAAGCGAGACCGGCAGCTTGCGTCAAATGCGCCGACTGCCGGCACTTTGACCGGCCAGAGCGAATGAATACCTTCTGGCTCTCAAACCTGCGCCGCTGCGGCGCGACCGGCGAGATGCGCTGGAAGGGCGACGACGCCGAGCGATGCCCGGCATTTGATTTTTACGATCGGAGGCGGCAATAAATGACAAAGATTATCGCCATAACAAATCAAAAGGGCGGCGTCGGGAAGACGACCACGGCCCACAATCTGGCGGCGGGGCTGGCACGTTTCTACAACCGCGCCGTCCTGCTGGTTGACCTAGACCCGCAGGGCAACCTTACCGCCGCCGCGGTGCCATTTACCACGGATATTGAGAAATTTCGCAATATATATGACGTCCTCACTGGCGCTGCGCCGATGCACAACGAGGAGGACAGCGCCTACAGCGCCTCAGTCTGCACTACCAGCATCATTGGCGACAACGCGGTACAGATATCGCCTTATTCGCCGAAGCTCGCATACATCGACCTTGAGCTCGGCTCAAAGCCCGGGCGGGAATACAGGCTAAAAAAGGCTCTCGCCATGGTAGAGCCATTCTACGACTATATCATCATCGACACGCCTCCGGCGCTGGGGCTGCTGACCCTCAACGCCCTGACGGCGGCCGACGAGGTGATCATCCCCTGCCAGGCGGATATCTTTTCTCTGCACGGGATGGCACAGCTACGCGACACGATAGAAACGGTGCGAGAATACACAAACCCTAAAATACGTATCGGCGGCATCCTGCTCGTGCGCCACAACCCCCGCACGGTACTGAGCCGCGATATCACCGTCACAGTCGTACACGCCGCGGAATCCCTCGATACAAAGGTATTCAAACGCACCATTCGCGAATGCGTGGCGCTGCGCGAGGCGCAGTTGAACAAAGTCGATATCTTTACCTACAAGATGGATACCAACGCGGCGATGGATTATTGCGAATTTGTCGGCGAGGTGTACTACTCATGAAATCGTTCAGGGACAACCCCGCGCTGCGTTTTCTGACGCCTGCTTCCCCGGAAGCCGATCCGGTAAATGAAAGAGATGTTGCGCCGATACCAGCACAAGCACCGGCGCAAGCACAAGCACCGACACAAGCGTCAGCACAAGCACAAAGAGACTGCCTTACGAAACGCCTCCCCATCATGCTCGACCTGGCCATGTATCAGGGGGTATGCAATGAAGCCTCTCGCCAGCGTGTGAGCTTAGCCGAGCTTGTACGCCGGGCACTGACGGAATACTTGCGGGAGCGAGAGTGACAAGATGGGTAAACGATATCTATATCGCGACCGTATCTTGTATATAAAAGCATATCAATCGGTGAACAACGTAAATTACGCGCCGTTTTTTATTGACCTTAAGGGATACGCGCGCCTGTTCCTTTTCCGCGGAGAGCTATTCATACGTCAAAGAATGGAAGACGCGCAGGCCGACCTTGACGCCTTCGCGCAGAAAAGAGGGCTCCGTGAAGCAAAAGCCAAGTAAAGAACACCCGATACTCTTCAGCGCGCCGATGGTCAAAGCCCTGCTCGAAGGCCGTAAAACGCAGACGCGCAGGCCGCTGAAGCCGCAGCCGGAAAATTGCCAAGTACGGCAGGAAATCGGCGACCCCCGTTGCCCTTTTGGGAGCGTCGGGGATCGCCTTTGGGTGCGCGAGACGTACAAGATCGTGCCCGCGGCCGCCGGCGATCAACGCCACCGCGAGGAGACTGGGGCTGAACTATAAGAGGGCGGCATGGAACGCTATGTAAGACAAAAGATAGAAACGACGATGGACGGCGAGATGTGCGCGCCGGGGTGTTACTTCTACTCCGAAAACCGGCGCAAGCCCATCTGTTGGCTTGGGCGAGGGAGCGAACGGCTCCGCGAAGGATGTCGGACGGCGCTTTGCAGATATATGGAAGAAAAAAGAGGAACGGAGGAAGCATAATAACATGATAGAAGGAAAATTAATCTTGCTCGACAACGTCCCCCCCGGTTGCTGCTCTGAGTGCGCTGCTAATCATGCTCCGGACATCCCGCACAACAAAGACAGCTTATTTTATATGTACAAATTTTACGCAAAAAACGGTCGCTGGCCAACATGGAAAGATGCTATGGCACATTGCCCAGATGAGGTAAAGGCGCTGACTATTAAAGCGCTTAAAAAGCATGGAATTGAGGTGGATTAGATGCCGCATGACTTTGAAAAAAATTATCCGTTGCCGTTTAGGGCACATGTCTTTCAAGAAAAGCTTTTAAAAAAACCTAAAACCCTGATGGTCTATGCGAGGAATGGTTACTACATTTTTTCGTCCCGCATCGAAAATAGGTTTGACGTGTTTAAGTATATGGTATCCTGCGCGAACCTCATGCCGGAGGCGGCGGAAGCGCTGAAAACGGCGCAAGGCGCACTGGAGGCAGTAAAAAGCTCACCGCTTTGTAATTTCTGCTCCGATATTAGTCTGTGCGAAATCTGCGATGTACGAATAGCACTGGATAAGGTGGCTTCCGTCCTCGCGAAGCTCGAAGGAGCAACTGTGAATGAAAAGCAGATATGAAGAAATCACGCGAGATCTGGGGATAGAAGGATTCGCGATGTTCCTCCGCGATTCCGCGAAAGAAAAATGCGAATTCTGCGAATATAAGGATGATGAAGATAAATGCCCGACAGGAGATGTTACTTGCAAAGACGGCATCAAAAAATGGCTGGAGGGATCGGATTGGGACTAATAGTTGACAGCTTTGCCGGCGGCGGAGGCGCGAGCACCGGCATCCGTATGGCTACGGGACGCGATCCTGATATAGCAATCAACCACAACGCCGAGGCGATGGCGATGCATAAGGCCAACCACCCCGGAACGCGGCACTACATCGAGGATATATGGGGCGTTGACCCACTCTCCGTTACCGGCGGCGAGCCGGTTGATCTGATGTGGCTGTCGCCAGACTGCACCCATTTTTCCAAGGCTCGCGGCAGTGCGCCGAAGTCTGACCGCATCCGCGGGCTGGCGTGGTCGGCGGTAAAGTGGGCGCGCCGCGTTCGCCCCGCCGTTATCGTGCTGGAAAACGTCGAAGAATTCCATGACTGGTGTCCGCTCGACAAACACGGAAAAGCAAAGATGCATCTCCGGGGCATCACCTTCGCAAAATTTGTGCGCCACCTGCGCCGCGAGGGATACTCCGTCAACTGGCGCGAGCTCGTGGCCTGCGACTACGGAGCGTCGACCTCGCGCAAGCGTTTCTTCCTCGTCGCGACCGCCGACCGCACGCCGGCGCAGTGGCCGAAGCCTACACATGGCCCAGGGCGGAAACCGTACCGCACGGCGGCGGAGTGTATCGACTGGTCCGTGCCAGCGCCCTCCATCTTCGAGCGCAAAAAAGAGCTTGCTGACGCTACCAAGCGGCGCATTGCGAAGGGGATCATGCGCTACGTGGTACGCAACCCCAAGCCCTACATCGTGGCGAAAGATAAAGCTCCCTTTATCACGGAACATGCCAACGCCTCGAAGCAGCGGAACTTTGCCGCCGACGACCCTCTGCGTACCCAATGCGCGCAGGTAAAAGGCGGACATTTCGCCCTCTGCGCCGCGTTTTTGCAAAAATACCATGGCGCGCACAAAAATGGAGGAGGCGGGTTTCGGGGACAGGGGCTTGACATACCCCTTGCCACGCTGGACGCATCAGGCCGCTTCGGCCTCTGCACGGCGATCATCACCAAGCACTATACAAGCGACGACGTGGGACGCAAAGTAGATCAGCCCCTGCCTACTATCACGGCTAACGACCACAACAGCCTCACCGTCTGCCACCTCATGCGCCAGTTCGGGACGTCGACAGGCACGGCGCTCGACAACCCTCTAGGCACGGTCATGCCTCAAGGCGGCGGCGGTAAATCTGGGCTTGTGGCCGCCCTGATGGTCAAATACTACGGCAGTGAGCGAGGCGGAGAGCCGCTGTCCGAGCCGATTGACACGATAACGGGCAAAGACAGGTTCGGCCTTGTTACCGTGGAAATAGAGGGAGAGCCGTACATCATCACCGATATCGGCATGAGGATGCTCACGCCGCGGGAGCTCTTCAACGCGCAGGGTTTTCCGCGGGACTATATCATTGCCCCTATTTACAACGGCAAGCCCCTCACCAAAACCGCGCAGGTGCGCATGGTCGGCAACAGCGTATGCCCACCGGTGGCCGAGGCAATCGTCAAGGCCAACTGCGGCTTTATGACGCGGCAAGAGCGAGAAGTGGCGTAGATGTCCAAATACATTGCTAGTGTTAGTTGGGGCAAGGATAGCCTCTGTATGCTCTTGCTCCTGATCGAAAAACAATATCCTCTTGATGAGGTTGTTTTCTTCAACACAGAGATGGAGTTCCAGGGCGTCTATGACACAAGAGATAGGGCTCTTCCTCTTCTGAAGAAACATGACATCACCTATACAGAGCTGTATCCAAAAGACCAATTTCTTTGGAATATGCTCGATAGGCCCGTAACGGGAAAGAATGGCAATGTCCACAAAGGTTACTCATGGTGTGGTGGCCCATGCCGCTGGGGAACGACCGAGAAGCTTCGCGTTTTGGATGCTCATTGTAAGGACTCGTTTGTATACGTTGGCCTCGCTCATGATGAAAGAGAGCGACTGGGGAAAAATCGAGCAGCCAACAAGATATTCCCTCTTGCGGAATGGAAAATACCCGAGGGGCAGGCCCTTATCCACTGCTACCAACGTGGTTATTGGTGGGAGGAAAACGGAGTGTGTCTCTATTCTCTGCTGGATCGTGTTTCTTGTTGGTGTTGTTCGAACAAAAACCTCAAGGAATTACGAAACTATTATAATTACCTCCCTTATTATTGGGAGAAGCTAAAGGATCTGCAATCCCGTACTAGCCGGCCATTTAAGCGCGGGGTATCGTTGCTTGAGTTGGAAGATCGGTTCCGGCAGGAGTGCAGTAGATGAGTCAGTCGGCCTACCACCGTAAATATAATCATATGCCCAGCGATCACGAGCTGGGGGTCTAGTCGCTACGGAACTTAGAAAAAATAGGGATGACTGATGTTTCGTGGATTCTGGATGATGGTCGGGAGTGAAAGGATGAAGAACAATGACGTCGGATGAAGCCATCCTGCAAATACAAGATGATCGCGGTTTCTGGTTCGCGGCCGTTGACATCTGCGTTCTCCGCGACAAGACCCTTTCTTTTAACGCGAAGGGGGTTTATGCCGTGTTGGTCGCCTTTGTCAATATTGGCACCAAGGAGTGGGCGATTAAAACAGAGACCCTCGCGGCGGAGTGCGGCGTCAGCCGCCGCACCGTAATGTACGCGCTGAAAGAGCTTGTAGAGCATGGGTATATCGAGAGGAAAAAGCGTCATGCAGATGGGCATCAAATTGCCTCGATATATAAAATTATCGGTCATAAAGCAGCGTGCAATATACGCACTCTGCCGAAACAGGAGCAGCTTGATGAGCCAGCGTGCAATATACGCACTCAGCAGGGTGCAGAATATGCACACCAATTACAAGAACCAGAGTCTTTAAATAATACTTTACCTTCGGTAAAGGGGGCTGACGCCCCCGAGGCAGCGTCGGAGGATATCAGGCTAATCGATAAAATCCCTCTGGCGATGCGTCCGACGGCGGAATATCTATTGCTCAAAACGGGGCGCAAGGGCCTAATCCCCTCGGAGGTGGGCTCTCTGCTGGCGCTTGAAAAAATCCACCTGCCAGCACGCATCCAGCAGGAGATCAATACCGCCGTAAAGCGGTTCGCCTCGCGAGGGCGGCCATTATCCGGCCTTACCGCTGACTATCTTTACGAGTCGCTTCGGCACCAGAACTCGCGATCGGCGAGGAAAAAAGCGCCGCCGGACAACGGCGCGGCGCAGGCACAAGTACAAGCACAAGCACAATGGCAGGAAGACGAGCACGACAAATATTTATTTGAAAAATTCGGGAAGGGGGTTGAGCAAATTGAGTGAATACGCAAAAAAGCTTGAAATACTTGAATGGGTGCGGCAGTCTTGTCCCCAAGCCTCCCTGTGCGACATCCCTGACGATACTATGGAGCTGGAAATCGCAATGGAACAAAAAGACTGCTATCGACATTGCCCTGGGATCTCCGCATGCAAACATTGCGGGTATATATCTCTGCCGGTGTTGTACCCCTACACCGTGTCGCGCCCGCCCTACTACAAGACCGCCTGCGCTCCCTGCAAGGTGCGGGTTTTGGCGGCAAAAAAAGCGGCAATCGAAACTTACGTGAAAAACTGCGGTATACCAGCTCGCTTTAAACAGGCGACATTTGCGAATTTCACTACCATACGGCGCGCGCCTAAAATCGGGCTGGCAAAGTCAATGGCTCAGGACTGCGTAACGCAGGAGCTTGCCCTTACCCTCATGGGCACGCCCGGCACGGGGAAAACCCATCTTGCCGTGGCTATGGTTCACGCCTGGCTGGCCAAAGGCAAATCAGCGGTTTTTATCCCGGTAGTATCTCTGCTCGACGAAATAAAGCGCGGATACGGCCCCTACTCGCCGCTGCCGAAAATCGAAGACGCCATAAAATGCGCGGATTTTGTCGCCCTCGACGACCTCGGCGCTCAAAAAGACAGCGATTGGGTAACAGAACGCCTTTGGGAGCTGATCGACCAGCGCTACCGTGAACGAAAGCCGATCACGATCACGTCTAACGCCGGAAGTAAAGATCAGCTTGTAACAATGGCCGGCGACCGCGGACCACAGATCGTAAGCCGCCTGACGGACGAAACATTCGGGCATTATCTAGTGCTTAACGATATCGATTATCGCAGCATAGAGCCGAAGAATCGCTAAGAGGAGGACGCGATGCCGCAAAAAACGGGACTCGAAAAAACTATTGAATTTCTGGAGACGATCCTCTCTTTCGAGAATGGCGTCGCCGTCCTTCTCGGGGTGGCTCCTATCCCATCTGTAGAAGATATGTACAACGCGCTTAAAAAGCCGCAGGCCGATTGCGGCGTGCGTGTGGATGGCGGCGCGTCTGTGTATATGGCGGAGGCTATGCTTATGACCGTGGAACCGATAGAAGCGACTGTCCAGAGTCTCGGAGGCTGGGAAAACATTTGGAGACTGACGGAAAAATACAGAGAAGAATATCCGCAGATGTGGAATAAGCTAGTGCCGCTCGCCAGTATGCTGCGGCCTGGCGGCATCATCCGCGACGGTGAGGGGGGCATGAGCGCCGTCCTCTCTCGTCGCTTTGATGGAGTGCGGGGAAAGACGCTCCGCCGCTGGAAAAAGAGGATTATAAAATCTCTGGCGATACATCTGCTTTCCTGGGCATATACGGATGGCTATAATATCTCTTACTACCCAGATAAAAAACTCAACTGACAAGTGAAAAACGGGTGTCCGCACTAAGGACCTTGCTCTGTCCTTGTCAAGGCATATAATGTTATCATTCGATATGTTTCAACATTAACGATTCAGGGCCTTTTGCCGGCACTCGGCAAGGGCCCTTTCACTTATTATGGAGGTGTTGTGTTATGCCGGTGGATATTGAGCGCGAAGTCGTGATATGGTGTCGCCTGTATGGCCGCCGCCGGCGGGTCGGCAGCTCAAACGCCTTTTGTTCCCCTATCCCCTTCGATGCAATCCCGATAATCAGGTGCCTCGAATGCGATAAAAAAATTATGATGAAATGGATTCAAAAACGCCTTGACCGCAACTGGCCGATAGGCAAAATAACGGCGGCGTGCGGGGGATGAACAAAACCGTCCCGCTACGCACAGAACCTGAGATACATTCCTTCCTGGCTTGTCTTAAGAGGTGGAATGGTAATTATTATATCGCGGCTTTGATCGGCATCAATTGGGGACTGCGGTGCAGCGACATATTGGCTATGCAGGTAGGCGACGTTATTGCGGGCAGCGGCAAGCGCGTGCAGATCATCGATCGCCTGAAGGTTAACGAAATAAAGACCGGTAAAGAGCGGCACATTTTTGTAACGGACAAAATGCGTAAAGAGCTGCGTGACCATATCAGGAGCATAAAGGGCTGGACAATAGAGACGCCGCTGGTACTGTCACATAAAAAAAACCCATCCGGCGGGGCAAAGGCATTATCACGACAACAATTGTGGCATGTCATCTCAGTGGCCGCCGCAGAGTGCGGTATACGCGGGGATGTAGGCACACATTCCCTACGCAAGACTTACGCATACCAGGCATGGAGAAATGGTACGCGAGTAGACGTTATCCAAAAAGAGTTCGGCCACGCATCCATAGAGACAACACATAGATACGCCTGCATCCCCAACGAAGAGCAGGAAAAAATCTATCGCAGAGTTGATTTTTCAGGCAGCTCACACTAGAAACCGAAACGCTTTTTCTGTGGATATGTGTATAACCCAGAAAATCACTTTAGTACGTTAAAGTTTTGTGGATAACTCATATTTTATACGCTTTAGTTTGCTAAAGTTTCCGCTCCACCGCTTATTTTATCGTTCACGGAAAAATCTTACACAATACTAGAAACGTAAGATTTAGACACGAGGGTTCGTGTCAGCATCATAAGAGCTAAATGTCGTAGTGGAGGGCCTCCACGGCAATCGCGGGTCCTTCTGGGGCAAAGGGGGCCTGCGGGGCTGGCGAGGCGCGGGGTTTCTGTACAAAAATTCAGGTTACCCCCCGTTTCGGTTTCATACAAAGACGGAAAGGAGAGATATAAGGATGGAAATTGTCTTTTTGAACCCAAGTACATTGTTACCTTATGCCAACAATTCACGCAAGCACCCCGAGAAGCAGATACGCAAACTGATGGCCTCGATTCAGGAATTCGGATTTCTCATTCCTGTTTTTATTGACCGCAGCGGAACGATTATCAAGGGCGCTGGAGCCACGGAAGCCGCCGTGAGACTTTGCCTTGAATCTATACCTTGTATATATATTGACACACTGACCGATGCGCAAAGGCGCGCATATATCATCGCCGACAATCGCCTTGCCGAAGATTCTGAATGGGACAAAGAAACGCTTGCCGCCGAGATGTTGCGGCTTCGCGATGACTTCGGCCTAGATCTCTCGATTACGGGTTTTGAAAACCGCGAAGTGCTGACCCTAAGCCTAGACTCAGTGGAGGGGTTTTCTCCTGAGGATGGCATACCGGACATGGAGCCAGCCGTTGTTTCGCGCCCGGGCGACGTCTGGCTTTTAGGTGCACATAGCATCATTTGCGGAGATTGCACGGACCCGGCTATCGTTGAACGGCTATTTGACGGTAGCCGCCCTCACCTCATGGTTACCGATCCTCCGTATGGGGTCAAATATGATCCTAAATGGCGCATGGATAACGGGCTCTCAAAATCGAAAAGGACCGGCACGGTGCTGAATGACGACCGTGCCGATTGGCGCGAGGCATGGAACCTGTTCCCTGGGGATGTCGCTTACGTTTGGCACGGCTCTTTGCATGGCCGCACCGTCGCAGAAAGCCTTGAAGTAAATGGTTTTATTTTAAGAAGTCAAATAGTATGGATTAAACCGAATCTGATACTGAGTCGTGGCGATATCCACTGGCAGCACGAGGTATGTTGGTACGCCGTGCGTCGCGATGAAACTGTATGCCCAGAGCTGCCGGGGTATTGCGGTGACAGTTATCAAGCTTGCTGGTACGCCGTGCGCGAAGGCGAGATATCCCATTGGCAGGGATCGCGGAAGGTATCCAGCGTTTGGGAAATAGATTTCAGCGGCCAAGATGAGAAAACTATACATGGTACGCAAAAACCTGTGGAGTGTATGAGGCGCGCAATCCTGAACAGCTCGAAGGTAAACGATATGGTATATGACCCATTTTCCGGGTCCGGTACAACCATTATTGCCGCGCAGTCTTGCCGGCGCAGGTGTCTTGCTGTAGAGCTTGATCCCGCATACGTGGATATGGCCGTGCGGCGTTGGCAGCGATATACATCCCAGAGCGCGACACTCGCCGAATCTGGCAAAACGTTCGACAAATTAAGGCGGGAGCGGCGTGAGTGATGTCGTGGGGGGCAATCTTTACTCTAAAAAGATTATCGCAGAACTCTTAAATCTCTCAGAACGTCGAGTCGAACAGCTTGCTCAAAAGAAAATTATCCCCAAGGCAGAGCGTGGCAAGTACGATCTTGGTCCAACCGTAAAAGCCTACGTAATGTACCTCCAGCAAAAACTCACTGGCGGCGGCGAGGCTATCGACGTTTCAGAGTTTAAGGACAGGCTGCTTAAGGCCAAGGCGCTTGAGCAGGAGGCAAAGGCACGCCTGCGTGAAATTATGAAGCTGGAACGCGAGGGAAAGGTAATTGACCGCGCCGAGGTTGTGGAACAGTGGGCGGCGCGCTGCGTAGAGCTTAAATCCGCATTGCTTTCCATTCCCATGCGTGTGGGTTTTCGCTTCCCCGACCCTGAAACTCGCCTAATAGTTGAAGAAGAAATGGAAATGGCTATACATGAAATCCTTGAAACGTACAGCAGAAACGGTATTGGCAAAATGGACGACGGCGGAGCTTCGGGCGCTGGCACCGCCGGAGAAAATAAGTGTGAGTGAATGGGCTGACCATAACAGGGTGTTGACATCTGAGTATTCGGAATTGTCTGGTCCGTGGCGCACGGACCGGACTCCATATTTACGGGAGCCGATGGACAGCTTCCGATCTGCCGGCGTAATAAAGATTTCTCTAGCTTTTGCCACCCAGCTCGGAAAGACGGAATGCGAATACAACATGATAGGCTACGCCGTGGACCAGGATCAGGGAAGCATGCTATATGTTTTGCCGACGGATACGCTGGCGAAGGATATTTGTAAAGGGCGTTTTCGGAGCTTTATCCGAAATTGCGCTGCGCTGCGGGAAAAGTTCGATTTTGAACGCTCTGAAATTCAGAGGCTCTATTTTCCCGGGATGGAAATCGCTTTCGTGGGCGCGAACAGCCCATCACAGCTCGCCTCTCGCCCTGTGCGCTATGTTTTCTACGATGAGGCCGACAAGTTCCCGCTGCGCGCCGGCGACGACGCCGACCCATTCAAACTGGCCGCCGAACGAACAAAGACATACTATCGCCGTAAAGAGGTCGAGGTGTCCAGTCCGACATATGATTCCGGCCATATATGGCGATCGTGGTTGGAAGCGGACGTGCGCAAACGGTATTTTGTCCCCTGTCCGCATTGTAACGAATTATTTGTAATGCGCATGAAAGATATCAAGTGGCCGGAAGAGATGAACGCGCTCGCGCCGTCGATACGCTTAAAAAGGGTCTCGGAGGAGGCGTGGTGCGAATGCCCGCACTGCCGCCGCGCAATATTTGACAAACACAAGCATATGATGCTGCGGGCCGGAAGCTGGCAGCCGGTTGAATACGATAAAAATCTGGAAGACTGGGTAATGAGCCCGCAGAAAATAGCCCGTCCCCGGCATGTCGCTTATAACCTTTCAACGATATATTCGCCGTGGAAGCGCTTCGGAGATGTGGCGAAAGAATTCCTCGAATCAAAGGACAAGCCTGAAAAACTGATGAACTTTGTAAACGGCTGGCTTGGCGAGCCGTGGGTGAATCAGGCAGCGCGGATGCGTTCGGACGTCGTGCTTGAACACCAGCTGGAGTATGAACGCGGGACGGTTCCCGAGGGCGTCCTGATGCTGACGGCGGCAGTGGACGTCCAGAAAGATCACTTCTGGTGGTCTGTCTACGGTTGGGGCGAAGGGATGACGAGCTGGCTGGTCGACTTCGGCGGCGGCCCGGGAATCTGCGAAACATGGATCGATATCGAGAATGTATTAGAACGGGAATACCGGCAGGCAGACACGGGCGAGACCTTCCGAGTCTTTTTCTCGCTTATAGACTCCGGTTTCCGGACGGAGGAAGTATATGAGTTTTGCCTTGAACATCCAGGCCTGACATGCCCTTCAAAGGGGCTTGATGAGACCTCGGCGAAAGGCATCCCCTATCGCATCGGTGTGATCGACAAGATGCGTTACACGGAGTTGAAGCTCTTCCTGCTTGATACGGAATTCTACAAAGATTTTGTATACGGCAGGCTGGCGCGAGCGCCTGGCGAGCGAGGAAGTTTCAGCGTCTTTGCTGGATGTCCTCGCCAGTTTGCCGATCAGCTCTGTTCGGAGCATAAGGTAACGGAATACGACCGCAAAGGGCGCGCAAAAGGGCTATATAAAACCATCATGAGCGGGATTGACAACCACCTGCTGGACTGCGCGGTCGGCAACTTTGCGGCAGCGGAGATCGCCGGCGTCCGCACGTTGCGGGCGGACGAGGAGGATGATTGATTGTGAAAGATGAAAAACGCCAGATCATATTCTCAATCATTACGGATAAAAACACGGGTGAGACGCATCTGCAAATCCCTGAGAAAAAAGGGCTTTTACTTAATCGCGAAAATTCTTTGAATTTGATTTCTCGTCTCAGCGATCATGTAATCCAATTGAAGAGTCAATCTCAATAGCCTTATTTGAGGGAATTTTCTGGTATCCGTAGGTGCGAAGAAATTCGTCAACAAGGAACTGTGCTTCGCTTTCAGAAACTTTGCGATAGGCATAAATATCAAACGTGGTGTCCAAGTCAATATAACTAATCCTTGTGACAACTTTATTTCCAGACATGTTAATCACCCCACGCTAATTATAACGTTTAAAGGAGGCCCGTCATGCGAACAATTGAAGAGATAGAAGTCGAGCTTGGCGAAGTGAGCGCCGCAATTCGCGCCATCGTAACGGGAGCGCAAAGCTATGACCTTGGTACGCGGTCGGTAACCAAGGCCGATTTATCACAACTAAGAGCTTTGCGGGCAGAGTTGATGTCCGAGCTTGGCGACGCCGAGGGAGGCGGCGTGCGGTTGATAACATGGGCGGGAAGATGAACGAACAACTGACCTTGCTTGACAGGCTGATAGGCTGGCTTTCGCCGGAGGCGGGCGTAAGGCGCGCCGAATTTCGTATGGAGATGCGCAGCTATGACGCCGCCCGCATTGACCCGCAGGGCGGCAACTGGTTTCCGATAAACACCACTCCCGAGCAGACCGACGCCCCACACCGCAATCTGGTCCGCGCCCGTATGCGTGACCTTGAGCGTAACGGAGACGTCACGGAGGGCGTCATCGGCGCGATGCTACGCAACGTAATCGGCACCGGATTTGTGCTTGAAGCCCAAGTTTGCAGCGCCCGCGGCAAGACGCTGGACGTCATAAACGACCGAATCGAAGAAATATGGAAGGAGTGGTCTTTGGCCGAAAACTGCGATGTAACGGGAGACAGCTCATTTTCGGAAATATTAGAGATGGTCATGCGCCGGCACGCCATTGACGGGGAAATATTCATCGTTAAGGTGGTCGACCCTGACGGGTATCTGCCTTTTAAACTCCAGCTGCTGGAGCCCGACATGCTGGCCTGTGACAGGTTTCAGTATGGAGCTAATTATGTGTTCGGCGGTATCGAAGTCGACAAGTATATGAAAGCCGTAGCTTATCACTTTCGGCCAGACCCGCTGCCATATTTCCGCGACCAGACGATCGTCCGTATTCCGCGCGAGAATGTGATCCATATTTTCACCAAAAAACGCCCGCAGCAGACACGCAGCTTATCAGATATGGCCGTCTGCACGGAGCGCGTGCGCAATATACAGGAATATATTGGCAACGAACTTGAAGCGGCCCGCAACGCGGCGGCTATCACCGCATTTGTCGTCAAGGAGAAGGGGGCATCCGGCCCCGGAATAGGCAACCCCGTCGGCGGCAAAGGCGACAAAACCAAACGCTATGAAGAGATTCGGCGCGGACAATACAACGTGCTCAGCAAGAATGACGATATTAGATTCCCCACGCTGGGACGGCCGAACGTCAACGCCGCCGGTTTCACCTCGTTTCTCATCCGCCTGATCGCCATGGCTTGCGGCCTCAGCTATGAGACTGTTTCGCGCGACATGTCGCAGGTCAACTATTCCTCGCACCGCGGCGGCCAGCTTGAGGACCGGAAGACATACACGAAGATGCAGAAGAGGCTTGTCGCCAAACTCTGTGATCGCGTGTACGAATGGTTTCTTGAGGCGGCCGTCATGTCCGGCAAACTGGCGCTGCCGAGGTATTTCGAGGACGAGCGCGCGCGGCGCAGATACGCGGCCCATAAATGGAGCACTCCCGGATGGAAGTGGGTAGACCCGCAGAAGGAAGCCTCCGGCATGGAAAAGATGCTCGCTCTTGGCATTACGACACTCTCGGATATTTGCGGCGAGCAGGGCAAGGATTATTACGAGGTTATGAAGCAGCGTAAAAAAGAGATTGACGAGGCTCGCGAGCTAGGCATTGAACTGCCCTGGTTTTCAGGCAAGGAATCCACGTCTGCCGAGGAATACAACAAGCTCATGAACGAAGAGGACAATCCACCGTCAAAAAAGGAGGGTGAAAATGAAGAAGAAACCAGTTAAACCCGCCGCCACCCGCACGGCATATTTTTCTCCGTCGCAGACGCATCAGCGGGAACTTAGATTTGAGGCGTCGGCGGATGAGGGCTCGCGGTCAATCGAGCTCTCTTTTTCGTCGGACTGCGGCCTGCGGCAATATGATTTTTGGACCGGCGGATGGTATTCGGAGGTCCTCGACCACAGCGAAGAGGCAGTGGACCTTTCCAGGCTAAGCGAGATCGGCGTGGCTCTGTTCAACCATGACGCAGATCGCGTGATCGGCCGCCTTGAGGACGTCCGCATAGACCGCGAGTCAAGGAAGGGCAAATGCCGCGTCTTGTTTGACGAAGACGAACGGTCGGATGAGATATTCCAGAAGGTGAAATCCGGCACGCTGAGAGGCGTTTCCGTCGGCTTCCGCGTATATCAATGGGAGGAGGTCCCCGCCGACGGAGTGTCCCGCGAAGGCATCGAAGGGCCGGCGTGGATCGCCCGCAGGTGGGAGCCATACGAGATAAGCATTGTAAGTTGTCCGGCCGACAAGACGGTAGGAATAGGCAGAAGTATCAATAACAACGAAGAAAGGGATGATTCAGCAGTGAATGAATTTCGTGAACAGATATTAGGGACTTTTAGGGATTTGGCGGCGAAGAAGATTCAGCGGGCCGCTTTTGAGGAAACAATCCGCAGCATACTTGCGGGTGTTGATGACGAAGAGGCGCCGGAGGCTATGCGGTTCGTCAAAGAGATGAGAGAGGCCGCAGGGCTTGAAGCGCAGCCTGAGCCTCAGCAGAGCGGCAATAACGGCGTGAATCTTGAAGCGGAAAGAGCACGGGCGACGGAAATAATGGCTATCTGCGGCAAGTACCATGTCCCGCAGGAAGAGGCGGCCCGGTATGTCAGCGAAGGGTTGTCTGTCGAGGCCGTTTGCCGCAGCATTCTGACAGCACAGGCGGAAGGGACTTCCGGAGTCAGCACCGGACGCAGCGTAAGCATTGGCGAAGATGGGCGGGAAAAATTCCGCAGCGCCGCCCGAGACGGCCTGAGAATGCGGCTTGGCAAGCGTTCCGATAAATTCGCGCCCGGCGCGGAAGACTTCAGGGGCATAAAGCTTTCCAACCTCGCGCGTGAATGCGTGGAAAGAAACGGCGAGAGCGTTTCCTACCGAGACAACGAAGATGATATCGCAAAGCGCGCTTTTGCCACGTCGGACTTCCCCATCATCATGACGGACCTTGCGAGAGTGACGCTGCTTGACGCGTATAACGAGGCCCCGACGACATGGCAGCGTTGGTGCGGAACCGGCAGCGCCAGTGATTTCAAGGAGCAACACAAGGTCCGTTTCGGCGAAATGCCGCTGCTTGAGCCTATTCTTGAGGGCGGCGAGTATAAGATGGCCGACCTGATGGAGACAAAAGACTCTTTCAGCATCGGCACGTTCGGGAAAAAATTCGCGCTGACCCGCAAGGCTATCATCAATGACGAACTCGGCGCTTTTGCCAGAATCCCGCAGCTTTTCGGCAGCGCTTCGGCCCGCACGATAGAGCAGACGGTCTATAAGCTGCTTTTCTCAAACCCCGTAATTGGCGAAGACGGCAAAACGCTCTTCCATGCCAATCACGGCAACCTTGCCGGGACAGCCTCCGCGCTGGGGATAGCGTCACTATCTGCCGCCAGAATTGCGATGCGCAGGCAGACGGGGCTCCGCAAGGATGCAGAAAACAAGGTGCAGCTGAATTTGACGCCAAAATACTTGCTGATTTCGCCGGAGCTTGAGACACTGGCGCGCCAGATACTCTACAGCGACACCGATATTACGGCGACAAACCCGGGCGTGATAAACCCGTTCAAGGGCGTTTTCGAGCCGGTGGTCATACCGCACATAACCGATTGGAGTTGGTATCTTGCGGCGTCGGCGTCTGAGATCGACACGGTGGAAGTAGCATTTTTGAACGGACAGCAGAGTCCGACAATCGAGCAGATGCCGGGATGGAATACCGACGGCATGGAGTATAAGGTGCGCGTCGATTTCGGCGTCTGGTGCTACGAATATCGCGGCATGTACAAAAACGCCGGCGCGCAGCCCGCGTAAGGAGGTATATATAAATGAGCAGACAGGCAATACCCGTACAGCGCGGGGAATCGATAGACTATAAAAACAGCGGAGAGAATAAGATAAACGTCGGCGATGTCGTCGTTTTCGCCAATATGTGCGGTATCGCGGAAACAGACATAGACCCCGGGGAAAGCGGCGCGGTGCGGCTTGACCAGGCGTGGGAGCTTGGAGCCGTAACGGGATCGGAATTCGCGGTCGGCGATATTGTGTACTGGAATCCCACCAACGAATACGCGACCAAGACGCCGACGAATAATACCTTGCTTGGTATTGTCATCGCGCCCAAGGCGGCATCGGCGGCAAGGTGCCGCGTAAAGATCGGTGTACTCTGCGCTGCGGTAACAAGCAATCCCGTGGCCGACCCCACAAAAATATTGGAGCACAGTCACAACACGACAACCGGCGCGGTGGAGCTTGCCACAGCTGCTGCAGGGTGGTCTGTGGAACCCGTGCCGTCAGGCAACTAAATCATGTCCCTGCGGGATATGATCGAGGCCGATATCGACTCTGTATTTCTCAGTCATACCGATTTCGCGGAAACCATCGCTCTTGACGGCATATCAATATCAGGCGTTATCGAAGAGATATCGCCTGCGGCGGCAGCACAAGACCAGAAATATGAGGGGACGTTCGCGCGTTCCCTCTATATTTTTGTGAAGTCGCTGCCCGTGCCGCCAACCACAGGCCGGCGAGTGGTGCTGACGCGCGCCGGGACCGATGAAAGGTGGACGGTAGAAGAAATAATCGAGACCAACGGCATGATGCGGATACGGCTTAAGGCGGTGGAATCATGATAGAGACAGAGATTCGCGGTCTGGACGATATAAAAAAATATCTTGAAGCGATACCCGACGAGGCCGAATCTGTATTGCGGCAGAGCGTGAATAAGGCCGTTCAGATAGCCCACCGCGAGGCGTTGATACAGATATCTCGCCGCTACACGATAAGCATGCAGAACGTTGAGAAGGAATTTAAAGAAATTAGCGCGAAGGGCGGCAGTATCGCGGCAAGGCTGGAAAGCCGGGGCCGCCCGCGCGGAGCCATGAACTTCAATGTCAGTCCGAAGGAAGGAAACCCCTCCCCTGCTTGGACCTCAAAACGCGGATACGCGACGGAGATCCTCCGCGGACAATTTGAAGATGTCAGCAGCGATTATTTTTGGATTCAATTAAAAGGTGGACATGTTCATCTTGCCCGCAGAAGTAAAGAAAAGAAAAGTGTAAACGGGAAAGAAGTGTCTGTAAATCGCTATCGTGTATTCCGGACGGTTTCTACGCCGCAGATGCTTGGCAACGAGGAGGTATCCGAAAAGGTGACGGAGGTCACAAAAGCCGCCCTTGAGAATATTTTCAGCGCGGCGATGGAACGCCGGCTTACGAGGTAATAATCTCATGATTGAGCTGCTTTTTGCATTGCGATCCTTTTGCCTCGATGCGTTAAAGGACCTAAGTCTTTCGAGCAAAGCTCGCGGACGCGGCGATCTGCCGGCTTTTAAGGGGTTTATCGGCGAGATCCCCGGCGACGGAAAAAAACCGGATTCCAGCGAGTTCCCGCTCCTGATTTTCCGGTTAATCGACTTTGACGACCCCGCTGATTTGCCGAACTCCACTCTGACGCTGCGCATCATCGCCGGCGTATACAACGAAGAGGAGAACAACGGCGACAAATGCAGCCCTGGCTATCACGATTTGCTTAACGCGCTTGAACGGCTGCGCCACGCGCTCTTAAAAACACGGCGTATCGGCGGCCGGTGGATGCGCGTAAACAAATTACAGGGCGGCCCGTTTGACATACAGGCATACCCGTATTGGTTCGGCGACATCATCGTACAGTACGATGAGCGTCAAACCACGGAAGAATTCAGCATAGAGGAGGAAATAGATAACTATGGCAGCGCGTATGGAAACGACGAAACAAGCAACTGGCGATACCCAGCTGATAGCCCAGACCGAACCGACGATGAACGTCTCACAAGATGAGGCTGAACTGGGAAAGTATAGTTTTAAGGGGCCGAGGATTTATGTCGGGCCGAATGTGCGTACAAAAGGGCTCCACTTTGGCTCCGGCTTCCGCGATGGTTTGCCAAGAGCGGTGGCGGAACTCTGCTCCAAATGCCCTGAGATATTCGAGCTCTTTGTGGAGCCCGCCCACCTGATGGAGTTTCGCGAAAAGATGGCCAGAAAAGGCACCGCAGAGCATCAGGCGCTTTTAACAGCATCGAAATTCCTGACACAAAACCCAAAGGAGGTATAAATAGATGGCATTTTTCCACGGCGTAAAGACGACCGAATCACCGACAAGCATCATCCCCGCCGCTCCATGCGAAGCGGCAATGCCGGTCTATTTCGGCACGGCACCGGTGCACCGCACGGCGGCGCTAAAGAACAAGATAAACTACCCTATCCTTTGCAACGCCTATGACGATGCTGTAGCAGCCCTGGGGTACAGTGCGGATTGGAAAAAGTGGACGCTTTGCGAGAACATATACGCCGAATTCGCCCTGTTTGCGATGAAGCCCTGCATATTCGTGAATGTTTTCGACCCGTCTATACATAAAACGAGCGTAGCGTCCGAATCGCTGACATTGTCAAAAGGAGAGTCGAAGCTCGCGAACACGGACGCGGTCCTCTCCTCCGTCGTCGTTAAGGACGCGCAGGGGCAGACAGCCTACGTACTCGGCACTGACTATACCGCCAGTTACGATGTCGACTACAATGTAGTTATTGCCAGGAAGTCGACCGGCAGCATCTCATCCGACACGGCGGAGCTCAAGGTTAGCTACGACTACGCAGACCCCACCAAGGTAGACAAAGACGATATCATCGGCGGTATCAACGCCGCCACCGGCGACGAAGAGGGGCTCGAAGTGATCGAAAGAGTCTACCCCATTACTCGCAAGGTTCCGGGGCTGATCGTCGCCACGGGATGGAGCCACGACGTGGAGGTCGCCGCCGTGATGGCCGCCAAGGCGTGGAACATCAACACGCTGTTCAAGGCGTTGGCAATAATAGACATACCCGTGACCGGCACCGGCGCGCCGGAGCTCTATACCGACGTGCCGGCGTACAAGGCAAGTAAGAATCTAGTCGACGATCTGCAGCATGCCCTTTGGCCGATGCTGCGCCTCGGCGAGACCGAATACCGCTACAGCTCGCAGTTTGCGGCGTTAATCCAGTGGACGACACACCATAAGGGCAAAGACATCCCCTACGTCTCGCCCTCGAACCAGAACATCAAATGCGACAGCCTGATATCCGGCGCGGAAAACGCCCGCAAAGAGGTGTCCATGTCGCTTGCGAAGGTAAACTACCTCAACGAAAACGGCATCACTACGGCGCTGAACTTCTCCAAAGGCTGGACCGCCTGGGGCAACCGCAACGCCTGTTATCCGGGCAGCACAGACACGAAAGACGTGTTCATCACCAACCGCCTCATGTTCAACTGGCTGCAGGCGGAGTTCATCCTTACCTTCTGGCAGAAAGTTGACGCCCCGATCACGCGCCGCCTCATCGAGACGATCGTCGACAGCTTCAACGACAGGCTCAACGGTCTCACGGCGCAGGAGGCGATCCTCGGCGGGCGCATCGAGTTCAGAAAGCAAGACAACCCCGTATCAAGCCTCATCGACGGGAAGATCAAGTTCAAAATATACCTTACACCGCCACCGCCCGCGGAAAGCATTGAAGGTGATTTTGAACTGGACCCGGACTACCTTGACGTGCTATTTGGCGAATAGGAGGAATAAGAGATGATAGGAATACCTGAAAAACTGGTAAACGCTCGCGTTTTCAAAAACGGCAGCCAATTCCTTGGTGTAGCGAATATTGACCTGCCACAGTTGCAGGCGATGACCACCAGTATAAAAGGCAGCGGTATCTCTGGCGAAGTTGATTCGGTGGTGACGGGGCACTACCAATCCATGCAGATGAAAATCCAGTTCCGCACACCCACAGACGCAAGCCTTGAGCTTTCTGCGCCAATAGCCCACGAGCTGGACTTTAGGGCGTCGCTCGACGTATCGGAGCCAAGGACTGGGCTACGAACAATATCGGGGATAAAGGTCTGGGTGAAGGGCACGCCAAAGTCAAACGGCCTTGGTAAATTCGAACCAGGAGCCACGATGGACAGCGAAGTCGAGCTTGAAGTGTTGGCTTTGGGCGTGTGGATAGACGGCGAGGAATGCGTCTATCTGGATAAGTTCAATTATATTTGTCGCGTGGCCGGCGTCGATTATCTCACCGCAGCCAGAGCGGCGGAAGGAGTAGGAGATTAATGGAGATAAAGCTCTCAAAAGAAATGGAATTTGAGGGGAAAAAATATGAGGCGCTCGACCTCGACCTAGATGCTCTTACTGGCAGGGATCTGATCAACGCGGAAAAAGAGGCGTCAGTGATGTTGTTCCGCCCCGCAACGGATATCGATAAGACATATCAGGTATGCGTCGCCGCGTTGGCCTGCAGGGTCCCCTCCGATATGCTAATGTCTTTACCTGGCAGAGATTTCTCAAAGATAACTTCCGAGGTGCAAAATTTTTTGCTCGGAGTCTAGGCTCGCAGCCGGGGCAGACAGTACGGGAGATCTGTGTCGCCTTAAACAAAGCGACACAGACTCCAATATCATTCTGGATAGAGATGTCTCCGCTGGAATGGGAGCATTGGGCTGACGCTATCCATAAAATCTCGAAACAGTCAGAAAAGCGCTGATTGCGAAAATAAGTTTATCTTCTATGGTATAATGAAACAAAAGGAGGCGGGAACATGATTCGACGTTACGATAACGATGAAGAAAACATCCATATTGAATACGATGAAACGCGCGATCGCATGATCGAGTGGGTCGCCCTTATTGTGGTTTTCTTGGCAATAGGGACAGTTCTCGCGCTTGTTTTTTCCTGATTTTTCAACGGTGACCGCCGCCCGCAAGGGCGGCTTTTTTATTGCGAGGTGACATGATGCCAGGGAAGGAATTAGAGCTATCCATCGCCATAGGCGGCTATCTGTATCCGCAACTTGGCAAAAGCATAAATAGAGCAAAAAAGGACCTTGACGCACTTGGAGTACAGGGAACCGAAACACAAAAAAAGCTTGAAGCCATCGGAACACTGAACCGCAATCAAATGGCCATGGAATCCCAAACTAAGAAACTCAAGGAAGCTATCCGCAAGCTGAACACCGCAAATGAAGAACTGGCGAATTCGGATAAAAAGAACGAATCATCGCAAACAAAACTGACGCGCAAACGCGATGAAGCAGCTGCAAAAGTAGCCCAACTAACAAAGAAAACACGGGATCTGTCGAACGCCAATCAGGAATATAAAAAGAGAGTAGAGGCTCTCTACGGCCCCATAGGCAAACTAAAGGCGTCGGAGGACGCGTTGCGCACATCAAAAGAAAAGATGATCCGGCTACAACTAAGGCAAGCGGATCTTGATGCCGCACGCGAAAAACGCACACAGCGGATGTACGCCGCGCAGATGCGTATTACAGCCGCAACAAGGATCGCCTCCGTAATGCAAGGACCTGTGCGACAAGCAATGGAAGGTGAGGATCTAAATTTCAGGCTCGGAACCGTAATAAACGTGCCCGAAAAACACAAAAAAGAAGCGCTCCGCAAAGCTAGGGGGATTGGCGCGGAGCTTGCTAAAGCAGGATACGCAAGTTACGCGGAAACACAAGACATACAGTATGCTCTAAATTCCGCAGGATTGACTGCATCTCTGGCAAGAAGCGCTACAAAAACCGTAGCCTCTGTATCTAAGGTCACCAATGGCAGCATGGAACAAGTGAGCGAAGTAATGGCTACAGCATATAACAATTTGGGCACCAGATTGAATGGCAGTGATGAACAAAAATTTTCGCGCATAGGAGATTTGCTCGCAAAAATTCAGTTTAAGTACCAGATTAGGGACTTCGGCCAACTTGGCGAAAGCATGAAAAGAGGGTCCGTCGCCATAAGCCAATATAACGCCCAGCTTGAACAATCCCTCACCGCAATTGGCTTGCTAAACAGCGCCGGGCTTCAGGGCGGAGAAGCCGGAACGGCATATTACGCGATGCTAAAAGGCTTCATGAAGACGGCGCAGGATATCCCTAGCGTCCTCAAAAAGACCAAAAGCGGCGAATTGGATGTGGTCGCTTCGCTGAAAGAATTGATGCGCGGTACGTCAAAAATGTCAGAAATTGACAGAGCGCAGTTTATGACGGAAAAGTTCGGCGATGAAGGCGCTAAAGCGCTTGTGCCCCTGATGGACAAGATAAAGGAATTGGAGGATGGCTACAAAGACGTAGAAAAATCATCCCAAAATATTGTTGCCAAAAATATGGATGATTACTTGAAACTTACCTCCACAAGACTAAACGCAGCCAAAGAGTCCGCCTATGCGCTTGCAAGGTCGCTGGGCGGCGCGCTTGCTCCAAGTGCCATCACACTTTTTAATTTTCTCGGCAAGGTCGCTGACAAAATAGGCTTTTTTGCGGATAAGTACCCAATGCTGACCAAGGTAATCGTATTCAGTGCCGCCGCGCTGGTCGGAGTGAACCTCCTTGCTGCCAGCGTGCTGTATCTTGCCTCCGGGTTTAGCACGCTGACAACGGCAATTGGCGGCAGTATCCAGTTTGGGAGGCTTTTTAAAAGCGCCCTCGACGGCGTTGAAGTCTCGGCTGCGAAAGGCGGCAAAGCGGCAACTCGCCTTGCAAAAATATGGAAGGGCCTGCGAAACCCAGGAAGCCTCGCCCTGAAAGTTAAAAACAGCAAAGTGGGCGATATTGCAGGCAAGACATTTGCCTTGAGTAAAAATGCGGCAACAAAGACATGGCTGTATCTTAAAAATGTGAAATGGGATGCCGTATTTCTAAAAGCGAGAGCAGCCTTTAGCTTCGTGGGGAAAATGGCCGTGTCTCTGGGCCGGCAAGTTGTGTCTGTTGCAGCCCAAACGGCGTCTTTGGTTCGTGGAAAAATCGGGCTGCTAATAAACTTTATAAAAGCTATCCGCTGGGGTGCCGCTATTGGCAAAATGAAAAGCGCTTTTATCGGCGGCAAGGCGATCATCGGCGGCATCGGCAAGGCGATGCTGGCGATGATGACAGGGCCGCATGGGCTCATGATTGCCGGCATCGTGGCTGGCGCAATCGCTATCGGAGCGGCGGCATACCTCATATACAAGAACTGGAGCAAAATAAAGGTGTTTTTCTCGGACCTCTGGAAACGTTTTGCCGAAAAGTTCCCTTGGGTGGCGGGCATCATCAAAGGCGCAGCCATGGTTATAGGCGGCGCACTCGATGTTATATGGGGTGCTCTTAAGAAAATATGGGAATGGGGCTCAAAGGCGCTGCAATTCTTAGGCTTTGGGGGAGGGACTCCCAAAGCGCCATCGGGCACTGCTGTCACAGGTAAGATGAAAGCATCTAAAACAAGCCGAAAGATGCCGAAGATGGCTAAGGGCGGATACGTGTCGAAACCAACCGTAGCGCTGGTAGGCGAAGCCGGAGACGAAATAATTGTACCCGTAACAGACCGAAGGTATGGAATCCAGAGGCTCGCGGAGGCCGCAGCGCATCTTGGCTTCCACATCGCCCCGGTACAAAACGGAGCCGTCGAAGGGCACGGCAGGCCAGCAATGCAGGCGTTGAGAGAAAAGACGCCAATATCCAAAATCGCAGCAGTAACGAAACATATTACCGTTCGCAACCTAGGCTCTGGCAACAACGAAACAACAAACAAAAGTAGTTTTGCCGAGCTGATATACAACATTACACAAAAGCTGATATCCGAACCCGCGGTAAGCAAGAAGAGCGATATCATAGAGAAATTACAGAATCCTCACTTAGGAGCAAAGGCGGAGGCTATTGGCGACAAAGCTGCTCCCAAAATAACATATGCCCCGAATTACACTTTTTATGGCCCAGACAGAGAAAACCTCGTTGACGTCCTGAGGGAAGACAAAAAACGATTTAAGAGGTTGTTAGAAGAAATAATGCACGATAAAGAGCGGGTGAATTTCGCATGAGAACCATTACAACAATGAGCGGAGATACGTGGGATGTAATTGCATGGCGCATATGGGGCGACGGCGCTGACCAAGGCCACATGGCGGATCTCATCGGGGCCAACCAGCAGCATGTGCAGACAGCAATGTTCCCAGGGAATGTGACGCTGGCAGTACCGGAAATAACGGAAGAAGAGCCGGCATCGGTCCCGCCGTGGAGGCAGTGAGATGCCGGAAGTGAAAAAAAATGACAAGGCACGCCGGGCGCGCCTTGAGATAACAATCGCGGGGGCTGATATCACGAAGGATATCGCCCCTTTTCTTGTCTCTTTTAGCTATGAAGATAACCGCAGCGGCGAAGCCGACTCCATCTCCGTAACGCTAGAAGACAGAGACGGGCGCTTTCGCGGCGACTGGTTCCCGAAGAAAAATTCTACGGTCACGGCGGCTATAAAAGTATCTGATTGGGAAAAAAACGGCGATAGCCAAATCCTGAAATGTGGAACTTTTGAACTCGACGAAATAGAGGCAACGCAAGGCTCATTAACGATGAAAGGGGTATCCACCCCGATCACCGCGGGGGGCCGCCGCGAGAAAATAACGCGAACATGGGAAAAGGCGTATTTGAAGACCGTTGCCCAGGATGTGGCGAAAAAGGCCGGCTTGGAGCTGAATTATACGGCTGTAGATAATCCATATTTCGGGAGAATAGACCAGAAGCAGGAGTCTTCGTTGGAGTTCCTTTCCCGGATTGTACATAAAGCGGGATTGGCAATCAAAATTGTGCACGGTAAAGTGGCGATATACAACGAGGTTGACGCAGAAAAGGAGGAGGCCGCGTTCACCATAGTACGCACAGGCGGCTATGTAACAGATTGGAATTTTCGCACGCAGTCCGTGGATACGTATAAATCATGCGAAGTCAGCTATTTTGACCCGAAAACCAAGGTCACATTCACGGGCACAGCTACATCTTCCGGCGAGAATGACCCCAGCGGACAAGTGCTGCGAATTAGCAATGAACGAGTCGAAAGCAATGCCGAGGCAATAAAACTCGCCGAGAAAAAACTGCGCGATTCCAACAAGCGTGAAGCGACCGGACATCTGGACTGCGTGGGCAATACCCTCATGCTCGATGGCATGGTTATAGCCGTCTCCGGTTTCGGCACTTTTGACGGCAAATATCGCATCGCAAAATCAACACACTCCATAGATAGCAGCGGCTATACAACCGCTGTAGACCTGGAATCAGGTCCGCCATCCGTGCGGGCCGGAGGTAAAGGCGAGAAAAAAGCGGACAAAAAGAAGAAGGGCAAGAAGGATTGGAGTAAATACTGGAAGGAGTGAGAACCACGGCCAACTACGAAGACCTGTTTCGCATCGGCGAAATTTCCGCCGTATACCCCGAGCGACATCGCGTTCGCGTAAAATTTGCCGACAAAGACGGGCTTGTATCTGATGAGCTGCCGGTGCTCGTCGTCGGCTCGCTCAAAAACAAAGCGCAATGCCTCCCCGACGAGGGCGAACTTGTGCTTTGCGCTTTTCTGCCCAGCGGCGAAGAGGCGGGCTTCGTGCTCGGGTCATTTTACTCGGAGGCGGATCTGCCTCTGTCAAACGACCGCGATGAATATGTCCTGAAAATTCCCGGTGGCGGTTGTATCGCCATGCATCGAAAAAATCACACGATCACTCTGGTCGATTATCACGGGTCAAAGATGGTGTGGAAAAACGGCAACATCACGCTAAAAAGCGCGGCGAATATCTATCTCAATCCAGACGGCGACGTGCCAGTGCCGGCGCACATCTCGGCGCAGTTTGATTAGGCAGAAAAGATGCCAGCACTGACAAGACAGGGCGACAACTGCACGGGGCACGACGATTGCCCTCCGCGTCCGCTTGCCACTGGAAGCCCAAACGTATTCGTGAACGGTCGCCCAGCCGGGCGAGTAAATGCTGATCAGTACGAAAACCACGGGTGCTTCGCCCATGCTTCCCACAGCGCCGTGATAGCATCCGGCAGCAGCAATACTTTTATCAACGGCTTCCCCGCTGGGCGCATCGGCGACCCCGTAAGCTGCGGCGGCAGTGTTGCCGTGGGCAGCCCAAACGTATTTGTAGGAGGGTGATATATATGGGATAGGCAGCTTTGGCAAAGTGATATTTGAGGCAAGTTCAGATTTGGTACGCACCTTCTCCGAACTACAGCAAAAAAATTCGGCTCGCTACGCCGAACACGAGGTTATCGGCAAAAAGCCGTTACTTGAATTCCTCGGGCCGGGACTTGAAGAAATATCCTTTAAGCTACAGCTAATGTCCAGCTTGGGCGTCAAACCCGATGAAGAGGTGAAGGTGCTGCAGGAGATGCGCGACGCCGGGGAGGTAGGACAGCTCATTTTTGGCGAGATCAAAATCGGCAAGTTCGTCATAGTAGACCTATCCCAGCAGGAAGGGCCACGGGATAGGCATGGCGCGCCTACGTGGATCGAGGTCGAGCTAACCATAAAGGAGTATGTTTCACATGCTGACAAATGAATTGGAGGTAATGCTTGACGGTAAAACTGATATATTCGGAGCAATAGGCTTACAGAATATACATAATTGTCTTAACGCTATCGCCTCGACCCGAATCGGAAGCGTGCCGCTCTATCGCCATTTCGGCACGGATTGGGAATGGGTAGATAAACCGGAACCATACGCAATGGCAAAGTATCGCGCCGACCTTATGGAGGCGATAGACAAATACGAGCCGAGAATAAAGGTGATATCCATCTCGTTCAGGCGGAGTACAGCGGATGCGTTCGACGGAAAACTCTATCCGATTGTAAGATTTAAAATCAGAGAGGGGGTGGAAATATGAGCTTGTTCAGCACACTGCCGCAAGTGGAATTCGCGCCCAAAGAGGCAGATGCAATACTGGAAGAGCTCGTCGCCAGATATGAAGATGCCGCTGGGATAACGCTATACCCCGCAGACCCGGTGCGGCTTTTTCTGAACACGATCGCCTATGAACTAGCGCAGCAGCGCAGCTTGATAGATTACGCCGCGAAGATGAATCTACTGGCGTATGCGCAGGGCGATTACCTTGACCACCTCGGTGCTTTTGTCCCTGTGGCACGATTGCCAGCAACTGCGGCTACCGTGACAGTACGGTTTGCATTATCCGCTGTGTTGGATATGGCCGTAACCATTCCTGCGGGCACGAGGGTAACGCCAAGAGCATCACCCGATCTCTATTTTGCCACGGATGCCGTTGCGGTTGTTCCTGCTGGCTCGCCGTACGCTGATTGTGTATGTACATGCACATACACAGGAAAACAAGGCAACGGTTTTTTGGCAGGGCAGGTACTTTCACTGGTAGATCCGATCGAATACGTTAAGAGCGTGCTGAATGTTACTACTAGCGCGGGCGGCGCAGATATCGAAGGTGACGAGAGTTACCGAGAACGTATCCAGCTGGTACTTGAATCGCTCTCAGTCGCCGGTCCAATTAACGCTTATCGATATTGGGCGCTTTCCGCAAGCGCAAAAATCGCGGACGTATCCGTCGCCGGACCAGCAGAAGATGCCGAGATAGACCCTGGCAACGTATACATATACCCGCTCCTGCAGGATGGATGTTTGCCGGACGCAGAGACCCTACAGGCAGTAAATGCGGTCGTGAATGCGGATGATATACGACCGCTTACGGATAACGTGCATGTCTGCGCGCCAACCCCAATAAAGTTCACGCTTACCATTACGTACTGGATAGCAAAAGATATGCAGACGCAGGCCGTGGCCATTAAAAAAGCGGTAGATGCGGCCATTGCAGAGTGGATAGTGTGGCAGAGAAATAAGCTGGGGCGCGATATCAACCCGTCAGAACTTATACACAGAGTAATTGCCGCGGGCGCAAAAAGAGCGGTCGTAACTTCTCCATCATTTACCAAGGTGAGCTACAAGCAAGTAGCGATTTGTGCATCTTCGGGGATTACGTTTGGAGGGCTGGAGGATGGCTAAGCTATTGCCAGACCTGAGTCTGTTTGACATTCTCCCTGATTCAATATCCGACATTACAGAAGTGCGCAATGGAGCAACAGCAATCGATCCTGAGTTAAGGAGAATATCAGTAGCAACGAAAGAAGCCCTCTTGCTCTCACGCATCGACGAACTTGACGAAGATACAATCGATCTGCTGGCTTGGCAATTCCACCTCGATGTTTATGAGCCCGCCCCCCTTTCGATCGACATAAAAAGGAAGCTCATAAAAACGGCCATCTCCTGGCATCGTAAAAAAGGAACGAAATGGGCGGTATTGGAGCTACTCTCCACGCTAGGCTATGACTGCGAGATATTTGAGTACAAGGATCTGATTGCGGCATCTGAAAAAGCCGGCGTAAAGTTCCTTGATGGTACGTGGGATATAGCGACCAATAACGGCGTGGATATATTCGCTCCAGTCGAGGGCTTCCCGGATCTTGCGAATTGGGCCTGCTTTGCGGTAAAAACAAATCTGACCGCATTCGATCACCCTAATTGGCCGGATGATCTCAGGTGGGCTGTGAACGCAGCCAAACCAGCCAGGTCGTACGCGCTGTACTGGTATTGGATTTATATGCATTTTATCGTTAAGGTCCTTGCCAGAATGACGCGGCTGTACATGAAAAAAGAGTTTAGAGTATGCTATCCGTGGTGCTGGAACGTCATCGACCCATACGCGCCATGGTATTTAGGCACAGACGGAATCACATATGCCCTTGGCGACGAAGGACTATACCTAGACGGAACATGGTGTTTAGGCGATGGAACGAACCCCGTATACGACAGATATGTCTACGACTGCGGGTTTTATATCGATTTGGCAGCATCTAAACAAATACATCTTCGTTATGGTAGCGTCGAGTATATAGCCTCCGGCGAACCCACGCCACTTTGTGTCGGCGACAGGTGGTATCTCGACGAACGTAACGCATTTGTACTCCGCTCCGTAAAAACGATGCGCAAAGGCTCCAATTTGAAACTCAATCCGCTAACATCTGTCGGTTCTGCATCGCACTACCACATTACGTTTGGGCACAATGCAACGTATCTCGACGATTTTTATTATCTCGACGGCAGTTGGAATATTGCCGCCGACACGAAAATCGCAATCGGCGACCTACGAAAAGGTACTTGCCTAGACGGGACGTGGGATATCGCCAATGAAGGCACGTACAGCATTAACGGCGAGCGCCAGTTTTCGAAAACTGTACCTATACCACTTCGCGGGCCATTAATCGGAGAGCGGTGTGAGCGATATATCGGTGATACAATCTGCCTCGATCTTGACGGCACATGGGAGATCGCCGATGAATATTATTTAGGCGACGAGCTGTACCTCGACGGCTCCTGGGACCTTGGGGCGGGATTCCATCTCGGAAATGAAGACCGCAATTATATAGACGGCTCATGGGATATATGTGATGAGACGCTCTACCTTGACGGCACGTGGAACATCGACGACCCGATGCCAGAGTGTCATGGCGTCGTCGAAATACATAAAGTTTAGGGGGGGTGATAAATATGGCAGAAGGAGTGACAACAAATGCTTTCCGCAAGCGCATCGCCGCACAGATGGCTGGAGGCGCGGTTTGTCCCAAAATTGCACAGATGGCCTTTGGCGATGGCGGACATAACGCGGATGGTACCGCAAAAGCGGCCAACGCGGAGCAAACGGCTTTAAATCACGAGCTGCTTCGCAAGGACCTGCTCACTGTACAGCAGGAGGATGGCTATTCGGTCACGGGCATGGGGAGATTGCTAAAAACGGAATTAGTCGGCCAAACGATATCCGAGGCAGGCTTGTTGGACGCATCTGGCAATTTGGTGGGCCTCAAAAACTTCGCAATGAAAATAAAAGAAGAAGATGAGTGGTACGACGTGAGCATTCGCGTCGATTTCTAATCTAAAAAAGGAGGGAGCAAATTGACTCTTCCGCATACGATAATAACCAAAATCCCCGTAAACGAAAGGACTCCAGCTAATCCAGCAACATTTAATACACGTTACGCTGAGGTCGACGATAATTTTACAAACCACGAAACTCGCCTGACCAATAATGAAGCAGAAGTCCGTAACGCCCGTGGCGGCAAGGATAACCTGAACGAGCGCCTTGCAGAAATGGACAACAGTATTTCCGGCCTTGACCCAGATATGCAGAACATGCTTGTGTCCAGCATCATGCAGGCGTTGTCCGCTGCAGGGAACGCGAACAAGGAAACCAGAAAAACGCTCGAGCAGCGTTTTCAGACTGGCATCGCAACGATCCACAACAGAGGGATCATCTCGGGTTGCGTGGTAACGAAGTCGAGCACTGCAACGCGCAACTGCTCTATGGCAGCCGGCAAGATATTTATCGGCGGCAGGATTATCCCTGTAGAAGCCGAGCCGAACGGGGCCGCCATCCCTGGCAACAGCGGAAGCTCCGCCGCATACTGCTACCTTTACATCGGCAAGAATACCTCTGGCAAATATGAGATGTTCTGTACCGCGCTCGGGGAGGATGTGCCAGACGGCGGCCTGCAGCTCTACAAAGTGACAGTTCCCGCCGGCAACATCGAAGCCACAGACCAGTACCTCACCAGCTGCACCCTCACCGACGTGCGGCGTATGGAAAGCGGAGCGCCAGCAGTGTTCGCCACCGCACCCTATATCTATGTAGCGATGCCGCACTCGATGCTCAACGCCGATTACGCCATCGACATAGATATCATGGACTTCACCGGGTGTGGCTTCCAACTTGGCTATGTCTATACGGCGGACCGCGCTGCCAACGGCTTCAAACTCTGCTTAAACGGAGTGGCTGATGATGTGCGCTGCCGGTGGACCGCGCGTAAATTGGATTTATAGGCGTTACGTTTTTTAGAAGAAAGGAGACAAGCATGAGAATAACTGAAATGCAGTCAGGCCCGCACGCGCTATATAGCCTTGCGGGTACTATTTTGTCTGTTGGAGATATCTCCATTGACCTTTTTGCCGAGCAAGACGACACACAGCGGATAATCGATATCTGCGCAGACAAAAACGGCGCGCTTACAAGGGGCATAGGCGAAGCATACGTGGTCAACGTCCTTATCCCACCAGCCCATTACGTAGATGTCCCAACCGGAGAAAACGACGAGGATGGCAGACCCGTGTACATACCAGAAAAACAGCCGCTTGACACCGAGCGTGTAGAACTACTGCTTTGGAGATACGCGAAGCCTGTCACCCAGCCCCAGACAGGAACAATAACAGAGGAGGAATAACCCACATGCCGACAATCTTTACAAAGGATACGCTGCGCGCCAGCGTGGAGGCCGCAACCGGCGGCCACGTAACCGTACTCTACGACGATAAAGGGTATCCGAGCTACATGTACAAAATACCCAAATTCACCATCGGATTCGCGTTCAAGTCCTTACTCGGGGACAGCTGGGCAAACTCGGCGCTCGCTTCGCGCGAGAACGAGACTTTTCCTGCGTTTGTAAAAAATGGCGTAGAGAAGAGCGAGCTATACATCGGCTGCTACAAAGGCAAGTTGTACGATGGCCGTCTCTGTTCGGTCCCCGGCGTAGATCCCACAACATACATCAATTTCGACGCCGCTTCAAAATCCGCTACCGACAAGGGTGAAGGGTGGCACATTATGTCCATCTGGGAACGCGCCGCCCTGATACACTGGTGCGCAAACAATAAAAAGATCCCGCGCGGCAACACATACTACGGACGACACCATAGCGCGACCTACGAGTTTGGCGCGAGACAAGACGGCGGCAAACCTGGCGACACCACCGGAGACCCTGCGGCGCGCACGCTCACTGGCTCCGGCCCCGCCTCATGGAGACACAACGCGGAGCAGTTCGGGATAGATGATCTCTGCGGCAACATCTACGAATGGCTTGTAGGCTTCAAGCTCGTGGACGGCGTGATCAAGATGATCTCCGACAACTACTTCGACCAGGCGGAAACATCGTGGCCTGGCAGCCTCGGAGCTCTCGATTCCACGGGTGGCACAACAGACGGCACCGGAGTAACGGACGCGGGCGCGCCAGTGTTCGCCTCCGCTGTGACGAAAAAGACAGGGGAGGAAAAATATGCCGTTCAGCCGACATACTCATCCCGCGCGGCGGCAACAGGATACACCGTGCCGATCGGCCTGATCCTCGCTGGCATCGCCCCTGCAACCCGCATCTCCGGCACCTACGATACGGATGGCGCGCCCAACGGCGCACTCTACATGCGCAACGTCGGGGAGCGCTTGCCGCTCGCTGGTGGCAGCTGGAGCAACACGTCCGACGCCGGGGTCGCCTGCCTGGACCTCGATAATCTGCGCTCGACCTCGGGCAGCAGTGTCGGCGCGCGTCCCTGCTTTGTCGCGTAGCGACACTCGAGAATCCGAAAATCCGGCCAATCCGTAATCCGGTTTTTGGTTTTAGGTTTTAATCCGAAAAAGGGGGTTTGTCTTTGGCAGTTGAAGAACTTAGGATATTGGCAACGGCAGAGCGCATGGAAACATGGCTACATAGAACATTGGAAAAAATTCCAAAGTATGCAAGGTTTCCGGTATACGCGCAGATGAAGGGTACTATGCGTATTTTGCGCAGACTAATACTCGAATGCAATCAGGCCAGGGATAAAACCTCTTATTTCACCAAGATAGATCTGGAGCTTTTGCTGCTCCGATCTGACGTGCGCGTTATGCTCGAATCGCGTCTCATCACACCGGGGGAATTTAAAGTTTGGGGCGAGGAGATCGATAAGATTGGCAGACAATTAGGCGCATGGGGTAAAGCCTGCCATATATATACGGCAAAGGGGTAAAGCTAGAAGCGCTTGCCGCTCGCTGGTGGCAACTGGAACAACACGTCCAACGCCGGGGTCGCCTGCCTGAACCTCAATAATCTGCGCTCGAACTCGAACAGCAATGTCGGCGCGCGTCCCTGCTCTCGCCCGGAAAGACAGATGCCGCACGGCTACGGCTATGCGGCCAGTGCACGGGCAAAAGGAGCGTTACCCCTTCCTCGCAGCAAACGGGGAAAAGATTAACTGGGTCCGGCCTCAAGTAGCGAATGCGAAAGCGGTCGGACTTTTTATGAGGTGAAGATAAAATGCCTAAAACCACAGGAAAACTATGGGAACAGGTAATACATTTCGACAATATATATTCGGCATACCTTGCGGCCCAGGAGGGGCACCGCACCAAGCGCCCAGCACTTGCTTTCAGGGATCGGCTTGAAGAAAACCTCATACAGCTGCAAAACGAGCTTATCTGGCACCAGTGGCGGCCATCGCCGCCCCACTATTTTACAATCAAAGATCCGAAGCCGCGCTGCATCGCAGCGCCCGCGTTTCGCGATCGTGTTGCTCACCATGCGCTCGTACAAATTATCGAGCCTTGCTTCGAGCGGCGATTCATAAGCGATAGCTACGCCTGTCGCGCCGGGAAAGGAACACACGCTGCGGTGAGGCGCGCCCAGCAGATGATTCGCTCGGCGCAGGATGCATGGTGTGGACACGTTTACATCTTCAAGGGTGATATCAAAAGCTATTTTAAAAGCATCGACCACGGCATCTTGAAAAAGATTAACCGAAGGACGATACGCGACCGCGATGCACTCTGGATGCTGGACAGGATCATCGATGCCGGCGGGGACGGCGACAAAGGGCTAGATATAGGAGCGCTAACAAGCCAACTTGAGGCCAATGTTTATGCCGATATTTTGGACCACCAAGTGAAGGATGTATGGAGGTACCAATATTACGAACGCTATATGGACGATTTTATCATCCTCGGCGGCAGCAAAACAGACGTCAGGGCCGCGATGCGCGACGTAAGCAATTTCGTGGATGAGAATCTCATGCTGAAGCTCAACCCGAAATCGGGAGTGTTCCCGGCGTCGCAGGGGCTTGACTTCTGCGGCTACAGGATATGGGCGACGCATATCCTGCCCAGAAAAAGGAACACAAGAGGGATACAGAAAAAGCTCCGGGGAATGGCGAGGCGATATGCCGAGGGCGCACTTGACATTGACGTTGCATGGCAGACCATAGCGTCGTATCTCGGCTATATGAAGCATTGCAACGGCTACCGTACGAAGGCAACATTTCTTGAAGATTTGGTATTCAGTCGCGCAAGGAGGAAGGACGACGAAAACAATCAATAAGTTGGTAGAGGACGAGATTTTTAACCTGTCTTTTAGCTGTTCCGCCAGTTTGGCCGGTGAGCCTACAAAAAAAGACATCGGTAACGCCATAAGCGGATACAAGAAAATTGCCAGTATCGCTACGTACATGGCCGGCATTCTTGAGCTTACGGCGGATTCGGAGATAGAGATACCATATTGATGCATTTTGAGGAGGAATAATCCCCAATGGCAATAACAAATCGCGGCAAAGTATGGCTTGCCATATTAGCCGCTTGCCTGCTTTTCTGGCTACTATGTTTTTACGTTGCACGTGCAGCTTTCGGTGCTACTCCGGCGCAGGAATTTTTCGCGGCGGCCCGCGCCCAGCCCGGAATAAACGCCTACGCGGCGACTTGTCAAAGCGCTATGGAAACTGGATACTGGCAGAGTGAGCTTTGGCGCAGGGCTTACAACGGCGCGGGCATCAAGGCACCGCTAGCATGGCGAAAGAGCGGCAAGCCATACATACGCATCGCAAGCCCAGAGTACAGCAACGGTAAATATATAACAAGGGAATCGTATTTCCGAAAGTACGATTCCCTTGTTATATTTCTGTCCGACTATGCCCAAAAAATAGCAATAGATTACCCCTATTCGCATCGCCACCTTGATAACTTCTGGCTCTATTTTGCGGGCATGTATAGAGGGAGGGTTGGTAATTGGGCCACGGATCATCAATACTATGAAAAGTTCGCTCAAATGGCCGTAAAACTCGCGCCTGAAATACTCGGCCCTGCATGGCGCGCAAAGCTGCTTTGCGCCTACGAATACGCCAAAAATGAACTTGAGCCATGGCAGAGAGATGTTATCAACAAGCAATTAAGGGAGGTTATGTAAAATGAAAATAGTAATAGACCCTGGACACGGCGCCCCCGACAGTGGCGCCATTGGCCCGCGAGGTACTCTCGAGGCAGATATCAACCTCAGCGTTGCGATAGCTCTTTCGAAAGAGTTGTGCCGGCGCGGGCATGTAGCATCGCTGACACGCTCCGGTCTGCGCCGAATTTTCGCCGACAACAGAGGGGCCGACCTCTCCGCGCGCCCAGCCTTCGCCAACCGCATCGGCGCGGATTGCTTTGTATCGCTCCACTGTAATGGGGCGGCCAATGTTGCTGCCAGTGGCTTCGAGATATACACCACTATCGGACAAGATCGCAGCGACGCGCTCGCTACGGAGATCTTCCGTGCGTGGAGCAATGTTTTCAGGGCCCAGCGTAAACGTACAGATTACACCGACGGTGACCCAGACAAAGAGGCCAACCTAAAAGTGTTGCGTGAATGCCGTGTGCCATCTGTTTTGATAGAGATGGCGTTTATCAGTAACCCTGCAGAGGAACAATGGTTACTCAGTCCGACAAATCACCACAGAATGGCTTTCGTTATAGCCGATGGCATAGTGCGTTGGGGCAAAAGTGTATAATTGTAAGGAGATTGAGGCATGACAGTAACACTCGAAAACATCACTACTTACCTAGCTATAGTTACCTTCACGGGCGGAGCGGTGAAATTCCTCATAGTGAATCCGTTGCGCACATCCATAATGGCTCTCCAAGCATCCATAGACAGGCTTGAGAACCAGTTGTTAGTATTAGATGGGAAAATGGACAAAAATAAAGAACGGCTTGTAATGGTCGAGGCATCTGCAAAACAGGCGCATAAAAGGCTGGATTGCCTCAATAAAGTTCTCCGTATGCAGAGTAGTGACGACAAATGAGTTGGCACAAAGCACCGGTACGCAAGCCCTTAACCATAATTATCGTAGTATTTACCTTGGCGTTAGTGGCATGGTATGCACGACTTGACAAAGACGTGCCACAAAACATGATGTACCTACTTGCGGCCTTGAATGGTGTATCTATTGGCGGCTATATGGGCAGTTCCGCTTATGAATCCCGTTACGGCGATGGATGGAACGGTATGTCACAGTCCATGGAATACACCAGTCACGAAAAGGAGGAGACACATTGATACCAAAACACAAGGCTGTAAAAGCACGTAAGAGGATCTGCGAGTTATGCGCGTTGTTTATCGCGGCGATCCTGCTGGTGGCCGTCGGGTGTTATGCCGGACAATGGCTCGCGGCGCGGCGGCTTAAGGCAGATGTGTCGGAGCTGCCAAAGCAGGAAATGATTGCCACCGACAATGCGACTAAAAACCTGAAAAACGTTATTGAAAAGGCGCAAAACGAGAGAAACAAACTGCCGGAGGTGGTTAGGGGTGCAAAGGATGATATCAGGCGCGATGTGGCTGGCCTTGATAACAACGGCGTTGCTGGCCGCTGGAACGGCCTGTTGGGGCGATACCGGGAAGATAGAGCTGCGGCCGAAGGGATACTCGTTGAGCAGTGAGGCGTATGTCGTGCCGGTTGCCGACGGGCGTGACACGGTGGAGATGATAGAGTCTCAGGCGGCGGAGATTGGAGCCCTCAGGAAGCATGTGTCTGCGCAGGACAGGATCGTCGATGCCATCAGCGCCGACATCGTAGCTCTGGAGGGCGCTGTCGCGCGGGAGCGGGCGGCTTGGCAAAAGAGCGCCGAGGAGCTCCAGCGGCAAAACGGAAGGCTGCGCTCTCCCTGGTCTGTTGGGGTGTTCGCCGGGTATGACGCAGTCCACCAAGAAGCGTGCGTTGGCGTTGGGCTGGTGTATTCGTTTTTGCGATTTTGATAAAGTTTTATTTTGTGCGGGCGGGGCTTAGGCTCCGCCCAATTTTTTTGTGCCTTAATTTATTCCATCGCAACCCTTAGGAGGCATGTATCTTCACAGAACAGGATAGTTGATACCATCAGCGCCAACATTGTGGCTCTGGAGGGCGCTGTAGCGCTGGAACGGGCGGCTTGGAGGGAGCACGTCGAGCAGCTTCAGCGGACCAACAAAAGACTTAGCCCTTGTCCTTTGAGGTGTTCGCAGGGTATAGCGCAACGCACAGAGATGCGCGCATCGGCGTCGGGTATGTTTTTTGTTTGGTAGCCAATCAGTAGCCAAAGAAACAAAAAGGACTTTCGGAGTAACTCCGAAAGTCCTGTAATAGCGATGGTGGGCGATATTGGGTTCGAACCAACGACTTCCACCGTGTGAAGGTGACACTCTACCGCTGAGTTAATCGCCCGGATACTAAAATGGTGGATCGTACAGGAATCGAACCTGTAACCCCCTGATTAAGAGTCAGGTGCTCTGCCAGTTGAGCTAACGATCCAAATGACTTGCTCGTGATATTAGACTGGTGGATCGTACAGGAATCGAACCTGTAACCCCCTGATTAAGAGTCAGGTGCTCTGCCAGTTGAGCTAACGATCCAAACATCTAAAACCTGTTATTTAGTGGGGTGAGTGACGGGAATTGAACCCGCAACCACCGGAACCACAATCCGGTACTCTAACCAATTGAGCTACACTCACCATAAATAACGCTATTCCGTGCTTCGCACTTATTAAAGTGGCGCGCCTGAAGGGACTCGAACCCCCGGCCCACTGCTTAGAAGGCAGTTGCTCTATCCGACTGAGCTACAGGCGCACATCTCACACTGCCTCTGCCGAAGCACGCAGATAATTATAATCAAAATACAGTTTGTGTCAATACGAAAATCAAAAAAAGCGGCGATTTTTTTACCTTACGGCGACAAAGCTGCTTTTTTATAAAAAAATAGGCGATAATGCAAATTGTGCAAAATACTTTTATGTGCTAAACTGAAATCAATGAATTGTAAGATAAATATAAATAATACAAATAAGGAGCGCTTGAAATGAATTGTTATCAGATCATGGCAATACGAATCTATGACCGAGACAAAAGTGCCGTTGAGGTACAGCGGGTGCTTACCGAGTACGGATGCTCGATTCTTACCAGACTTGGGCTCCACGATCAATCCACCCCGGGGACATGTTCGCCGGCTGGTCTCCTCGTACTTCAGCTTTGCTGCTGCAACGAAACCTCAAAAGAGCTTGAAAGCAAGCTCAACGCGCTCAATGGTGTGAAAGTGCAGTTAGTGGACCTTTCGGATTAACGGCCTTTACCGGCAAATGGGCGGAAGAGCCGGAGCCTCTCCGGAGCTTCTGCCCGCTTTTATTTTGAGGAGGTTTGAAAATGTATCTGGGGGAAGCTGAGATCTTATGCAGGCTGTTGCTGGCGGCCCTCTTCGGCGCAGTTTTCGGGATAGAGCGCAAGCACAGAAATAAACCGATCGGCGCTCGTACACATATACTTATCTCTATTGCCGCCTGTACGGTTGCGATCATCTCATCATACGGCTTCACCGATCTGGCCTTTTCCTATCCTCATGACGTCAGTGTTAGGACGGACCCCGCACGCTTGATGGTAGGGATGCTTACCGGCATCGGTTTCATCGGCGCGGGAATAATATATAAAAGCCCCCACGGAGATATAAAGGGCATTACGACGGCGGCCGAAGTATACCTCATGGCCGTGCTTGGTATTGGTTCCGGGTTGGGGTTATACCTGCTTTCAATATCGTCGGCCGTGTTGGCTTACATCACTTTGATATGCTCCGAGGATACGGTCACATGTCTTAGAGATAAATATTACGTTCCCCTTAAGCTTTGGCTTGAAAAACTTCTTCATCGCCGGCACTCCAGGGGGGAGTGACGATGCAGAGAAACTCCAGCCTCTTTTGACCGCGGTTGACGATGGACTGTTCCGCCCCCGGAGGCACGACGGCACAACTTCCCGCCTCAAGTGAGACGCTCTCTTCGTCGATATGGATCACCGCTTCGCCGGAGAGGATGACATATGTTTCGGATGCTTTGATAAGCCGGTGGGGCAATGTACGCCCTCCTGCCTCGACATAAGCGTGGGAGAGCGAATAGCTGTCATACGGGAGCGCCGTGCGCATCGGATGCAGCACTTCCGCAAGTTCGCAACGGTCTCCAGCGGTGAAATGCTCTTCACGAAACATGTTCTTTATAATCGGCCTTCTCATATCACTATGCACGCTCCTTTTTCCCTTGCCGCCGGTTGTTTTTACGGATGAAAAAAGGGTCCTCGGCTTCTCGCTGAGGACCCTGAATTATCAATGGTGGACAATAGAAGAATTGAACTTCTGACCTCTTCCGTGTCAAGGAAGCGTTCTACCTCTGAACTAATTGTCCGTGACCTGACAGGAAGAAATTTTACCGTGGAATTCTTATTCTGTCAACACCCTGCGTGATTTTTGTTGGGCCGATTGAAAAATCAACTGCCCCCCCAAGGTAGTGTAGAAATGCTCCTGCATATTGTCACCTGTTTACAGTAACGGGACAGGTTGTTCCGAGACCTTGCCTCTCCCTGTTTCGGTCACCATAATAGCATCCAATTCGGCTTCCCACAATTCTTGTGGCGTCTTATAGCGGTGTCTCTTGCGGGGCAACGTGTTGATATAACCGGAAATCCTTACCATGTCTCGTTCCGTCAATTGTTCAAAGCTGCTCCCTTTGGGGATAAATCGCCTCACTATACCATTCCAGTTCTCATTCGTCCCACGCTCAAAACTGCTATAAGGATGCGCATAATATATCTCTGTTCGCCCGTTACGCTCCATCTCTTCACTGGAGGCAAACTCGGACCCATTGTCGAACGTGATGCTTTTGAATATTTTGCTAAAAGAGTCTCCGTAGTCTCTCTCCAATCTGTCCAATACTTTGAGTATTCCGCTCCTCAAAGCGCACCTAAAATCCTTCGCATGAGCCCAGTGTAATTATGCAAACGAGCCCAGCGTCACGGCGGCGAGCCCAGAGGTATTTCTGGTACCCTTGCGCAATACGCGTACTGCGTAAATAACACAAGGGAGGTCATTAATATGACCATGTACAGAGAGATACTTCGCCTTCACTTCGAAGGCGGGCTGAGCCAGCGGGATATTGCCGCCAGCTGCCGCTGCGCCCACAGCACTGTCAAGCGGATCCTTGCAAGAGCCGCAGAGCTGGAGCTGGATTTTAACAAGATCAAAGAGCTCTCGGACAATTCGCTTGCAAGGATGATCTATCCGCAGGCCATACTGCCGCGTATCCAGAAAGAACCGGATTACGCCTATATACATAAGGAGCTTGCCAGATCAGGCGTCACGCTTGCTCTGTTATGGAACGAGTATTGCGCGGCATGTCAGGAAAGCGGCGATATCCCGTATATGTATTCACAGTTCAGCAAGAATTATAAGGAATATGCGGCAGCGAACAGCACGTCTATGCATATCGCCCATAAGCCTGCCGAGGTCATGGAGGTCGACTGGGCCGGCACAAAGATTCTGCTTCGAGATGCCGTTGCCGGGAAAGAAATAAAAGCGTCTCTCTTCACAGCCTGCCTGCCATTTTCAGGTTATTGCTATGCCGAGGCATTCGCGGACGAGAAGCTGGATTCATGGCTCACAGCGCATATCCATGCGTATGCTTTCTTCGGAGGAACGGCTAAGATTCTCAGGCCGGACAACTTAAAGACCGGGGTCGTCAGGTCAGATAAGTATGACCCTGAAATCAACAGCGCTTACAGAGAACTCGCTGAGCACTACGGTGCTTTTGTCTCTCCCGCAAAAGTACGCAAACCAAAAGACAAGCCCACCGTCGAGGGAACGGTCGGAATGCTCACCACTCATATCATAGCCGCCGTCAGAAACGTTGACTATCATTCATTAAAAGAACTTAACAAGGACATCTGTCTCAGATTCAGACAATTCAACGACAGGCCCTTTCAAAAGAAAGAGGGCTCACGCAGCCTCCTGTTCTCCGTTCAGGAGAGCCGGTATCTGAGTCCGCTGCCTGAATTCTGTTATCAGATAGCCCATTACAAGGATGCCGTCGTTCCGGCAAATTATCATATTCAGGCAGAGGGCGGGAAATACTACAGTGTGCCCTATGAGTGTATCAGAAGAAAAGTAACGGTAAGGAGCACCTCTTCTATGATAGAGGTATTCTGCGACGGAGAGCGGGTCGCCTGTCATATACGCAATCGGGGAGCTGAACGGTATGTCACGGACAGTTCTCATATGCCTGAGGCGCATAGACAGCTCTACGCCTGGAACAACGACAAGTTTCTTGAATGGGGCGCGGAGATAGGCGGCGGCACTCTCTCCGTGATACAGAAGATACTTACCAGGAACGGACATAGCCTGCCGGGCTACAAATTCTGTATGGGGCTGGTATCGCTGAGTAAAAATTATGCCGCGCAGGATATAGAGAACGCCTGCAGGGCGCTTCTCGCCCTTTCTTCCGCCCCGAGCCTGAAATCTATGAAGCTCGCGCTCAGCGCTGTTACCGCGAAAAGAAACGCTGATGATGATTCGACACAGAATGATGGGCCTTCCGTTACAGGTTTCAGACGCGGCGCAGGCTACTACGGAGGCAAGAGCGATGATTAGCCAGCAGACGATAAACCAGCTGCATGATATGCACCTCAGTTTCCTCGCCGGCGACATCAAGGAGCGACAGGCCGACGCTTCTTTCTGCGAACTCAGCTTCGACGAGCAGATAACCGTCATTGTGGACAGAGAGTGGCATAGGAGGCGCAGCAAGCGCATTACAGACCTTATAAGGGAGGGGCAGTTCTGCTACAACAGCGCTTCAGTGCTTGAGATAGACTATGCACAGGAGCGCGGACTGGTAAAAAAGCAGATAAACGAACTTGCGGCCTGTTCTTATATTGAAAACGGACACAACATCATGATCATGGGAGCCACCGGAGTGGGAAAAAGTTATCTCGCATGCGCGCTGGGAACGGCGGCCTGCCGCAACCGCTATTCCTGCCGTTACACCCGAACGCCGGAACTGCTGGATCAGCTTGCGATGGCGAGGACCGATGGCTCTGTACGCCAAATTATACAGCAATACAGAAAACCCCGGCTCCTTATCCTGGACGAATGGCTTATAACCCGGATCAGCCATGGAGGACTTGAAGACATCTTTGAAATAATGGAGTGCCGCAGCACAGAACAGCGCTCGACCATATTCTGCAGTCAGATAGAGACCTCGGAATGGCTGGCTGCGCTCGGCAATTCGTTGATGGCCGAAAGTTTAATGGACAGGATCATTCATTGTTCGTATAAAATCGTGCTTCACGGCGACTCAATGAGGAAGAAAAAGGATTGAAGTCTATTCAAGCCAGTACGGTCGAAATGAAATAACGCATCTCAATGAATGGGCTCGCCGTCGTTACGGTGGGCTCGTTTGCTACGGAACAGAATTTCATGACCTGCGGAATGGTGGGCTCTTTGGAGCGTAATATCCATACTTCTACGATCCTGCTGCTCTCTTTGTCTCCTACACAAAACATCATGCCATTCCTATCTTGCGTTCAACCAACGTCAGGATATGTCCACTCTGCTCTTTTCCTACAATACCGTCTCCTTCCCAATGACCGAATTCTTTGCGCTCCTGAATATGCTTTGGCCGTTCGTATATACTACGTCCCAATACCTTTTTACGCTCTCTCCTTAAACTCTTTGGCTTACGGCGTACCTTCAGCGGTAAGTCGATATTCCTGGTTCGCACTATCCTATCTTCGATCCAGTTATAAAATGTCTTTGTCGTAAACGTATGCCTGAACAACCGATTCTCTTTCGCATAACCGACAGCCGCGTCCACAGACCATTTCTCTCTCGAACGAATCTTTGACTCCACGAATTCCACCATATCAGTGCATTGGATGACTTTGTTTTTTGCTCCGCACCTCTTACGATTTTCTTCGTACCTCTTTTGTCCCACTTCGGCCAGATAGATGGTGTATGAAATACGCTCTGACCAGTCCACTTTCTTGCTATAGCTGGGATTTTGCTTCACCTGCGTGACAGTTCCTCGTTTGATCTCGCGCTTGATCGTACTTTTATCCCGCTTTAGAAGCAGGGCTATTTGGCCTATGCTTAAACCTTCTTTGTAAAAACGTTCGATCGTATCTCGTTCACAGCGGTTGATATGAGGTGTTGCTTTCCGCTCTTTTGTGGTATCTTCTTGATGGCTCATTGGAAGTCCTCCTGGCATCTGTTGGTTTGGCGACAAACATTATGCAGGATTTTCTTCCTTTGAGCTATTTCTTTCTTCTACTCCACTGGGGGCAGTTGATTTTTCAATCGGCCCGGGATTTTTGTTGTTGTTCAGTGATAAGTATTTTCTTGCTTTATATTAAAAGGCAAGGTAAAATATTGTACCGGATGCGGGAATGGCGGAATTGGCAGACGCGCAAGACTTAGGATCTTGTGTCATTGACGTAGGGGTTCAAGTCCCCTTTCCCGCACCATTTGTCAACTATTGATAACGGTCAGGATTGGTTAGATTATATCCATAAGTTGTAGATTGTTAGTCAGGGCCCGGAGATTCCGGGTCTTTTTTGTGTTGCAAAGGTTTATCAATAGTTCGCTGCGTGACCAAGCGCTGCGTGACGCACTGCTTGGTCACGCAACGCTTGTCGGCCGCTCTCGGCCGCGTTCAGCACAATGCGCTTTTGATCTCTCCGCCTCCCGTATTACATTTCAAAGGAAAACCCTAGGTATCCTGAAAACGGGTTATTGCAGGCTGTTCCGGCGATGTGCTGCATTCTGAAGGTGAGATATTTTCCGACACCATACTTCCAGTTGCCGCCTACCCCTATTATCGCCATTCCGCCGCCGAGGTCGCTCTTGTGGGTATATTTGCCCCCGTCCATCCATACGTCCGTCTCGCCGTCAAACTCACGCGCGTATGACAGGTCGCCGTGGAGGTTGAGGAGTGTGCCGTTTTCAAGCGTCCATGTGCGGCCAAGCTCTACTCCGCCTCTGGCTCTTATGTAGTTCGAGCTGTCTACATTTACGTGAATGCCGCTGTTGGTGGCGTAATCCGCCGCGCTTATCCTGTACCACGAAAGCTGTAACTGCGGCTCCCAGTACCAGCCGTCACTGTTTTTGAAATCTATTCTTCTGCCTGCCTGGAGCGAGGCGCCTATTCCATTCTGGGCATAGTCTCCCTTCACCCTGTCAAAGCCAAGTACCTCCCTGGTGTAGCTGTCAGGGTGCGTTATCGTATAGTCCGTACTGTATTTGTTGTATTTGATAAGCCCTGCGGCGTACAGACCGCTGTCCGCTCTGTATATACCGTAGAGTGACGCGTGGAAGCTGTCGATGCCGCTGTCTCCAAGGCCGTAGCTAAGATCCCTGTCTGCCTTGCCGTATCCGGCCATGAGACCGGTCCACCAATTTCCGTTTCCGGACCGTATTTTTTTATCGTAGCCGATCGTTCCAGATGTAAATTTCTGGCCGTCTACAAGGCTGTTAGTTTTTCCCATGTCATAGTCCGTTTTCGAGTACGACCCAGTGAACCATAGGCCGCCGTTATATTTGCCGTCGCTGTATATACCCATACGGCTGTACAGCGCGTTGGCCTCCACCTGCCATACTGTTGGAAGTACGAGCGCGGACGCTATGCCCCAGCCGGTCGATGTGAGGTATTTGTCTCCCGGCTCTTCCGGTTTGCCTTCCCCTCTTTTCAGGTACCATTCTTTTTTGCCGGAAACATCCGTACCGTCAGCCAGGCCGTAGTACCATGCGCCGGCGGCTGCCTTCCCGCCGTTAAGGCTGAATAGGGCGCCTTTGTCCGTCTCGGCCGTTATAAGCGCGGCGGATCTTGACGCCGAGGCAGGGCCGGAAGGGATTACCGTTATCATAGTCGCTCCCTCTACCTTTTTGGCGACGAGCTTATCTCCCGTTCCGGCGTCTATGTCGCTTCTCATTACGATCGTGCCGCCGTTTCCGACATAGTCAGCAGCCTCAAGAGTCTTATATGCAGGGGCGTTTGAATCCCGCTCAGAGCTATTTGCACTCTCTTCCCTGAAGTCGATAAGCCCAGCGTTGGCCAGCCTGCCGTTTGTGTACGAGCTGCCAGTAATGTTCCATGCTGAGGTCGCGTCTATATCAAGGTTTATCTTCGCGGCGGTTATATCGCGGCGCGCAGCCGCCGCTCCGTTCCAGTATGTTCCGCCTTTAAGCGTAACGTCCATAGGCGCGGAAGCCTGCGTTGTCGCGGCATGCGCTATATTTCCGGTCAGCTTGCTGTTCGACGCCGCTATTGTGCCGGATGATGTCGTAGAGAGGAGCAGCGGGCCGCTCGCCGTTAAATTGTCCGCGGTTACGACGGAGCCTCTTTCCAGCCAAAAGGCGGCTGTGCCGTCTTTGGAAACTTTTACAACGCTGTTCGATATCGTAACGTCAGAAGAATCGGCAAATATCCCATGAGAACCCTCGCCAGACGTTTTAATTATGCTGTCCGCCACGTCCAGGCGCGAATCGGTCAACGCGGCCGCGCCGGAAGAGTTGATCCCGGAGGTCGCTATGTCGGCGCTCACAGCTTTGGCCTTCGATTTCAAATAGACATATACGCCATACGAATCGTTGCCGGATGTCATGATCGCAGTATTGCCCACGCTGACATTTGAATTATCGCCGGCATAGACCCCATGCGCGGCGGCCCCGGACGTCTTTATTTTACTGTCCGTTATGTCGGCGCTGGAAACGTCTTCTGCGCAGACCCCAAAGAACTCCTTCCCGCCTGCGGTGGTAATATCTACATTTTTAGCTTTTAACGTCGAATTTGCGTAAGCATACAGCCCATACGACGTATCCGTGGATCCTCCGTTCGTCGTTATATTTACATTATCTAAGTCAGCGTGCGAGTTATCCCGCAGAAAGACGCCGTTCGCCCAGTCTCCCGACGTAACAATAGCGCTGTCCTTTATTGTCGCGCTGCTGCGGGGGGTGAGGTCCGCCCAGCTATAATTGCTCACGAAAACCGCATGAGAATTTGTTCCTCTGGCATTTATGGTCGTGCCTGCTATGTCCGCGCTTGAGCCAAGATACACCTCTACGCCGTATTTCTGCTGACCTTCGGTCGTTATGATACTGTTTTTGATATTCACACAGGCGTTATCAGTTACGTTGACGGCAAATCCTGTCTCATTATCATTGCCTTTCACGTTTATTTTGCTGCCTTCTATATCTACGGCGTTGCGAACCCTGGCGTCCGCAGAATATTCTTTTTGCTTATTGTTGTCGCTGCCGTCCTGATAATAACGTGTGCCCGAGGCGTAGACTCCGGACATCGCATACCCGCCGCCGTTCACCGTTATGTCGCTGCTCTTTATCGTGCTCTTCCCCCCGCAGGAAAGAAGCCTGACGCCAACGCCGCCATCTGTCCCGTCGCCGCTCACGACTATAGTCGATCTTTCGACATTCAGTAAATTATTCTTGCCTGTGCCCGTGATATCTATTCCACAATTCTGGACCTTGATAGAACTGTTCGTCACGGTAACCGAGGAGTTATCCTGGACCATGATTCCCTTACTCTTATTTTTCCCACTGATATCCGTATTTACGATATCGACAGACGAATAGGAACTTGAACGGAGAATCCTGGAATCGACTGTTATGCCGATGCCATACTCCCCCTCCGCGACTATATCGCTACTTGCTATGCGGATGGAAGAACCGCTATTTATAAACACAGCCCCTTTGTTATTTGCGTCGAACTTGCCGCCTGCGCTAAGCTTTACGCCTTGCAGCTCCGCATCGGCGCTGCCGGTAAAGATAACGGCAGGCTGTTCATCCCCCGTGACCGTCACAGTGTCGCCGCTGACCAACGCGGCCGACGACGCGGCGTTTCCCGTGTAAGTGAGCGTCTCGGTATAACCAGTCCCGGCTCCGGCAAATGAGGGATCATATATGACAAAGGCCGATATCAATACCAGCAATGAGATAAAATATATCACCATTGACATGCTGCCCCTTCCCGATCCGCCATTTCCCATCCGCTGAGTGCGCAAACACCGTGACGATCTGAGCATCTCTGTTAGTATCATGTTTTTCCCCTTTTCTTTTATTGATTTTCCATGCTGTTCTATCTGTACATGCGGAAAGATTACTATCGACAATATTAGTAAGCAAATCAGATAGTTTTCTTTTTAAGCAATTTATTCTGCTTTTGTTTTCTGTTTATAGAAAATAACCGGTGATAAGGCGGCTGTTATATAAAAACAGCACGCTCTGCTTTTTAGTCAGCTTAAGTTGATTGTTACGAAACATGCGGCAAAAATACAAGGCGCCCTGCATGACGGCCCTGCCTGCCGCAGCCATGCAAACGAGGCTGAACCGGCAGCGTCATTGCGCCCGGCAGGGTCAAGATTATCTTAATTTCGATATTCTGCGTCTGATCTGATAAAGGACGATATATTGAACGGGAATCATTATGATGGTCTGTGTCACCCTGACAGTCAGCAGCCCAGCAAAAGAGGCCCCCGTCAGTATGGTCAGCCAGTATGTCGAAAGGCACAGCCCGATGCCCAGGCGGTTGATGCCAACGGCAGCCGCCAAACGCCACCGGCCTTTTTCCTCTTCGTTGAGAAAGAGTCCCCAGACAGCGCCCTCCAACATGGACGATATGGTAAAACCGGGAAAGTAAACACCGATCGGAAACAATACGGCTCCGATAATATCCGCAAGCCCTCCAGCTATTCCGCCCCAAACAGGGCCGTAAAGCATACCGCATACAGCGATGGGAACAAAACCGAACCCAAGCCTGACGACCGGCGTCGAGATGGAGCAGAACCTGGTAAGGACGATATTTACGGCGATAAAAAGAGAAACCGCGACTAAGACACGGGGGCGGGTTTTTCTATACATATTTCTTTACTCCCATATATATGCTATTCATATCCGCATACACCGCATCTATCCTGCCTTTTGCCGCCGCTTCCCTGATTGATTGCTTCACCCTTAAACAAAAACATACAACGCCTCTCTTATGACGATAGCTGCCAATATGATATCTTTTATTCACTGCGAGAGCAGTTTAGCATTTAATAGGTATTTTGCATATATCAATGTGGTTTTTGACGGTATCTTTTGCAGAAACTTAAAGTTTCGCTATGAGGATGGTTTTCTCTCTACGCTAAGCGCCCTATGCCAGACAGGCAGTGTCTTTAAGAGGCTTAAGGCACTTTTTCATTATCGCCAGCGCCGCCTTTGGGTTCCTCTGCGCTAAAAGTCCCATCGCGTAGAGAATATACCTCTCGTCAAGATAGAACCGCCCCTCTTCGGGCAGCAGCGTATCCTCCTCGCGGTCTTTCCGCAGCGCCTCCGAGAGGAGCGCGCCCGGATCGCCGCCGTTCAGCAGCGGGCCTCCCGTGCCGATGATATTTTTCACGCCGCGAAGGTCTTTCCCCCGCTGGATCAGCTTGCAGCCCGCCGAAGCCGAATGTTCCATGCGTCCGGCGTGGCGTCTGGCGGCAACCCTCACGCAGAACGCGGCAAGCGCGGAATCCAGGCGGATATCTTCTTCGGAGGCAGGCAGGAGAGAGTTGTCTTTCACTCTGCGTGCCACCGCCTCCGCGGCGAAGGATTCGGAGACATTAGCGCCCGCCGCCAGCTTTTGGATGCCCAGTTCTTCGGCGGCGATCGCCGATGATTCCCGCACCCCGAGATCACCCTCCACAGTACGTTTGGCAAATCCCTCGGCGGCCCCGGTGATGCGCGCGCCCTCGCAGAGGCGCCGTTCCGCAAATGAATGGACATCCGTCGTCGCTCCGCCGACGTCAAAGATGATCAGCTCGCCAATACCTTTTTCTCCCTCGCACCCGCGGGAGAGAAGTTTTCCCGCCGCAAGCACGGCCGCCGGCGTGGGCATCAGTATCCCGCCGCCGAGCATTTTCCGCACACCATCCAGCCCCTTCATATCGATGATGCGTTTAAGGAATATTTCACGCACGATCCCCTCCGCCATCCCGGTATTCAGCTCCCCTACCGCAGGGATGATGTTGTCCGCGATAAAGCATTCCTTACCGCACGCGGCAAGCAGAAAGCGCGCCTTCTCAGCGACAAAACTATTGCCGGCGTATATCACCGGTATTTGCAGGGAGCTTGCGGCAAGGACGGAGGCGTTGTGCAGCAGCGCAGCCTCGCTGCCGCGTTCATAGCCGCCGCAAAATAAAATTATTTCTACCTTCTCCTCCGCAAGTTTCGCAAGGTCTGACTCATTTATCTTCCCGGCCAGCGTCGTCATAATCTTCCCGCCCGCACCAAACGCGGCGCAGCGGCCGGCGGTGACGCTGAGGCTGCGGCTGAGGCCGATCACCGCCATGCGAAGGCCTCCCGCGGCGCTGGAAGAGGCGAGTTTCAGCGCGCTTTCAAACTCGGATGCGGAAAGAACGCTTCGCGCCATCTCCAGGCAGCGCTCAAGCCCGAGCCGCGCGTCGCTCTTTACGGTGGAGGGAGTGCCGCCGCTGAAGAGTATCCTCTCTTCGCGCACGGACGCCACCGTCACCTTTGTGTGGGTGCTGCCAAAATCAAGCAGCACGGCCATTTTATCTTTCGGCATAGATCTCTTTGACCGTGGAGACGATCTTGTCCATGTCGTTGTCACAGTTTACGCCGAGGGACTTAAGTTCTTCGGTGACGTCGACGGCGAGTGAGCCGCCCTCCGTGTTCTCATTTAGGAGGCCGCCCAGGATAAGTACCGCCTCCGTTCCCGCTTCATTCATTTTTTCCGTAAGCTCCCGAGCGTAGCTGAGCGCGATCCCGTTGTAGGTGCTCAGCGCGACGGCCCTGGCCTCCGTCTCTATCAGCGTCTCGACGACATCTTCCGGCGTCACGTAATTCCCGAGGTCGAATACGGCGGCTCCGGCCTTTGTGAGTATCGTCTTGACGATCTCCTTGCCGTAGTCGTGTATGTCCGTGGAGCCCACTAGCACCTTTTCGCCCGACAGCGTCTCGTCCGGTCCTCCGAGGCGCGTAATGGCCTCGTCTTTTTTTGCGTTGAGATTCTTCATCATATCCGTGGGGCGCACGGGAGTCCTCTCGCCTGCGGCGTTTATCTCCCCCGCGCCGAAATGGTCCTCAAGCTGCCGCGGCCCGATAGCCTTCAGCGCCGCAAATATCTCGCCCGGGTGCGTTATATCCACGCCGAGGTCGTCAAGGGCGTTCATCATCCGTTCAAAGAATATCTTGCCGCAGAAGATATAGAGGTCGCGTTCGGCGTTCACCCTCTCCCAGTTGATGAATGGCTCCATAAATTTCGATTTCTCTATCATCATATCGACGGTCAGGTGGCCGTCGACGATCTCCTGCGCGGTCGGTATGCGCACCGCCTCCGTCACGGGGACGGAAGCGACGGCGTGGCCGGTGGGCGTGTGCCGCTGGAATATCGCGTCCGCGAGCGAGAATGAGGCCAGCGCCCCGTAGTTCCGCTGATAGTCGAGGCCGTAGTCAACAGTATTACCGAATATCATCGTCCCCGGCGTGTGATGCTCGTTGAGCTTCTCCATCACCGAGTGTATTATTATCCGTCCCATCGGGTCGCTGAAAAGGTTTCCGTAGGCGAAGGCCATTCGCGCGCCCAGCATATCCTCGACAAGATGGCGTTCCATCATCGCCCAGCCGGTTATGCTCGCGAGGTCTCTGAACTGGTTGCCAAAGCCGTCGTCCATGTTTGAATGGACGATCGTACCCTCGACCTTTCCCATCAGCATAAAGGCCGTCAGCGAGTTGACGGTACGTTCGTATTCAAGCTCCACGCCCGGGTATTCGTATGTAAAGTAATGCGAGACGTTCCCTATCGAGGTGACACCGGCGTTAAGGGCGAGGATCGTATTTTCCAGCGCGTTCGGCGAGCCGATCATATGGTCAGACATATGCGGCTGCACAGGTACGATCTGCCCCAGAGCCGCCCATTCCTCCGGCGTGTTGAGGATAAGCCCCGTGCCCTTCGGCAGTTTGCCGCGATGCGCGGCGGGCACCCCCATCACCCAGTCGAGGATGAAACCGAAGCGGGTTATGTAGCTGCCGCGCCGTTTCAGTTCATTGTAGATAAACTCGATATTTTTCGCGGTCTCATCCCAGGAATTCCAGCCGACGTGCGAGTGCTTGGATATAATTCCGGCGGCCATCGCGCGGCGTTTGTATTCAGCCTCGCTCTTGACGCCGTGTTCGCGGAAGAAGAGCGTCTCTCCGACATTGATATCTTTCGCCAGTTTGGCCGCCTCAGCCTCTATTTCGGGAAGAGAGGGAAGATCTTTCCATTCAAATCTTTTATTAAATTTTATTTCCAACATGACCACACCCCGGTATAAATTCATATGAGCTAGATTCTATCTCTTATCCGAATTTTAGCAAATAAAAATGACCGGAACAGCCATTCACCCCGGTCATTTTCTAAATATTCTTATAACTGAGCTCCGGTTTCAGGAGGTCTCTGCGTCGAACGCAGCTCCTGAGCCTTGGCGATCTCAGCCAGAACCGCCGGATCTGAAGAGGCCAGATAGTTGCTGACCGCCGGATAGGCGAACTTGATTCCCGCCGCGGAATAACGTTTGTGCAGCTCTTCGCGGAATTTGTACCCCACCCGCCACTGGTAGCCCGGAGCTGTTTTTATAAAACAACGGAACTTGACCCCGTTCTGCTCATACCCGGTGATGCCGTTGAATACCGGGTCGGGGAATATCTTCGGATCTCCCTGCTTGACGGTCTCATCCGCAAGCTCCATCAATATCCGCTTCGCCTCGCCGTAATCTTCCTCGTATGGGATCGTCACGTAAATGGCGGTATAGGACCAGTCCTTAGTGTAGTTTATGACGTTCTGAATGGCGCTGTTGGGGATTATTATGAGGTTGCCCTCAAGGCTGCGCAGGCGGGTGAGGCGCAGCGTAAAGTGCTCCACCGTGCCCTGATAGTCGCCTATCTGTATCCAGTCGTTTACATTGTACTGGTCCTCCACGATTATCAGCACGCCGTTGATAAAGTCGCGTATGAGGTTCTGCGCCGCGAGGGAGATGCCCAGTCCGGCGATGCCGATACCGGCGAGGATGGGTTTTACATTGATGCCGATGGCGCTGAGTATCACGAAGCACATCACTGTGGCGAGCAGCACGCGCAGCATCTGGGTCGTGAGCTGCCGCAGCGTGGACATGCGGTACATCAGCCAGGCGCGGCGTATCTCGTCGTCTTTATAGACGGTATTCCTCGCGCGTTCGCCGGCGGCCCGAAAAATATGCGTCATGAGGTAGGGAATGGCCTTATCCAAAAGGTACCAGACGAGGAGGACAAAAAGGATAAAAAGTATCGTCGCCATGTTCTTCAAAAGAAGTTCAAAGAACATTTCTCCCTTGTATTCAAGAAATTGTCTGTGGTAGCCGGTGACAGTATCCATAAGGTATTTTCCTCTTCAATATTATTCAATTTATTTTCGCCTTCTATATTGTAACCGATAACGGAGAGGGAAGATCGGTAATATGTTCATAAAACAACGGGCCGGAGGCAATTTAAGCCGCCGGCCCGTTTTAGGTCCACCCTGATGCTATCGTTATTTAGAGGCGTTATCCGCGGGCTTCTCCGCGGCGGGAGCGTCCGGAGTCTTGGGAGCGGGAGCCGCGGGAATGCCGCCGAGGTTTTCAAGCGCCTTCTCGTTGATCTCGACCTTGACCTTTTTTCTGAGGTCATCAAGTTCCTTCGCTATATAGCTCATCTGAAGGCGCTGTACGATCTCATCTTTCGCCTCTTCAAATGTGAGCTGCTTGGAGGGGCGGCGTTCCAGGACTTCGAGCACATGCCAGCCCAAGTCGGTCTTTACCGGGCCGACGAGCGAATTCAGGCGCGCGTCCGCCGTCGCCTTGTCGATGGACTCAGGCATCACGCCCTTCTCCATCCAGCCAAGGTCCCCGCCGCGCGCCGCCGTGTTGGTGTCGCGGCTGAATTTTTCGGCGGTTTTGGCAAAATCCTTATTCTTGAAGATGTCCAGTATCGCGTTGTTGGCATCCTTTTCCGTAGAGGTCAGGATGTGGCGGATGTGGGCGGCGGGAGCCTGCACGAATTCCCCTTTATGTTCGGAATAATATTTTTTCATCGCTTTGTCGCCCATATCCCACTTTTTGCTGATCTCCTGGAGGTATGCCTCGAGGAGGAGCTGCATCCTCTGCCATTTGATTTTCAGAGCCACGTCCTCACGGTCGGCGAGGCCGCTGATCCGCGCGCCCTCGGCAAAGAGCATCGCGTCGGCCATCTGTTTCGCCATCTCGGCGCGCTCGGCGAGCGTGGCCTGAGAGAGCATGAGCCCCACCATCATGGGATTGCCTCCGGCCGTGCTCTGAAGCACTTCAACTACCTCGTTGGGCTTCAGCGATTCATTGCCGACGACGACCGCCTTTTCTTCCGTTGCGGCAAAGGCCGATACGGCTACCGCGGATACGGAGAAGGCTACGACCGCCCCCATGACAAGTTTCTTTCTTAATGACATTTGAAGTTCCTCCTTGAGTTATGATTAATCTTTCCTTGACTCGCAATATGCTACCATAAAAAATAAAAAACGAGGGCGGTTAATTTACTGCCCCCGTATTTTTTATCTTAGTTTTTTCCGCAAATCTGGAAACTTAACGATTCTCCGTCGCGGCTTATCGCGATCTTATCGCCGTCTGTAATATTACCCTCCAGCAGACGGTTGGATATTTCGTCCTCGATCATCTTTTGTATCGTTCTTCGGAGAGGCCGCGCTCCATACTTCGGATCGTAGCCTTTGTCGAGGATGAAGGCCTTAGCCCCTTCGTCGAGTTCGATGCCGATATGGTTGTCCTTGGCGCGCATTTTGACCTCTTCGAGCATGATGTCGACGATCTTTACCAGCTCCGGCCGCCCCAGCGGCTCAAAGACCAGTATCTCGTCTATACGGTTGAGGAACTCCGGACGGAACGCCTTTTTGGCGGCCTCGATGACCGTATCCCTCATGCGCCTGGCGTCCGCGGCGCTCTGTTCTTCCGCCCCGCCGAAGCCGAGGGCGCGTCCGCCCATATTGTCAGAGACGCCGATATTGCTCGTCATGATCACGACACAGTTCCTGAAATCGCTGACGTGGCCGTGCCCGTCCGTTAGCCGCCCGTCTTCAAGCAGCTGAAGCATTATGTTGAAGACGTCGGGATGGGCCTTCTCTATTTCGTCGAAGAGCACGACGGAATAGGGCTTGCGGCGGATCGCCTCCGTCAGTTTGCCGCCCTCCTCAAAGCCGACATAGCCGGGAGGCGCGCCGATCAGTTTAGCCGCTTCGTGGCGCTCCATATACTCGCTCATGTCCATGCGGATCATCGCGTCTTCGCTGCCGAAGAGAAATTCCGCGAGCGACCGCGCCAGCTCCGTCTTGCCTACGCCGGTCGGCCCCAAGAAGAGGAAGCTGCCTACCGGGCGTTTTGGGTCCTTCATGCCGCTTCTCGCGCGGCGCACCGCGCGGGCCACCGCGTGGAGGGCCTCTTCCTGCCCGACCATGCGGTTCTTGAGCTCATCCTCCATGCGCAGCAGTCTGCGGCTCTCCTCCTCGGTGAGCTGCGTCACGGGTATCCCCGTGCTCTCCGCCACAATGGAGGCGATATCTTCCGGCGTTATCTCCGGCGTTATCTTATTGCGGGATTCGCTCCACTCACGGCGCCATTGCTCGCTCTGCTCCTTCGCCTTACGTTCCTCGTCGCGCAAAAAGGCGGCTTTTTCAAACTCCTGAGAGGCGGCGGCAGCCTCCTTCTCCTTGCAGAGGTCATCGATGCTGCGTTCCAGCGCCTTAAGCTCCTCTGGGATCTCAAGGGTGTTGATGCGCGCGCGCGCCGAAGCCTCGTCGATAAGGTCTATCGCCTTGTCGGGAAGAAACCTGTCGGTTATATAGCGTTTGGAAAGCGCCGCCGCCGTCTCCAGCGCTTCGTCTGTGATGCGCACGCGGTGGTGCCCTTCGTAACTGTCGCGCAGCCCTTTGAGTATCAGCACCGTCTCTTCCTCCGTGGGCTCGTTGATCTGCACCGGCTGGAAGCGGCGCTCAAGCGCGGCGTCCTTCTCTATATACTTGCGGTATTCGTTTATCGTTGTGGCGCCGATCACCTGGAACTCGCCGCGCGAGAGGCTCGGCTTGAGGATGTTCGCGGCGTCGACGGCCCCCTCGGCGCCGCCGGCGCCGACGATCGTGTGGATCTCGTCGATGAAGAGAATGATATCCTTGGTTTCGCGAATCTCCTTCACAAGGCGTCTCATGCGTTCCTCAAATTCCCCGCGGTACTTCGTGCCCGCAACGAGGTTCGCCACATTCAGCTGCATTACGCGCTTATCCTTGAGTATCTCCGGGATATCGCCGGTGAAGATCCTCTGCGCCAGCCCCTCGGCGACGGCGGTCTTGCCGACGCCCGGCTCGCCTATGAGCACAGGGTTGTTTTTCGTGCGGCGTGAGAGTATCTGTACCACGCGCTGAATCTCCTTGACGCGCCCGATGACGGGGTCCAGCTCTCCGTTCTTCGCCATCGCTGTGAGGTCGATGGCAAGCTGGTCCACCGTGGGCGTCTTTGAGTGCGCGCCCGGCTGCGCCCTCCCCCGCTGTTCCTCGGGCTGACGCGGGGCCTGCTGCCCGCGCTCCGAGGATATCCCTCCGAGCTGCTCGGCGACGAACCGCCGGCACTCGTCAAGCTCAAGCCCGTGCGAGGCCAGCAGGCGCGCCGCCATCCCCTCTCCCTCGGCAAGGACCGCGAGGAAGATGTGTTCCGTGCCGATATAGTTCACGCCCATCCTGCGGGCCTCGCGCATAGCGAGATCCATCACGCACTTCGCGCGCGGGCTCATCGGCAGGTCTATCTGGCCGTAGCGCGGCGTCCCGACGCCGGCAAACTGCTCGATCTCTTTAACAAGCACCTCAGGGGTGAGGTCATAATCCGCCAGTATCTTCGTGATGAGGCCGTCGTTGTCGTAGAGCAGCCCCAAGAGGATATGCTCCGTCCCGATCACCTCATGGCCCATCCGCAGGGCCTCTTTATGCGCAAGCTGGAAGACGCGCTTGCCCCGTTCCGTAAAATTGTGCCACATTATAATTCACTGCCTTGTGTCATATTAGATTTTTTGAGCTCCGCCATCCTGTCCCGGAGCTGCGCCGCATACTCGTAATTTTCCGATTTAACGGCCTCATCCATTTTCTTGGAAAGCTCCGCGAGCTCTTCCTCCGCGGACATAACTCGCGCGGAGGCCTCCGGCCCCGCATTTTCCGTCTCCGGAGAGTCCTGCTCGCCGGCCGGCTCCTCAAACATAGAATCGGGAAGCACCCCGCCGCAGTGCGGGCAGAGGCGCTTATCTTTTTTGTTCGCATAAACGCCGCGCAGGGCGGGAAGCACGAGATCTTTGAATGCCTCCTCTATGTTCAGCAATCCCTCGACAGAGAAGGACATTTTCATCAGATTCGAGACGTCATCCAGATGCAGATGGGCCTCGGCGCATTCCCTGCAGAGATGCTGTACATGCCGCTCTCCGTTTATAACATTGACGAGATGGATCTCCGCACGCTTGACTTTACACTGTTCACACAACATGGCAGCGCCTCCTAACTAAGCGCAAGGCTCGTAAGTAATTTTTTTAACAGGTCCGCTCTCATGATCTCGCGTTTATGAATAGAGATATCATAGAGAGTGCGGCCATATTCCTCCTGACTCCGAAGGGCGACTTCGATAAGAAGCCTTTCGCGGGCCGAAATCAGCTTCCTATTCTGCAGATTCATCAAAAGCCGCTTGGATTCCTGCTCCGATATTTTGTGCCCGATAAGGTCCTCAAGATGCAGCACCTCTTCGTCACAGTTTTTAAATGTCAGCTGTACGACTCTTATATAACCGTGCCCTCCGCGCTGGCTCTCGACCAAAAATCCGTTCTCCGGCGCGAATCTGCTTCTCAGGACATAATTTATCTGACTCGGAACGCATTCAAAGAGCTCCGCGAGATCTTTTCTGCGAAGTGAAATGGTACCGCCGCCATTTTCTTCAAGGAGCTGTCCTATATACTCTTCTATTTTCCTCGTAAGACTCGATGATGCCACTGTCTTCACTCCGTTTCTCTGATTTTGGACAAAAGCCCGCCTGAATTTAACCAATAATGATTATATATTAGTGGTCAATATAAGTCAATCATAGTCAAAAAAGAAAAAACACCGCCCCGTTAAGGGCGGCGTTTCGTGTCTTGCCTCTCTGCGTCCGTTACTTCTTAAGGGCGTTGGCGACGTCCTGCGTGAGGTCGATCCCTCCGTAATAGACGAGCGCCTTGTTTATCACGATCGTTATGCCCTTCTGTTTGGCGACCTTGGCGATCGTATCATTTACCTCTTTGAGCACGGGGTTCATAAGCTTTGCCTCTTCTTCCCGCATTTCGAGCTGGAGGTTCTGGACTATGTCGCTCTTTTTCTTCTCGTCGCTCTCTTTGTCAAAGGCCGCCTTCGCCGCGTTCGACTTTTTCTTGCCGAGCTCGTCAAGCTGTTTCTGAGCCTGCTGGAACTTCGAGAACTGCTGCAGCACTCCCATATCGTCCACGTAACCAACTTTGTCTTCCGCTGCGTACGAAATCGCGCCGAATGCGAAAAGCGCCGCTATGGCAAGCAGTAATGCCGCTGTTTTCTTCACCTTATTACCTCCCGCTTAATTACAAATATCACTGATATTCTTGACTTCAATGACGCACAAAGAAATTTTATCTCTCGGAGCAAATATTGTCCATAGCGAAGGAAGATATTTTGCGCGCCCTATTTCGCCCCATGCGGCTGTTAAGAGGTTTGATGCGTCTGCGCTGAGATAGCCTCCCTCCTTTCCCATAATCCGCCAACCTGTGTTAATATTTAACGCGTAAAAACCGCTGCGAAGGAGAATTTGTCTATGCCTGCTGAAACCGTCGTCTTTGGAACCGTCTTTATGGACTGCAAGGGCTTTGCCGCCTACCGTTATGACCCGCTCGGAAGGAATGTCGGTTCCGTCAGGTTTATACATGGCGGCGTCGGGCGCAACGTCGCGGAGGACCTCGCCTCGATCGGCGCGAAGGTATCGTTCGTCTCCTCGGTGGACGACAGCGCCCTCGGCCTCGAGGTACTGAACAGGCTGAAGAACGAGGGGATCGACGTCGGCCATGTGCGGCGCGCGCCCTCTTCGGGCATGGGGCTCTGGCTGGCGATCATGGACCAGAACGGGGACCTTGCCGCCTCCATTTCACAGATGCCGGACCTCTCCATCATGGACGAGATCGTCAGAAGCGAGGGCGAATCTATCGTCGCAGGCTGCAAAAACGTCATTCTCGAACTTGACCTGAATGATCATATCTCGACGACGGTACTCTCGCTCGCAAAGAGGTACGGTAAGAAAGTTTACGGCATTACGGGAAATATGGAGGTCATCCTCCGCAACCGTCCAATGCTCGGCGGCCTTGAATGCTATATATGCAACGAGACGGAGGCGGGACGCCTTCTTGAACGCGAGATCCCCACTCGTGAACCGGAGGCGGCCCTCGCGCTGCTGCGCGGGTACGTGGACGCCGACGGCCTCAAATCGATGGTGATAACGATGGGTGAACAGGGCTCGGTATATTATGACGCCGTTTCCGCCGAGTCCGGCTTCTGCCCCTCGATACCGACAAAGGTGACGGACTCCAGCGGCGCCGGCGACGCCTTTTTTTCAGGCACCGTCGAGGCGCTGATACGCGGTTTTCCGCTCGGCCAGGCCGTAGGCTACGGCACAAGGCTCGCTTCCTGGACGATCGAGGTGGCGGAACCGACGCGAACGCCGCTGCCGGGAAATCTCTTTTAATCTATCCTATAGAGGGCGTTGCCCCATTGTGTTCCGAGGCCGGTCCAGATGACCCGCAATCCCGTGTATTCTTCGATGAAGCGGATATAGCTCTGCGCCTGCTGAGGCAGCAGGTTGAAATCGGTGCAGCCCGGCAGCTCTTCACGCCAGCCCTCAAGCGAGACATATACCGGCTCCGCCTTTTCCGCCTCTTCGGCCGAAAGGTCTCCGCTCGTGCGCAGTTCGCCGCCGATCATGTAACCGGTGCATATTTTAAGTTCGTCGATACCGGTAAGGACATCCAGCTTCGTCACCGCTAAAAGGTCGGCGCCGTTGATATGCGCGGCGTATTTTAGCGCCGGAAGGTCGAGCCAGCCGATCCGCCTTGGGGCCTCCCCTATTTTGCCAAATTCACTGCCGCGCGTTCTGATGAAGGCGGCGACCGCGCTTTTATCCTCCGTAATGAAGGGACCGGGGCCGCTCTTCGTGCAGTAGGCCTTGGCGGCGCCGATTATCCGCAGCGACGCGTTGTGCCGCAGGCCGGCGGAGAGAAACGCCGCGGGGGCAGTGGTCATTCCCGGCATGACATAGGGATATACGCCGCAGTTGAGGTCGTTGAGGCTCCCGTCGCAGCCCTCGAAGAGGGTCCCGACGTTGCTCTCGACGGCCTTCGATATGGCGTCTTCCACCGGGCCGACGTAAGGGACGAGCCTCTGCCCCTCTTTCATTATCTTCGTAAAGAGTTTGTCGGCGTCAAGGGGCTTTTCGTTGTATATTTTTTGGAAGTATTCATTTTTTATTGTGAGGTTCAGATCCAGCCTTTCACGCAGCCGTTCCGGATAAAGCAGATCACCCGCCCTTATCCCCAGGCGGCGCACATTGTCCGTTACCGCGTGGCCGTAGCCGCGCTGATCCATCGTGCGGTTAAGGTCGTGGCCGAGAAGGCGTCCGGCCAGGACGTCAAGTCTCTTATGATAGTCGAGGATCAACGGGCAGCGCGAGCTGATGAGCAGGCGCGAACGGAAGACGCCGGCCGATTTGAGAGCGGCGAGCTCATCCGAAATTTTTTCCAAATCAAGCGTCACGCCGTGGGTTATCACACAGAGCTTTCCGGCGTGATGGATGCCGCATGGCAGATAGTCGAGAGTAAAGCGCTCGCCTCCGGCGCTTATCTGATGCCCTCCGGTCGCCGAGCCATGAAAGCGCACGATGACCTCCGAGCGATTCGCGAAGAAATCCAGCAGCCGGTTCTTGCCCTCGTGCCCCCACTGCAGCCCGACGATGATGTTGTTCTCGGAGGAGACCATCAGATATCCCCCTCCCGCGGGCCCTCTTTCATCAGCTTCAGCATCTCCGGGACCGTCACAAGCTTTACGGGCAGGTCTTTGCGGTTCTTATTGAGTTCTTCGAGAAACATCACCGTCGACGGACGGAAATGGCAGATCACTACCAGCGCGCCGCGCTTTTGGGCGCTCTTCACGATCTCGCGGAAGCGGGCGGCGATGGCGTTTTTATCGGCGGTATTGTCCAGAAATCCACGGTTTAACAAGGCAGGCACCCCGGCCGCGGCCGCGGTCTGGTAGGCGACGCTCTTGCCGGAGGTGCGGCTGTCGACGAACAGAAGGCCGCGTTCCCGGAGCTCCGCCATCACCGGCTCCATCAATTTGGCGTCCGCGGTGGCGAGCGAGCCGCGGTGGTTGTTCAGCCCGATCACTCCCGGCAGCGAGTCAAGAGCGGCGGCGGTCTTCTGCCGGACGGCGGCCGCGCTCATGCCTTTGCCGATGATGTACTGCGAACCGTCCTTGTCTACCTCGGCCTGCATCGGCAGGTGCAGCAGGCAGGGGATGCTCCTGGACGCCGCGAGTTCAAGGGTCTCTTTTGAATTGCGCTGATAAGGTATTATCGCCCAAGTGAGCGGGAGGTCCAGCGCCGCGACACGCCTCGCATATTCCATCTGTCCGCCGCCGTCGTCGACGATGAGAGCCAGCAACGGCACGGGGCCGTTGTATTTTTCCTCTGCGGGCAGTTCGGCGACGGGCGGCGGCAGCTTCGGATCGTCTTTTTTTATCGCGCCGTGCGAGCCATCGCCAATATCGACGGACGCTGGGAGGTCTTTATCTTTTGAGCTCTCTTTTATCCCGGCGTCCGGGCTGGCGGCGATAGTCGCCTGATCCGGCGGCGGAGTGACGGGGGACTCCCGCCGCCCGACCGCGGCATATATAAGAGCCGCCGCGAGCAACAGCAGCAGTGTCAGCCTTATTATACGGGAACCGGCGCTCCGCTCTTTCTTATAATGTCTACCCATTTGGGGGCCGTCCTATTTTTTCTCTTTTATTTTCTGCCTAAGCACGCCCAGCGCCTTCTGTAACTGCTTGTCCTCTTTTTTGTCTTTCTTGGGCTCGCCCTCCACCTTTATGTCGGGCTGAAGTCCCTTGTGGTCGAGGACAAATCCTGACGGCGTGTGATAGCGCGCGATCGTCACATATATGCCGGAGCCGTCGGGAAGGTTGAAAAGGGTCTGCACAGATCCCTTGCCGAATGTCTTCATGCCGACGATAGTTCCGCGTTTATGGTCTTTCACCGCGCCGGCGAATATCTCGGCCGCGCTGGCGCTGCCTTCATTGACGATTACGACAAGAGGCAGGTTGTTGGCGCGCCCTTCTTTAGCGGATAGTATGTCGTTAGCCTTATCAAAGCGGCCCTTCATGCCGACGACGACTCCTTTGGGAATAAACTGAGAGGTCACGTCTACGCAAACGTCCAGGAGGCCTCCCGGGTTGTTGCGCAGGTCCATGATGATCCCCTTAGCCTTCTTTTCCGTCGCCTTCTTGATCGCGGCGCGCACTTCCCCGTCCGTTTTAAGGTTGAAATGGTTCAGCTTTATATAGGCGATCCCGTCGCCCAGCATTTCCATACGCACAGTCTTTATTTTTATTACCTCGCGCACGATCTTCACCGGGATCAGCTTATCGACGTTCTTGCGGCGTATCTGGATCGTCACGGGCTTGCCGGCGGGGCCGCGCAGCATCTTCACTACTTCGTCGCTCTCCATTCCCATGACGTTCTTTTCGTCGACCTTGATGATCTCGTCAAGGGGCTTTATACCGGCGCGGTCCGCCGGAGTATCCTCGATGGGGGCGATGACGATCGTCCGTCCGTCGCGGGAGGCCATATAGATGCCAAGCCCGCCGTACTCGCCCTCCATCTCCATGTTTTCCTCTTCAAGCGCCTTCGGCTCGACAAAGCGGGTATAGGGGTCCTCAAGAGATTCTACAAGCCCTTTCAGAGCGCCGTAATACATCTTAGTGTCGTCGACCTTGCCCTTTTTATCGCCGTCGACCTGATAGGTGGAGAGGGCGAGCTTTACCTGCTTGATTATCGCAAGCTGCTGCGGGGTGAATGGCAGGCTCTTTTCCCAGTCCGCGCCTACCGCCTGGGGAATTTTATAGAGAGAGACGCAGAGAAGTACCCCTATCAGAACTCCAGCGGCGATATTCAATATTTTTGATTTCAAATCTATCACATGCCTTTCTTAATCTTTGCCAGTTATTTAAGGTACTTCATCGGGTCCACCGCGTTGCCGTTCACGCGCACCTCGAAGTGGAGGTGGTTGCCGGTGGCGACGCCGGTGGAACCTACGCGCCCGATCACGGTCTGACGCGTTACCTTCGCGTCCTCCGCCGTATCTATTTTTGAAAGGTGCGCGTAGACTGTGGTAAGGTCTCCGCCGTGATCGATGATCACGACCTGGCCGTAGCCGCGCATCCAGCCGGTGTAAAGGACCTCTCCCGCGTCGGCGGCCTTGACAGGGGTACCTTTAGGCGCTCCTATATCCAATCCGGTATGCGTGATCTTCGTCTTGAAGACGGGATGGATACGCGTGCCGAACGGACTGTTTATCGTTCCCTGCACCGGCCATGCCAGTCGTCCGCCCTTATAATAGTTCGGCGTCGGAGTGGATGGTTTGCCCTTCTTTCGGTTGGCTTCGTCGCGCAGCCGTTTTTTCTCGGCAAGCAGCTTCTTTATCGCCGCCTGCATCTCCTGCGAGGCCCTCAGCAGCTCCGCCTGCTGCGCAATGAACAGCTTCTTGTCCCTGCGGACCTTGGAGAGCAGTTCGTTTCGTTCGTCGGCGGCGCTCTTCAGCTCTTTGTTCTGCTGTTTAAGGTCGTTATTCTGCCCCTTGAGGCGCAGGTGCTCCTTGCGCAGCTCCTCCTGCGTCATCGTCAGGCGTCGTTTTTGCTCGACCAGGTCGTTGATGAGCTTCTGATCCTGTTCCGCGATTTTTCCGAGCAGGTAGGAATTCGCGAGCGCGTCCTCCGCTCCCTGAGAGGAGAGCAGGAGGTTGAACTCGGCGACCCCTCCGTATTTGTATATGTTTACCAGCCGCTTTTTCAGTATCTCCTGCGCGGCGCCGATATTTTTATTGGCCTCCTTTATGTTGTTCGAAAGGACGAATATATTGTTCTGGACCTTTCTCATCTTGAGGCTGACGACGTTGACCTTTTGCTGCGTCACCGTTATCTTCTGGCTCAGCACGCCTATCTGCTCCGCAACGTTCTTTTCCTGACGCTGCTTCTCTTTGATATTCTTGTTTACCTTCGACATCTGGCTCTGGATCTTTTGGAACTCGCGCTCCTGCTGTTTTATCTCCGCCTCTATCTCGGCCGCCGTCTTCGCCGCCGCCAGAGCCGGCAGCGGGGCGCAGAAGAGCACCGCGACGAAAAAGAGCGCTATCAGCCGGATTATTTTTGCATGGATGCCCATAACGATTACCGCGGCGCTGCTAGAGCGGCTTGGCCGCCTTCCTGATAAATTTCTCCACGGCGATCAAACTGGCAAAGAGGCTTACCACCGTCCCGCAGCAGATGAGCACCAGGCTCAGGTTGGCGAGAAGACGCGGCGACTCGATAAAGGTCAGGAACGGCAGCATATCTTTCAAACACGCGACCGCCCTGAAATAAGAGTATCCCAGCGCCGCGGAGGCGGCAAGCGCCCCCGTCAGGCCAAGGAGGAATCCCTGAATGACGAAGGGGAAGGCGACGTAGGTGGCGGTCGCGCCCACCTTCATCATCACATCTATCTCCTCGGCGCGGGAATAGACCGCTATCCGGATCGTGTTGAAGAGGACCACGCCGCTCGCGGCAAGAGCGACGATGAGCATCACGAGCGAGAAGCGCTCGACAAAGGTCGAGAGGCGCGTAAGCTTCTCGGCGACATGGCCCGCGTAGACGATATCGTCCACCTCGGGGACCGCCATCAGCATTCGCGCAGTATCCGAGACCTCGGAGGCGCGGCTCACTCGCACTTCGATGCTCGCCGGCAGGGGGTTGGCTCCAAGCAGCGTCACCGCGTTCGCCTGGTTTCCAAGGCGCGCGCGCAGGCGTTCCAGGGCAGTTTCTTTTGTGATCACCTTAACACTTCTCACATTACGCATCGCTTTTATGCTCTTCGCGGCGGCCTCAAGATCCGTATCCGGTTTCATATAGGCCTGTATCGAAAGCTGGTTTTCCATCGTGCCGATGACGTTCCTTATATTTAGGATAAAGAGCATCGTCGCTCCTATCACAAAGAACACGGACATTGCGGTGAATACCGTAAGGAGGCTCATGCCGAAATGGCGCCATATCAGCCTCCAGCCGTCTCTCAGAATATATTTAATACGTGACATCAGCCTCATAGCCTCCTTCCTTGTCGTCGCGGATCACGCGCCCGCGTCTTATCTCAATGACGCGGTGCCTGTAGGTATTGACGAGCAGCTGATTATGCGTCGCCATTATTACGGTCGTTCCGGCGGCGTTGATATCCAGCATCAGCTGCATGATCTCATCCGCCGTATGGCTGTCCAGGTTTCCCGTCGGCTCGTCCGCCAGTATCAGCGAAGGCTCGTTGACGATCGCGCGCGCGATGGCGAGGCGCTGCTGCTCGCCGCCGGAAAGCTGCGGCGGGTAAAGGTTCCGCCTCCGCCAGATGCCGACGGTCTTCAGCACATCCGCAACGCGCTCTTCGATCTCTTTATAGGGCACGCCCATCACCTCGAGGACGAACGCGACGTTCTCAAAGGCCGTTATGTTGGGCAGCAGGGCGAAGTCCTGAAATATAATGCCTATATCGCGGCGGAATAGGGCCAGCTCAAAGCGGCCTATCTTTCGCAGCGCGCGGCCGCCCACGCTGATATGCCCCCTGGATGGGACGACCTCGCGGAAGATGCAGCGCATAAGCGTCGTCTTGCCGGACCCGGTCTCACCCACCAGGTATACGAATTCTCCGCGGTCTATGTTAAGATACACATCTTCAAGCGCGACGATGTCCGGCTCAAATATCTTTGTGACGCCGGAAAACTTTATGTCCATATTTCAATTACCTCCTGCGCAGCGCCCACGCCTGAGCGGACGCGTCAGCTATCTCTTTCCAAGTCAGTCCGTAGTACTCGCGAAGCTCTTCGGGAGTACCGCTGTTTACAAATTGATCCTCCACCGCGACACAGCGCAGCGGCACCGGATATGTCCGGCCGAGGCACTCTGCGGCGGCGCCGAATAGTCCGCCGATATTGCTGTGTTCCTCGGCCACGACGCAGCAGCCGGTCCTGCGGACGGACGAGAGCAGGACGCTCTCGGGGAAGGGCTTCAAACTGTAGCAGTCGATGACCTCGGCGCTGATATTCTGGCGTTCGAGCTGCTCCGCGGCAAGCAGGGCCTCGCCGACCATGATCCCGCAGGCACAGATCGTGACGCCGGTCCCGCCGCGCAGTATGCGTGCGCCGCCCAGCCGGAAGGATTCACCGTAGGAATCGTCAAGGATAGGCGCAGGCGTGCAGCCCAGCCGCATATAAAACGGCATCTCGGTGTTTTCGTTCCTGTTGATGATACCCTTGAGTGCTGCTCTGTCTGATGGAATAAAGACGTTCATGTTGGGGATAGTGCGCATAAGGGCAAGATCCTCCAGCAGCTGGACGGAAGCTCCCTCATGGGCGCACGAGAGGCCGCCGTTCAGCGCCGCTATGCGGACGGGAAGCTTCGGCAGAGCGATAGCTTCGCGTATATGCGCGTAGCCGCGCCCCACAAGTTCGGCGACCCGGCCGACCAGCCACGGCTTCTTCCCGGCGATCGCGAGGCCGGCGGCCCGCATTAGCGCGTTCTCCGCCCGTGACCCAGTTCTGATGAACTTTTCCTGAGGCAGTCTCTCAAACGGCTCCGTCTCAGTCACCTCATCGGTCGTCAGCAGAACAAAATCCTCATTGATAAGCGCGTATTCCGTGATAAGTTCACAGAAGGCCGCGAAAGTCGATATTTTTTCGTTAGTGCCCATTGGACTTTACCTCCAGTTCTTCCAATGCCTGATCCAGCTCGCTCATGCTCAAGGAGTGCGCGGCCTCCGAGCGGCCCGCGTCGGATACGGAAAGGCCGAGTTCGCCCACGGTAGAGACGAAGAGCGCCTTGGGACCGCCGCCGCTGTAGTCAAAAGAATCGCAGGCCTCCTCAAGAGAACGGAAATCTTCCGAAACGGCCCGCCTGACGCGCCATCCGCAGGATGAGAGCGTCTCCATATTGTCCTCGCTGATCCGGCTGCCGCCGTCAGCCTCCGCTCCGCGCGAAGCGATCACGCTCAGAAGGTTAGGTATACGGCGGCGGCCGATATACTTCATCTCGCCGATAAATTCTTCCGACTCGAAGGAGAGGTCGGCGGTCAAAAATACGACGCGCGGTTTACCCTCTTTGCCGGCAAGTTCCTCAGCCAGCGCGGCGGCCATCGCCACCGCCGGCTGAACCGCGAGGCACGGCGCGTCGATCCCCGGCGTCCTTTTAAAATCCGGCAGCGCCTGGAGCATCGCCCCGAGGCGGCGATAGTGCCACAGATGTTCCCTTTCAAAGAAACCGCGCCGCGCCAATACGGCGTACAGGGCCGGAACGGCGGCGGGAATGTCCGTCACAAAACGGTCGCGGTCTTCCCGGCGCGGTTCGGCGGGAACAAGAAGAAGTTCCTCCCAGTAGAGATAAACGAGCAGATCCGCCGCGGAGATAGATGTTTCAAAGGGACCGGAGCGCGCCAACCCCACCATGCGCAGGATGTCCTTCCGCACCTCGGCGGCTATTGATTTAAGCTCTTCAATTCTCTTGTCATCCATTTATATCACCCAAAACAGAGCGCAGCCCCGCCGCAAAATTCTCGCGTACCGCCAAACGGGCCTCGCGCAGAACGGTATCATCGCCGCATCCGCCGAGGCCTACGGGGCCCTCGCCTATAGTTTCAATATTATAACGCATACAAAACCCGGAAACCTTAGGATCATACGCGCAGCCGGCGAGCGGAACTCCCGCAAGGAGGCAGAGCGCTAAAAAATGCAGCCTCATGCCCACCGCTCCAGACGCTCCGGCGGCAGCCGCCGAAAACTCCTCGATGTTTCTCACAGTTATTATATCTCGGATTTTTATATATTGCAGGGACCTCAGCCTATCGATTTCCGCGGCATCTTCGCCGGCAAGGGCGACGCCCAGCACCTCCCAGTTGTTTGCCTCAGCCAGTTCGCGGCACCTCTTCGCCGCCGTCAGCGCCAGGCCCTCGTAGCCAGGACGCGCGTTAAATAGGACCACAGGCTCTTTCGCCGAGCTCCTTTCAGGAGCGAAAGACATCGCCAGGTCAGGCGTGAGCTCCGCGCTGATGCCAAGCTCTTCAGCCATCTTCAGCGAACGACCGTCGCGCACGCTTATGTATGAACAAAGCGAAAAGGCCCGGCGCGCGACGGCGCGTGACGCTTTTGAGTTAAGCGGCCCTATTGACTGCCCCGCGGCCCATATCTTCATTCCCTTCATTTTCGCGGCCCACATCACCGCATAATAATAGAGACATGAACGCAGGCTGGTGGCATCCTGAAAAAGCCCGCCTCCGCCCAGCAGAAGCGTCCGGCTATTTGAACAGGCAGCCGACATTTCGCCAATCTTCCAGCGGTTGAAAGCTCTGATGCCAAGCCGCTTTTCACTGTCGGGCGGCGCGGCCGAAAGGATCGCTATCCTCTCGCGCGCCACTCCGCATTCGCGCAGAAGGCGGACGGAAGCCTCGGCAAGCAGCTCGTCGCCGAGGTTGCCGAAGCCGTAATAACCGAGGAGAAGGACGTCAAAATCTTTTTTCAACGATATCTTCCGGCAGAGCTAAAGGCTCTTGTAAAGTCTCCGCCAAAGCGGGATAAGCATAAAGTGGAGCGCCGCCACGCCGACCACGCCAAGCAGCAAACCAAGCCACCATCCGTTAAGCACGCGGATGACGCTGAGGTAGAGAAGCGTGTGAAAGTGGCAGAAGGTATTGACGGCCGAACAAAAGGCAAGCGTCGCCGCTATGCGCACCGCCTCGCGATAGTGAGGGATATATTTGTTGCGCACCAGGTACCAGTAAAGTACGAGCGCCGGATATCCGATAAGGAATTCTTTCGTACGCGGACGCACGACCATCACGCGCTCCATAAAATCACGGAAAGCCACTTCGAGAGCCGGAACATTAGAGACGTTGTCGCTGCGCAGCGCCATCACGAGCAGCGCAAGCATCATGATCCCGATCAGCACCAGCTCGCCCCAGATCGCGGGACGTACCATGATCTCTCCCGCCGTCTCCGGATGGACCCGCCGTGTGAGGTCATGGAAGAGCAGCAGCAGCGGCGGCAGCAGCAGCGTAAGCTTAACGCCGGAAAAGGGCGTCAGCCGCAGCGCCGCGGCCGAGGTGCCATAGAAAGAGGCGATCGACAGCCCCCCCGCCATCACGATCAGAAGGCCGATGACCGAACCGCGGATACGCCGGTTGGAACTTTCGAGCGCCGTCATCGCGCCTTCGGCGGCGGCAAGCGCGCCGCAGAGTCCGCCAAGCAGTTTGGCGGCCAGCGATATCTTCCACATGGCCCCGCCAAGCAGAAAGGCGGCGATAAACAGAATCAGAGCCTGTGCCGGCTTGACGCCGCCATTTTCAGTACCTGCAAGCCGTGAGCAGTAGAACCAGAGGGTAAAAATTATCACAAGGCCGCAGGCCGCGGCTCCGGCTGCCGGCGCAGGCCAGGCCGGCAGAGGTTCCGGCCAGCCCATACGATAACCGCGCGCCTCCAGCGCCTCTTTGTAGGAGGCAAGGTCCTGCGTGAATATCTCCAGGCGGCCGCCCATCTGCAGATCATACGGATGCACCATGATGAAACGGATGGAACGCTCATGGACCGCCCTGATGAACCGGTCGGCTATCGAACCGCGGTTTATATTGCGGGAGATTATCTCGTCGCGCGTCAAGCTGTGCATCGGAATGACAAGTTCCCCCGCCTTGACGGCCAACTGCGGCACGCCTATCTGCTTTATGAACTCCACCTGCGAGAGCGTTATCCCTTTATCTTTCATAACTTTGGCCAGAGGCCCGATCTCCGGATACCCGGGAGCGATCAGCCCCGAGGGTATTATGTTCTTTATCTGCCTGAAGTTGTCCGTAAGAAACAGAAACGCTTCGGCGGTAGTTTTACCGGAGGCGGGAGTACAGGGGCCGGGGCGGAAAAGCACCGCTATGTTGTTTTTCGAGGCAAATTCGAGCGCGCCCATATCCGGGACAAAAGAGGAAAACTTAAACTCTTCGACCGTACCGGGCAGCAGTATGCAGTTGTATTCGGCGCCCGAAACAAGTTCGGCGGCGGGGAGCTTGATCTTTATATATTTATAGAGCACATCGGCGTACCGGAGCTTTGCAGGGTAGCGCAGAACTGCCCTGTTAGGCATCTTTTCCGCCTCTTCGGCGTCAAGCAATAAGGCCGCGGAGCCGAAACGCAGTGGCAGAGGATTATGGATCGCAAGTTCGTCTCCGGTATATTCCGAGACCGCGACGCCCATGACGCCGAGGTCGTTTACCTTATGCCACACCGCCAGCGGGCTCTCCGCGTTTTGATAGGCAAGCGAGGCTATGTCCTTATATTCCGTAATAAAGGCGACGGTCTTGTTGGCGTTTTCCGCGCGCAGCCGCGCGGCCAGACCCGCCAGCGCCAGCAGCATGGCGAGCAGCAGAGCGGCGTAAAGCAGAGTGCGTTTGTTTATTTTATTCATCCTTATACCTCCATTGCGCCGAAAGCGCTATTCCCATATCCGCAAACATTTGGCTGACGCAAAAGAGAGGAAGCCCCACGACATTGAAATAACATCCGTCGATACGCTCCGCGAGGAGAGTTCCCCTCTCCTGGACGGCGTAGCCTCCGGCCTTGTCCATGCTCTCCCCCAGCGCGATATAGGCGTCGATATCCTCTTTTGACAGACGCCGGAAGGTGACGCGCGTCTCCTCTGCCCGGACCAGCCTTCGTCCGTCCGGGGCAAGCAGCGCGACGCCGGTAAATACGGAATGGGTGCGTCCGGAGAGCTCTTCGATCATAGCGGCGGCCTCCTCCACGCTGCGCGGCTTGCCGAGGATCTTGTCATCGACGGCGACCACCGTGTCCGCGCCGAGCACCCAGTTCCCTGGGCAGCGGGAGGCGACATCGGAAGCCTTCTCGTCGGCAAGGCGCTTCACAAGCGCCGCGGGAGGTTCGCCCGCCTTCGTCTTTTCAGCTATGTTTGAGGGGATCACCTCAAAGTTCCAGCCCAGGCCGGCTAAAAGTTCGCGCCGCCTGGGGCTCCCGGAGGCGAGTATCAGTTTGCCGATCATCGCGTTATTACGATGCCGGTGATAGCGCCGATCAGAGTTCCCAGGTTCAGCTTCAGCGCGAAGAGGAAGCCGATACGCACCATCACCAGGTCTATCTGGCGAATGTCTATCGTAAAATCGACGACGTTGGCAAAAAGCACCGAAGTCGCGGGAAAGCGCTGAAAAAATAACCCCAGCCAGGTACCCAGTATCATACAGAGCAATATGACGCCCCAGCGGATCGATGAATTTTTGATGAACGACATTTTTACCACGCTCCCAGATACGTCACGCCGATGGCGGAAAGTCCCGCGATAAGACAGTATATGCCGAAAAACCACCACTTTGAGGCGATCACGAGTTTTTTAAGGATAAAGAGCGAAAGCAGGCCGCTGGCGAAGGCGCAGACCGCGCCGAAAAACCATCCTGGGGGCAGCGTTGAAGCAAAATTATGCCATCCGCCGATCTCAAGCGCCTGTATGAGCGTGGCGCCGATTATCGCCGGGATCGACAGAAGGAAGGAGAAGCGGAAGGCCGATTCCTTTGAAAGCCCGGCGGCGAGCCCCGCCATGATGGTCATGCCGGAGCGCGAGATGCCTGGCATTACCGCAAGCCCCTGCGCGATCCCCACGTAAACGCCGTCCATCAGCGCCACCCTGCCGTATCCCTCGCGTATCCAGCGGGAAGCCACGAGCAGAATGCCGGTAACGACTAGCCCGATGCCGACCATCAGAGAATTGAGCGAGGCCTCCTCCGCAAAGTTCTTAAGCGCAAATCCGATCACTCCCGTTATGATCGTACCGACGATCACCGCCCAGCCTATGTGCCAGCCGGTTTTTTTTCTGGCTTCGGCGTTTGTGAATCCGGCGCACCACTGCGCGAGAAACGTGAAGATATCCGTACAGAAAAACAATATCGTGGCAAGCGTCGTCGAAACGTGCAGCACCAGGTCATAGTTGAGCGGCGGCAGCTCTATCCCCAGAAATATCTTGGCAAGCGCCAGATGACCGGAGCTGCTGACCGGCAGAAATTCTGTAAAGCCCTGTACGAAACCGAGAATTATCACATCAATATTCATTATATGGCACCTCACACTTTTGCTGTTTTTGTGCTATGGTGAAGCCTCTCTATATCGAAGACCACCATCGCAAGGTTGTTGGCGTGGTCGCCCACGCGTTCAAGATTGCTTAATATATCTATAAATATTACACCAGCTCCCGGGCTGCAGCCGCCGGCGTTGAGCCGCGCTATGTGCTGGGCGCGCAGGGTCTTTTCCATGTAGTCTATGCGTTCCTCAAGCGCCAGGACCTCTTTCGCAAGCGCGGGATCTTCATCCTCGAGGGCCTGGATGCTCTTCGTCAGCGCTGAGATGACCAGTTCGAACATCTCGTTGCCCTCTTCGAGCGCCATCCGCGACAATGAAAGTTTATGGTCCTGAAGATACTGATACATCTCCACAAGGTTCGTCGCGTGGTCTCCGATCCTCTCCACATCTCCCACGGCGTTCGTGCATGAGTTAAGCAGCAGGGAAAGGTCCGTCGAAAGACCGGTCTGCCCCGTCTCCGTCGAGTAACGGACTATCTCGTGGGTCATCTCGTTGACATTGAGTTCCGTACGTCCGACGTCGTCGACAAGTTTTTCGTTGTTCTCAATAAGTATCCGGCGGCAATTATCGATCATCTGCAGCGTCAGGCAGGCGAGGCGTATCATCTCCTTGCGGACCGCGTCGACCGCGGCGGCGCGGGAGGCCGTGATCAGCACGGGATTGAGGTAGATGGTCCCGGTAGCAACCGCGTTCTTGTCGTCCGGGATGATTCTGCGGATGAACTTAGCATATTGCGAAACGAAGGGCAGAAACATAAAGGCGATAATGATGTTGAATATAGTATGCGCGTTCGCCACCTGGCGCGAGATGGTCGTAGCCGTCAGCTCGATGAGCATCGTATACATCGGCAGAACCATCAGAATGGCCGCCGTCCCCAATATCTTTATCATGACATGCGCCGCCGCCGCCTGTTTCGCCGCGCGATTGGCTCCCATGGAGGCGATGACCGCCGTTATCGTCGTGCCGATATTGTCCCCGAGGATGATCACGATCGCCGTTTGCAGCGGAATGACCCCCTGGGCCGCGACCGCCATCGTCAGGCCGACTGTGGCCGAACTCGACTGCACGATCAGCGTGATTATGAGTCCGGCCATGAAAGCAAGCCCAGGATGGCTGCCAAAGGCCGTCAGAAGGTCGGGGCGATCCTTCAAAAAAGTAAGCGGCTCCTGCATCATATTCATCCCGATGAATAGGAGCGCGAAGCCGATTATTCCGACGCCTATCTGTTTGCGGCGCTTTTTGTGACAGAGGATGCAGATCGCGGCTCCCACCAGGGCGCAGAGGTAGGCGACATTAGTGATGTCAAAAGCGATCAGCTGCCCCGTGACGGTCGTACCGATATTCGCTCCGAGTATGACTCCGATCGCCTGCGTCAGGGTCATGAAACCGACGTCGACGAAACTGACTACCATGACTGTAGTGGCGCTGCTGCTTTGCAGAATGGACGTGACCAAAGTTCCCACCAACATGCCCTTGATCGGCGTGCCGGTAAGTGATCCGATCAGCTTTCTGAGACGGTCTCCGGCGATTATCTGCAGGGAATCCCCCATAATGATGATGCCATAAATGAGAATTCCCACACCAGCTAATACCTGAAGAACAGCGCTTACAGACATATAAAATCTCTCCTCAATTTTTATGCGGCTTTAAGGCCGCATAATCTGAATTCTATATATATGAGACCAGAGGAATGATGGTGGGATAATTGCGGGAACTCCTCGCAAATACCTCGCGGATCCTCTTTCGTATCTCGGTCGGCAGCGTCTCTCTCTTAGCCCCCGGTATGCGCGCGAACTGCGTCACTGCGCTCAGCACCGCGCCCTCAAGCTCGCGGAAGGTGCTGCCGTCATCCGCGGAATAGACGCTTCCTCTCGTCTGTATCTGGACCGGAGCCGCCGGACGCATATTTTTATCCAACGACACCGACACGACGACGAGGCCGTTCTCCGCCATCTCCCGGCGCTCGCGCAGAATGCTGCCCTCAAACTCACCTAAGACCACGCCGTCAATGAGCACGGGGCCCGCCTGCACATGGCCGGTTATCTCCGCCCTCGCGGAGCCGCTGAATTTGAGAAGGTCTCCGTTCTGAAGGATAAAAATATTCTTCGCGGCCACGCCCATCTCCTTCGCGAGCTGCGCGTGGCGCACCAGATGGCGGTATTCCCCGTGGCAGGGGACAAAAAATTTCGGCCGCGTAAGGCTCATCATCAGCATGAGCTCGTCACGGGAGGCGTGTCCCGAGACGTGTATCTTCTCGTCGCGCTCGTAGATGACCTCCGCGCCGCAGCCAAAGAGGCGGTTGACCGTCTGGCTGACCAGTTTTTCATTGCCGGGGATCGGCGTAGCGGAGATGATCACAAGGTCTTTGGACCCAAGCCTCACCTGGCGGTGCGCTCCGCGGCTCATCAGCACAAGTCCTGAGAACGGCTCTCCCTGGCTCCCCGTCGTCAGGACGACGACGCGGTTGTCGGGAAGATGGTCGGCCTCCTGGGGAGAAATAATGATGCCCTCCGGTATGTCGAGGTAGCCCAGCTTCTCGGCTAGCTCCACGTTCGCGATCATGCTGCGTCCTACCAGCACCACCTTGCGGTTGAAGCGCGCGGCGGTCGCGATTATCATGCGGGACCTGTTGAGGTTGCTCGCGAAGGTCGCCACGACGATGCGCCTGTCCTTATAGAGGCGGAATAGGCGCTCGAAGGTCTGTCCTATCATCTTCTCCGAGGGCGTGGCTCCCGGTTTTTCAACGTTCGTGGAATCGGACATCAGGAGAAGCACTCCTTCGTCGCCAAGGCGCGCAAGGGCGCTGTAGTCCGAACGGTTGCCGTCTATCGGCGTGGGGTCGAACTTAAAGTCGCCGGTATGGACGACCACGCCGGCCGGCGTGTAGATCGCCAGGGCGTTGGCATCCGGTATCGAGTGGCACATCTGGATGAACTCCACCTCAAAGCAGCCGGCCTTGATCCTGTCGCCCGGATAGATGTAATGAAATTCCGGGACGTAGCCGGTCTTCGCGTCGAGCATCTTGTTCTCTATGAGGCCGCCGGCAAGCCTGGAACAATATACGGGAACGTCGATGCGCGGCAGTACGAACGGCAGCGCGCCTATGTGGTCCTCGTGTCCGTGGGTGATGAAGATACCCCTTATTTTTGATTTGTTCTCCATGAGAAATTCTACATCCGGAATCACAAAATCTATTCCGAGCATATCCTCCTCCGGAAATTTAAGCCCGCAGTCAACTATGATGTAATCGTCGCCATAGCCGAATACCGTCAGATTCTTGCCGATCTCGCCCATTCCTCCAAGCGGACAGACAAAAAGGTCGGCATTTTTGACCCTGCGTTTACGTGTATTACCCTTCTTCTTTTCGGGATCAGCCATTAACACAACTCCCCTCCAATATATTATCGTATCACGAGTTCTGATATTGAGCTATAGTTTTATGTTAGCTATTCAGATTTTTTTGGCAATGTTTTTATGCGGGAACAAAAAATCATTGTCCGCCAGCCTTCCAAGCCCTGCCGCGAAAACGAAAAAGGACCGCCTTCCCGGCGGTCCTTTTTCGTTTATATTTGGCAGTCCCTAGGGGATTCGAACCCCTGTTAACGGGCTGAGAACCCGCCGTCCTGGGCCCCTAGACGAAGGGACCACATCGCAATGTTGTGGCTGGGGTACAAGGATTTGAACCTCGATTACCTGATCCAGAGTCAGGCGTGCTGCCGTTGCACCATACCCCAATTGGGCCGAACGGGGAATATTATATAGGAATTCAGGATATTGTCAACAGGCAGGATTTTTATTTTTTCCTCCTGCTGTAGGGAGTTTCTTCCAGCGGCAGCTTCGTGCGGAATATGCGGTCCACGGCATAATATGCGCCAGCCACGGCCGGCGCGGTCGGGATGGTGCTGATCTCACCGATGCCCTTCGCCCCGTAGGCGACGTCGAGCAGCTCTTCCTTCTCGACGTAGATCGCCTTTATATCCGGTATCTGATCGGCGCGCATGAGTCCCAGCGTGCCGTATTTATTTTGCGGCACACAGTCTTTCAGGTCAAAATTTTCCGTCAGCGCGTAACCGAGCCCCATCAATACGCCGCCCTCTATCTGCCCCTGTATCGCGATTGGGTTGACGACTTTCCCCGAATCGTGCGCCGCGTAGACCTCCTTCACGCGGCCGTCGTCACCGAGGACGACGACATGGGTCGCGAAGCCGTAGGCAACGTGGCTCTTCGGATATGGTTTTTGCGAGCCCAGCGGGTCCGTAGGCTCGAAATATTCCGCAAAGAATTCACGGCCCTCAAGCTTTGAGAGGTCTCCTCCGGCCTCGCGCATCGCCTCACGCAGCTCAGCCGACGCCATGCGCACAGCTTCTCCGGTGATCAGCGTCTGGCGCGAGCCCGAGGTCGTCCCCGAGTCCGGCGCGACCTCGGAATTGCTGCCGAGGTTCCTTATCTCCGCCCGTCCCAGGCCGGTCGCCTCCGCCACCATCTGGACGAATACCGTCGCGCAGCCCTGCCCGATATCCGATGCCGCCGCGTAGATCTCGACGACGCCGCCGCGAACTGCGAGCTTTGCGCGCCCCTTGTCGGGGAGGCCGACGCCGACGCCGGCGTTTTTCATCGCGCAGGCGATGCCGGCGTGTCCGGCGTTCTTTTCATAAGCCTCCCGCACCGCCTCAAGCGTCTCCTTAAGGGCGGTAGAACGGTCCGCTATCTGCCCGTTGGGAAGCACCTTTCCCGGCTCGATCGCGTTGCGGTAGCGTATCTCCCATGGGGAAAGGCCGGCCTTTTCCGCGAGCAGGTTTATCGTGCACTCCAGGGCAAATTCGCTCTGGCAGACGCCAAAACCGCGGAAGGCTCCCGCCGGCGGGTTGTTCGTATAGTATCCGAAGCCGCGGATATCGGTATTCTGGTAACAGTAAGGGCCAACCGAATGGGTGCAGGCCCGTTCAAGCACCGGGCCGCAGAGCGAGGCGTAGGCACCCGTGTCAAAGTATATTTCACAATCAAGTCCCGTGAAGATGCCGTTTTCGTCACAGCCAAGCGTGAAGGTGCCCTCCATCGCGTGGCGCTTCGGGTGAAAGGCTATCGACTCGCTGCGGGAAAATTTCACCTTCACCGGCCTGCCGACGGCGAGCGCCGCCAGCACGGCGATGTGCTGCGCGGAGACGTCCTCCTTACCCCCGAAACCGCCGCCGACCAGTTTATTTTCCACCACGATCCGCTCCGGCTCCCAGCCGAGCATGATCGAGATCTCCTTGCGCGTGTCATAGACTCCCTGATCCGAGGTGTAGACCTTGACGCCGTCCTTGTATGGAAAGGCGAGGGCGCACTCCGGTTCGAGAAAGGCATGTTCGGTGAACGGCGTGCTGTAGCTTTGCGTGACGACATACTTCGATTCGGCCAGCGCCTTTTTCGCGTCGCCGCGCGTAACGTGGCGCGACTGGCAAAGGTTGCCCTTTTCATGGACTGGCGGCGCGCCCGCGGCCATCGCTTCGCGGATGCCGCGCACCGGTTCAAGCTCTTCATAATCGATCTTAACGAGTTTTTTCGCCTCCGCGAGAACTGCTTCGCTCTCCGCGACTACGAGGCAAACAGCGTCGCCGACGCATCGGGTAACGCACCCTTTGGCGATCATCACGTCCCAGTCCTGCTGGATGTGGCCTACTTTATTGTTGGGGACGTCCTCGGCCGTGAGCACGGCGAGCACGCCGGGAAGCGCCAGCGCCTCCGAAGCGTCTATATCAAGCACGCGCGCGCGCGGATATCTTGAGCGAACGGCCGAGGCGTGGACCATGCCCTCCATTACGACGTCGTCCACATATTCTCCGTAGCCGAGCACCTTTTCGCGCACGTCTATGCGGAAGGCCCGTTCGCCTACGCCGAAGGAACGACCGTCCTCAAGCGCCTCTTCTATCACGGCGTCGCCGCGCAGTATCGCCGCGGCGAGATCTATTCCCTCGATGATTTTTTTATAACCGGTACAGCGGCAGATATTGCCGCGGACGGCCTGTTTTATCTCCGCCTCCGTAGGAGCCGGGCTCCGGTCTATCAGAGCTTTGCCTGCCATCACCATCCCCGGTGTGCAGAAGCCGCACTGGACGGAACCCATCGCGCCGAAGGCATAGACGAATGCCTCTTTTTCCCTCTCGCTGAGCCCCTCGACGGTGATTATAGTCTTGCCGGCCGCCCTTTTCGTCGACATTATACAGGAACGCGTCGCCTTGCCGTCCACGATGATCGTGCAGGTACCGCAGGCGCCCTCGCTGCAGCCGTCCTTTACGGAACGCAGCCCGAGATCGTCGCGCAAAAAGCGCAGCAGCGGCTTATCCTGCGCGGTCTCATAGACTCTGCCGTTCACAGTAAAACTGTATAACTCTTCCATTTTGTGACTCTCCCCTTCTTTATTAGCAGTCAGGGCTGTTTTTTTTACCTTACGCGGGAGTTTCCTTCCGCCTGGGCAAGAGGCAGATGTTCCTCCGCCGCCGCAATGAGCGAGATCACCTCGGCGGGAAGCTTTTCCGCAAGATACTCTTTGCCGCCCCTGTATTCCGTTCCGTCCAGCCGCACCAGATAACCGCCCTCCACCGCCGCGTAGCCGGAGTTTTCACTGTCGGCAAAGTCCCGCTCGCCGGCGAAGTAGGTGAATTTATCTTTATACGGGGCGCTGTTCCAGGGACAGAAGGTCTCGCAGTTGCCGCACTCGTTGCACATAAGGTCGACGTGTATGATCTGCGGACGCCCAGCCGCGTCGTCCACCACGACGTTGGCGCGGTTCGGGCATACGTCGGCGCAGTTTTCGCAAATGACGGAACATTCGAGGCAGCGTTTCGCCTCGTCTTTTGGCTCGCCGGGAGCGGCAAGCAGCCCCTTCTTGGCACAGGCCGATTCGGCGCTGCCGCTGTCGGCCGCGGCCGCGTCATAAGGGGCAAGCCCCTCCGCGCGCGTTATCGCGTCGGCGGCCGCCCTCGCGTCGGCGATCGCCTCGACCACCGTCGCCGGGCCGCGGCGCGCGTCGCCGATGACATAGACGTTGGCTGCGCTCGCGGACGTATCCTCTCCGCAGACCGCACGCCCTCTGTCGTCGACGGCAAGACCGTTGCCGATGAAGAATTCACTCTCCACGTCCTCGCCGACCGCCGTGATCACCGTGTCCGCCGGTATCTCGACGGTCTCCGCCGTCTCGACGGGACGGCGGCGTCCGGAGGCGTCCGGCTCTCCCAACCTCATGCGCGCGCAGAAGAGCGCCCCGTCGCGGAAGGCCTTCGGCGCGAGCAGCTCGCGGAATACGACGCCATCTTTCAGCGCCAGTTCAAGCTCTTCAAGGTCCGCGGGCATATAGGCCTTTGTCCGCCGGTAGATGAGGCTGACACGCTGGACCCCGGGGACCCGTTTCGCGGCGCGCGCGGCGTCCATCGCCGTGTTGCCGCCGCCGATGACCGCCACATACTCTCCCAGCTCGCCGCACTCGCCGTTTTTAAATCTTTCAAGAAAGTCGAAGACGTCGGTCGTCTCACCTTCGTCAAGCTCGAGTTTTCCATGCTTCCAGGCGCCGTTGGCAAGCACCACATATTTATATCCGGCCTTTTTAAGTTCGGCGACGCTGTACCGCGGAGCGTTGGCGACAAATTCGGCCCCGTAGGCCGAAACGATATCAAGGTCCTTGTTTACCGCCTCGGCGCCGATCCGGAAATCCGGGATGATGCGGCTGACTACGCCGCCAAAGCGGTCGCTCTTCTCAAAGACCGTCGCCTTTATCCCGCTGCGGCCAAGAAAAAACGCCGCCGCCATGCCGGCCGGGCCCGCGCCTATTACCGCGGCCTTCGCTTCGCTCCGCGCTTTGGGACGCGGGAGCTCTTTCATCGCTTCGGCGATCCCCTTTTCCGCGCAGAGGAGCTTGACGGCGCGTATCTCCACCGACTCGTCGTAGAAGCCGCGCGTGCAGCCGTTCATGCAGCGGTGGCTGCATATCGTGCCGGTGATAAACGGCAGCGGGTTCTTATCAAGTATGACGGAGAGCGCCTCTTTAAATCGCCCCGCCCCCGCGAGCCTGACATACTCCGGCACATTTTGCCTAATCGGGCAGCCCTCCTCACAGGGGGCGATGAAGCAGTCCGTCAGGGGGACGGGCCTCTTTATCTTTCTGTCAGGAGCGGCCTTCGCAGGCTTTCTATATTTGGGGGAGAGCGACGCCAGCTCCGAAAGTTTTTTGATCTTTTCGTTGTCAACGCCGCCAAACGGCGCGCATCCGCGAGAGTCATACTCGTCGGCAAGCTGTTTCATCCTCTGATAACCGCCTGGCTTCAACAGAGTGGTGGCGATCGTGACCGGCCAAATGCCGGCGCCGTAGAGCAAGGAAATATTTTCCGCATCAGCGCCGCCAGACCACGAGATGCGCAGCTTTCCGCCAAAGTCGTTCGAAAAACGCCGCGCCGTCTCAAGTGTCAGCGGGAAGAGCGCGCGTCCTGACATGTACATCTCATCGCCGTCCATCACGTCGTTGGGATTATCTACCGGGAAGGTGTTAGTCAGCTTTACGCCGAACCTTAGGCCGTTGGCCGCCGCTTTTGACGAGAGGCGTTCTATCATCGGCACGGCGTCGGCGTACTGCAGATCGTCAAGGAAGTGGTGGTCGTCGAATCGCATGTAAGAGAAGCCCAGTGCATCCATCTTCGCGCGGGCGTATTCGTATCCGAGAAGCGTCGGATTGCACTTAATAAAGGTATTGAGCCTCTTCTCGTCAAGAAGATACGAGGCGATGCGTTCGATCTCCTGCGGCGGACAGCCGTGGAGCGTAGAGAGGGTTATCGAGCCGCAGACTCTGGGAGAGATGGCTTTGACGTAGCCTTCGTCGATGTTCTTGAAGTTTTTCAGATTCGCGAGCGTCCAGCTTTCGCACTCTTTCCAGACATCCGTTTCGCCGGCATCCTTCAGCCCTTCAATAAAGGAGTCGATCTTTTCGGATCGGATGCCTTCGAGATCATAGCCGACGCTCATATTGAACATGAATCCGTCCGGCGCGCCGAGGGAGAACTCCCGGGAGATCAGCTTCAAGATGTACCAGGCTTTGACATATTCGTCCAGCGCCTGCGGCACGCGAAGCTCGGTGGACCACTCGACGTTGTAACACTCGTCGCGCGCGTCGATGCACGGCTTGGAGACCGGCAGGTCCTCGCCGTCAAGCGTCTGTACCGTCTTCAGCTCAAAAAAACGCGAACCCGCGAAATAGGCGGCGACGATATTTTGGGTCAGCTGCGTGTGCGGCCCCGCCGCCGGACCGAAGGGCGTTTCGATCTTCTCATCAAGAAAGTCCAACGCCGCCCCTTTAGCCCTGTACGGAAAACGCACGCCAAAGATACCCTTATCGTCTTTCATATCCGCAAGGATCCAATTCATCAATGTCCCAAAGGGAATGGGAGTCATTCGGTCGCTCATGCCAGAAACCTCCTGTGCTATGATTGTATTGACGTTAACATAAAAAAAATTTTTAGATATCGGCATTTCATGTTATGTAAAAAGAACGCTCGTCTGTCATTATTATTTTGTGCTTCAATCTGCTCAACTTGATTCTAGCACATATAAAATGAAAAGCAATAGATTCTTCAAAAAAATTTTTAGAATTTCAAAAAATTTTTTAGAAAAATGCTTGACTACGGAAATTATTGTGCTATATTCAATACATACAGACAAAATAGGTAATTATAAATTTAGTCCAACTTGAAAGTAGATGATTACATGCAGGATACGTCAGCTGTAGACTTCATGAAACGACTCGCAAAAGGACTCGCCGCGCAGTTCGGCGAAGATTGTGAGATAGTCATACATGACCTCGAGTCCGAAAACAGAGACAACACGATCGTCGCCATCGAGAACGGACACGTTACCCACCGCGAAGTGGGCGGCGGCCCGTCGCATATCGTTCTTGAAGCCCTCAAAACCCCGGCCGAGAAGCTTGAGGACCATTACGATTATCTTACAAAAACTTCCGACGGACGCCTGATAAAATCTTCTTCCATATATATAAGGGACGATGGAGGGAAGCCGGTCGGCATCTTCTGCATAAACTACGACATCACCAAGTTCGCGATGGCGGAATCGACGATGAAGAATTTTCTGCATGTCGCGCCGCAAAGCGAGGAACCGGAGCGCATCCCGCAGAACGTGAACGAGCTGCTCGACGAACTGATCGACAACGCCGTGCGGCACGTCGGAAAACCGGTGCCGATGATGAAAAAGGCCGATAAGATAAAGGCTGTCCAATATCTGAAAAACAACGGAGCCTTTCAAATACTCAAATCGGGCGACCGCGTCTGCAAGCTGTTTAAGATCTCAAAGTTCACGCTTTACAACTATATAGATTCCATGGAACCGGAAAGTTAATCCATATTACGAAGGAGCGGCTGATATGAATAGTATCAAATGGATCGAGAACAAAATGCCCAGGACAGAGGACAAAGAGCTCGAAATAATGGCTCTTTGCAACGTGAAGGCCGCGCGCGCCTTCCACGAAAGTTTCCCGCAGTATAAGGTGACGCCCCTGGCGGAGCTGAAAGAGCTGGCAAAGCTCTATGGGATCGACAAGCTGTGTGTCAAGGACGAGTCCTACCGCTTCGGCCTCAACGCCTTCAAGGTGCTCGGCGGCTCCTTCGCGATGGCGCGCTATATTTCAAAGCTGACGGGACGTTCCATCGAAGAGCTCACCTACGACGTGCTCACCTCGCCGGAGCTTAAAAAAGAGGCCGGAGATATCACTTTCTTCAGCGCCACCGACGGCAATCACGGGCGCGGCGTCGCCTGGGCGGCAAACAAGCTAGGCCAGAAATCGGTGATAATGATGCCGAAGGGCTCGCAGAAAGCGCGCTTCGACAATATCCGCAAAGAGGGCGCGGTGACGACGATAGAGGAATTCAACTACGACGACTGCGTGCGCAAAGCCGCAAAGGCCGCGAGCGAAACGCCGGGCGGCGTGATCGTCCAGGATACCGCCTGGGAGGGCTACGAAGAGATACCGGCCTGGATCATGCAGGGCTACGGCACGATGGCGCTGGAGGCGGACCGGCAATTTGAAGAGGCGGCAAATGAACCGCCGACGCATGTGTTCGTGCAGGCCGGAGTCGGCTCGCTAGCGGGAGCCGTCGTCGGCTACTTCGCAAATAAGTATCCCCATGCGGCGCCTACCTTCGTCGTCGTCGAATCAGACCAGGCAGACTGCCTCTACAAATCGGCCTGCGCCGGAGACGGCGGCATCCGCATAGTCGACGGCGACATGCAGACGATCATGGCGGGGCTTGCCTGCGGCGAGCCGAACACCTCGTCATGGCAGATACTGAAGGACAAAGTCTCGGTATTCGTCTCGGTACCGGATTGGGTGGCGGCAAACGGCATGCGCGTCCTCGGCGCGCCGATCAAGGGAGACCCCCGCGTCATTTCAGGCGAATCGGGCGCGGCGCCCGCCGGGTTCCTCTACTCGCTGATGACCGACGAGGGGCTGGCTCCGCTGCGCGGGAAGCTCGGCATCAATGAAAAATCACGCATCCTCCTCTTCTCCACCGAAGGGGATACGGACCCGGAGAATTACCGCCGCGTCGTCTGGGAGGGCGCCAACGAAAAATAAACGGGACACGCGCTTCAAAAGATATTCGATACATAAACAATATTTTTGTCAGGAGGGTATATTATGGATTTCAACGCGGTAAAAAAAGCGGCCGAAGGCTGCAAGGCTGATATGACAAAGTTCCTGCGCGACCTCGTCGCGATCCCCGGCGAGAGCTGCGGCGAAGAGGGCGTCGTAAAGCGCATCGCCCAGGAGATGGAAAAGGTTGGATTTGACAAGGTGGAGATCGACCCGATGGGCAACGTCCTCGGTTACATGGGCGGCGGCAGGACGCTCATCGGCTACGACGCCCACATCGACACCGTCGGCCTCGGCGAGCTTTCAAACTGGAAGTTCGACCCGTACGAGGGATATGAGAACGATACGGAGATCGGCGGACGCGGCGCCAGCGACCAGCTCGGAGGCATCGTCTCCGCGGTATACGGCGCCAAGGTCATGAAGGATCTCGGGCTTCTCTCCGACAAGTACCGCGTGCTGGTTACGGGAACGGTGCAGGAGGAGGACTGCGACGGCCTCTGCTGGCAGTACATCATCAACGAGGATAAAGTCCGTCCGGAGTTCGTCGTCTCCACCGAGCCGACCGACGGCGGCATCTACCGCGGACAGCGCGGACGCATGGAGATACGCGTCGACGTAAAGGGCGTCTCCTGCCACGGTTCGGCCCCCGAACGCGGCGACAACGCGATCTATAAGATGGCCGACATCCTTCAGGACGTACGCGCCCTCAACGAAAACGACGCCGCTGACGACAAAACCGTCAAGGGCCTCGCGAAGATGCTCGAAGAAAAATACAACCCCGAATGGCGCGAAGCTAATTTCCTTGGGCGCGGCACCGTCACCGTCTCCGAAATATTCTTCACCTCGCCGAGCCGCTGCGCCGTCGCCGACTCATGCTCCGTCTCCCTGGACCGCCGCATGACGGCGGGCGAGACGTGGGAAAGCTGCCTTGACGAGATCCGCGCGCTGCCGGCGGTCAGGAAATACGGCGACGACGTGACAGTCTCAATGTACGAATATTCCCGCCCCTCCTACAAGGGACTCGTCTATCCCATCGAGTGCTACTTCCCCACCTGGGTCATCCCGGAGGACCACAAGGTCACCAGAGCTCTTGAAGAGGCCTACAAAAACCTTTACGGCGCCGCGCGCGTCGGCGCGGAGGAGACTCTCGCCATGAGGACGGCACGGCCGTTGACGGACAAATGGACCTTCTCCACGAACGGCGTCTCCATCATGGGGCGCAACGGCATCCCCTGCATCGGCTTCGGCCCGGGGGCGGAGGCCCAGGCCCACGCGCCGAACGAAAAGACATGGAAGCAGGATCTCGTGACCTGCGCCGCCGTCTACGCGGCGCTGCCGGAACTTTATTGCAAATAAGCCACAAATAAAAAATCAGGAGGATAATATAATGCCGCTTATGGAAAAATATATAAACACTCTGAACGGGCTCGATTTCTCCGGTATGTACAACAACGACTTCTTCCTCACCTGGGAGAAGACGCGCGGCGAACTCGACGCGGTATTCACGGTCGCCGACGCGCTGCGCACGCTGCGCGAAAACAACGTCTCTTCACGTATCTTCGACAGCGGGCTCGCGATCTCGCTCTTCCGCGACAACTCGACGCGCACCCGTTTTTCCTTCGCCTCGGCCTCCAACCTTCTCGGCCTTGAGGTGCAGGATCTCGACGAGGGCAAGTCACAGGTCGCGCACGGGGAGACCGTCCGCGAGACGGCAAACATGATCTCCTTCATGGCCGACGTCATCGGCATCCGCGACGATATGTACATCGGCAAGGGCAACGCCTATATGCACCAGATCGTCAACGCCGTCAAAGAGGGCTTTGAAGACGGCATCCTCGAGCAGCGCCCGACTCTCGTCAATCTCCAGTGCGACATCGACCACCCTACGCAGACCATGGCAGACACTCTCCACGTCATCCGCGAGATGGGCGGCGTGGAAAACCTCAGGGGCAAAAAGGTGGCGATGACCTGGGCCTATTCCCCCTCCTACGGCAAACCCCTCTCTGTGCCGCAGGGCGTTATCGGCCTGATGACGCGCTTCGGCATGGAGGTCGTGCTCGCCCATCCCGAGGGATATGAGGTGATGGAAGAGGTCGAAGAGGTGGCGAAGAAGAACGCCGCGGCCTCGGGCGGCTCCTTCCGCAAGACGAATAATATGGCGGAGGCCTTCGAGGGCGCGGACATCGTCTATCCTAAGAGCTGGGCCCCCTTCAAGGCGATGGAAAAGCGCACGAACCTCTACGGCGCCGGCGATTTTGACGGGATCAAGACCCTTGAAAAGGAGCTGCTCACGCAGAACGCTAACCATAAAGACTGGGAATGCACCGAGGAGATGATGAGGAGCACGAAAAACGGCAAGGCTCTCTACCTCCACTGCCTGCCCGCCGACATCTCCGGCGTGAGCTGCAAAGAGGGCGAAGTGGCGGGCTCCGTATTCGACCGCTACCGCGTGCCGCTCTACAAAGAGGCCAGCTTCAAGCCCTACATCATCGCGGCGATGATCTTCCTCAGCAAAATGAAAGACCCCCAGGCCGCGCTTGCCGCTCTGGAGAAGAGAGGCCGCGCGCGCCAGTTCATGAGATAAAAAACCCATTTTTCCCACGGAGCGCCAATGGGCTTAAAGCGGCCGCTTCGTTGAGATATTTAAATTTTCGGCAGAAATGCGACGGCGTCGTATTTCTGCCGAAAATTTTTTGAGCGCATGTATCACATACAAAGGCCGCGGGCTACGGCGTAGATGGCTGCCGTCAAAGCCCCAGCTCTTTTCTTATGCGTTCGGCACGGTGCGCAGCCCCGAAATCCTCATAAAGTTTTACCGCGGCTTCGGCGTAATAGTCCCAGGGTCTGTCAAGATAGTCTGTGACGGCCGGCGACGATCCCGCCGCCAGTTTGCCCACCCAGCCCTTTGCCATAAACTGGGCGGCGCACCAGCTCTTTTTGCCGATCGCCGAGAGGAAGTCGGCCTTTTCAAGAGAGGCCACAGCCTCCCCAAAATCTCCGCGCCGCGCGTCGCATATCGCTTTGAGGCTGTAGAGGATAGAGCTGCAATGGCCGCCGCGCGAGCTTTCAAAGAGGGAGACGCCGTCGCCTATGTAGCGGGCGGCGAGCTTCCAGTCGCCGAGGTCGAGCGCGGCGTCCGCCGCGTGCGCGCAGAAATGGCTGCGTCCCCAGAAGAGCCCCGCCCGCCGGCAGCGCTCTATGCAGTATTCAAACCGCGTCAGCGCAAACGAGCTTTCCCCGCGCCACTGGCGCATCTCTCCGATGTAGCAGGTGGGCGCGAGAAGGTTCAGCGTGTAAAATTTCCCCGTCAGCTCAAGCCCCTCAAAGACCTTGATCGATTCGCGGAATATCCTTTCCGCCTCCTCATAGTCCCCCTCTATCAGGCTCGCCATGCCGATCAGCCTCAGGGCGAGGCCGACATGGTTTTCCTTTCGCAGCCCGCGCGCGAGGGCGAGGATCTTCTTTCCCTCCGCGCCGAGCTCCGCGCTCCTGTCGGTCTGCAGGTAGTGGTGCGCGATATCCTCAAGGCAGTGCATCGCCGTCTCGTCATAGCCGCCCTCTTCGGCTATCCGCAGCGCGGAGTCCGTCAAGCGGCGTCCCTGTTCATACTCGCCCCAGTTGATCTTGTAGCCGCCGTACATTTCGAGATAAGAGGCTTCAAGCCGGCGCAGCTCCGATTCTCCGGAGACCTCCTCGGCTCCGCAGCTCTGGAGTATATCGCGTATCCTGCCGAACTTGGCCTCCGTCTCCTCCCTGCCGCTGAAGGGCAGCGAGCATTTTAGCAGGACGGCGTCCCTTATCATCGGGAAGAGGATGTGGTTCAGGTTTATATGGAAGCTCATCTCCCGCAGATATTGCTCAAGGACCGCCCTCTTTTCTCCCGCCATGCTGTGATGATGGCGCAGCATCGCGGAGAGCGCGGGGCTCCATATATGGGGCGAATAGTGCCGCTTCAATATTTCGGCAATACGCCGGTGCAGCTGTTTCCTCTTAAAACCGGGGATCGCGTCGTAAACGCACTCCCGCACGTTAACGTGGATAAAATCGACGCAGTAGTCGTCGTTTTCCTTCACTTCGCATATCAGTCCCCGCCGCAGCAGTTCTTCCGCGTCGGCGGTTATCAGCCCAGGGTCTTCGCCAATGAGCATGGCGAGATCCTCGACAGACGCGGGAGCGCCGAAAACGGAGAGCGCGGAGAGCATTTCGCGCTGCGGCGGCGAAAGTTCGTCCATCCGGCTCATGATAAGCCCTCTGAGGCCGTCCCGGCACTCGGCGCCGCTGTTGCCGCGCAGTATCCGCACCATCTCGGCGAGAAGCAGCGGCATCCCCTCGCTCTCGCGCATGAAGTAATCAGCGCCTCTCGTCCTCAGCACCTCGTCGGAGAGAAAGGCACGGCAAAAACGCAGCACCTCTTCGCCGGTGAAGGGCATGAGGCGCATCTGCATAAAGTTCCGCGCGGGGACGGGTTTTATGTTATAGATCATCTTGATTATCGCTTCGGCGCTCTCCGGGCGGCTCGTCATGAAGATCACGGCCGGCACGCGCAGCTCGGGGAGGAAGACGCGCAAGAGGTCAAGCGACTGCGCGTCGAACCAGTGCATATCCTCAAATATGAAAAAGAGCGGCTTGCCCCTGTACAGGCGGGCCGAAAGTCCGGCAAGCGCCTTTCCCACGGCGAAAATGTCACGTTCAGGGATGAGCGGGGTACCGCGGCAATCCTCTCCGGAGATGCCGTAGAAGTGGCGCGAGAGGACGGAGAGCGTCCCCGCATCGACCGCCATGTTTTCCTCCCGGAAACGCTCGACAAGGCGCACGGCAATATTGTTCCACGATGAGTAGGGGAATTTTTCGCCGATCGACATCGGGCAGGCGGAGAAGACATCGCCCCTCTCCTCCGACAGGAGTTCCGTAACGTAATTTACGAGCGCCGTCTTCCCCACGCCCGCCTCTCCGTGTATGAAAAAGAGCGGCATACGCCCCTCCGGAGCGGACGCCATATCGATGATCTTACGCACCTCTCTGTCGCGGCAGCAAAAACATTGTCCCGAACCGCCGCCGCGCGGCGATTCCGCAAGAAGCTCCTGCTCAAGGCGGCGCAGCCGCAGCCCGGGTTTCACGCCCAGCTCCCTCTCCAGCCTTTCGCAAAAGGTCCGGCAGAGGGAGAGGGCTTTGACAGCCTGCCCCTCTTTTATGTGAAGTTCTAGCAGCCCGGCCATGCTCTCCTCGTCGCAGGGATCGAGCTCAAGTAGCGCGGAGAGTATCCCGCGGCGCTCACTCTCTGCCCCCTCGCTTCCGAGAGAGGCGAGCCGCGTCCGCAGGAGGCCGGAGACCTCGTCTCTGATCCGCTTGCGCGAACCGGCGAGCCACTCGCAGAAATCGGCCGAATCCACCGACTCAAAACCGAGAAGAGGCTCCTCGAATACCACGGAAGGTATCTCGGCGGAGAGGTCGAGTCCGCCCAGGTCGGTCTCGAAATCCGTAAGGTTGAGATATCCGCGCTCGGCGGAAAAATTATGGGGCAGCGTCTTCCGCAGCAGATAGACGGCGTTGCGCATGTTGCCCGATGCCTGCCGCTCGTCGCGGTCTCCCCAGAATAGGCACTTGACCCGCTCCTTTGAACGGCGGCCCTCGACGGCAAGGTAAAAGACGACGGCCTCCGCCTTTTTAAAGGGCATCGCCAGCCGTTCGCCGTCCAGCTCGATATAGGCCTCGCCGAGAAGATGCAGCTTCAATCTCAACCTCTTTCCCCCATCCTCAAATTTTATCCGACCATGAATAAATTTTTAATTTATGATGTCAAATAAATATAAAAAATTTGTCAAAAGCGCGAAAAATTCAATTCGCCGCGAAATCAAGCGGGGAAAACCCGCGCCTCTATTTTACACAAATTTTATACGCAGAGGTTAGATTGTGAGCAGCCAAAATAAAAATCCCCGCGCCTCTGCCGCGGAGGTATTACAGGAGGTCATAAAGATGATGGACAACAGGTCGCTTGAAGACGCGATGAAAGTCAGGCTGGAATTTCCCGACGGACTGCCGCGGAAGAAGGAGTTTGATCCGCAGTACCGCCGCGCGCCGAACCGCGTTTACACGCTCAACGAAAAGGAGACGGTGCTCGCGCTGAAGAACGCGCTGCGCTATATCCCGGAAGAGTACCACGCGGAGATCGCCCCCGAATTCCTTGAGGAGCTGCGCACGCGCGGACGTATCTACGGCTACCGCTTCCGCCCCGAAGGTAAATTATACGGAAAGCCGATCGGCGAATATAAAAGCGGCTGTATCGAGGGCAAGGCCTTTCAGGTGATGATCGACAACAACCTTGACTTCGACGTCGCGCTTTACCCCTACGAGCTCGTCACCTACGGCGAAACGGGGCAGGTCTGCCAGAACTGGATGCAGTATCTCCTGATAAAAAAATATCTTGAGATATTGACGCCGGACCAGACTCTCGTCCTTGAATCGGGCCATCCGCTCGGCCTCTTCAAATCATCCCCCACCGCGCCGCGCGTGATGCTCACCAACGGCCTGATGGTCGGCCTCTTTGACAATCAGGAGGAGTGGCACCGCGCGATGCAGCTCGGCGTCTCGAATTACGGACAGATGACGGCGGGCGGCTGGATGTACATCGGGCCGCAGGGCATCGTCCACGGCACCTACAACACGATCCTCAACGCGGGCCGCATCAAGTTCGGCGCGCAGGGCGGCGAACTCAAAGGCAGGCTCTACGTCACCTCCGGCCTCGGCGGCATGAGCGGCGCGCAGCCCAAGGCGGCGGACATCGCCGGCTGTGTATCGATAACCGCCGAAGTGGATCTGTCGCGGATCGAAACGCGCCATGAACAGGGGTGGGTCAGAAGGATCGCCGGGTCGCCGGAAGAGGCCTTTAAGATGGCGAAGGAAGAGACAGCCGGCGGCGAAGTCAGCTCGATCGCCTTCCACGGCAACATCGTCGATCTGCTGCAGTATGCCGTCGACCATAACGTCGCCATCGACCTGCTCTCCGACCAGACGAGCTGCCACGCCGCCTATGACGGCGGATACTGCCCTGCCGGCATTACCTTTGAGGAGCGCACGCGGCTGCTCAAGGAAGAACCGGAAAAATTCCGCCTGCTCGTCGACAGGACGCTCAGAAAACATTTTGAACTGATAAAGATACTTGTAGACCGCGGCAGCTACTTCTTCGACTACGGCAACTCCTTCCTGCGCGCCGTCTACGACGCTGGCGTCAAAGAGGTGGCGAAGAACGGCGCCGATACCCATGACGGCTTCATCTTCCCAAGCTATGTGGAAGACATCATGGGACCGCTGCTCTTCGACTACGGTTACGGCCCCTTCCGCTGGTGCTGCCTCTCGAGAGAGCCGCAGGACCTGCACAAGACCGACATGGCGGCGATGGAGTGCATCGACCCGAACCGGCGTTTCCAGGACCGCGACAACTGGACGTGGATCCGCGACGCGGAGAAAAACCGGCTCGTCGTCGGCACCCAGTGCCGCATCCTCTACCAGGACGCGGAGGGACGCATCCGCATTGCGCTCAAATTCAACGAGATGGTGCGTAACGGAGAGATCGGCCCGGTGATGCTCGGGCGCGACCATCACGACGTCTCCGGCACCGACTCACCCTACCGCGAGACGGCAAACATCAAGGACGGCAGCAACATCATGGCCGACATGGCGACGTTATGCTACGCGGGAAACGCGGCGCGCGGCATGAGCCTCGTGGCGCTGCACAACGGCGGCGGCGTGGGTATAGGCAGATCGATCAACGGAGGCTTCGGCCTCGTGCTTGACGGCTCTTACCGCGTCGACGAAACGATCAGGAGCGCGATGAACTGGGACGTGATGAGCGGCGTGGCAAGGCGCGCCTGGGCACGGAACGACGGCGCGCTCGAAGTCTCGGCGGCCTTCAACGGCGGCCGCACCGGGCAGCACATCACTCTGCCCTATCTCGCGGACGAAAAGTTCCTCACCGAACTTGTGGCAAAACGGTAATACTTTCTGACGGGGACGGGGCTCCGTAACGGCGCCCGTCCCCGCATCTTATATCGCGGCGCGCCGGTTCCAACAGAGGCGTTGAGGACAGGCGGCGGCGATAAAAAATAGCTTTCAGGAAAGTGAGGCGGCAGCGTGGCAAATCTAAACTATTATGCGGAGAGACTCAACGCGGAGAGGCTGCGCCAGGTATACGAGACGAAGCTGCCGCGCGTCGCCGAATACCTGCAGAGAGAGATAGACTTCGTGCGGAGCCGTCTGAAAAAGAGTGACTGCGTCCTTGAAATTGCCGCCGGATATGGCCGGATCATGAGGGAGATCGCGTCTGGCGTCAAAAGCGTGACCGGCATCGATATTTCGGAGAAAAACGTCGCCTACGGCAAGGAATACCTCAAGAATACGAAGAACGCCGGACTCCTGGTCATGGACGCGCACCGCCTTGATATGCCCGGGCAGTTTGACGCCGCGTTATGTCTACAGAACGGTCTCTCCGCGGTAAGGGCGAACGAGCCGGAGGCTTTCGCCGCCAAGGTGCTGAAGGTATTGAAAGCGGGAGGTACCGCCTATTTCAGCACATATCATCCGAAATTCTGGGAACAGAGGGTCGCGTGGTTCAAGGAACAGGCCGCCAAAGGCCTGCTGGGCGAATTGGATATGAAAAAGACGAAAGACGGCGTCATCGTCTGCAAAGACGGCTTCCGCGCGACGGCGCACCCGCGCGGAACTCTTGAAGAGATCGGGCGTTCAACGGGATGCGAATGGCAAATATTTGAGGTGGATGATTCAAGCCTGTTTCTGGTGATCAAAAAATAATATCCAAGTGATACATCGTGAAGGAGGGGCTTCGCCATGTTCATAGTCATCACAAAATATGTCAAGGATATCGAAGAGGTGGACCGCTGGCTGCCGGCGCACTCCGCCTTTCTCGACAGGTATTACGCGCGTAAGAAGATCATCTTCTCCGGACGCCGGAATCCGCGCACCGGCGGCGCGATACTTTTCAGCGTAGATGAAAGAGCCGAGCTGGATGCCATACTCGCGGAGGATCCCTTCAGAATAAACGGCGTAACGGAATGCGAGGTCTGCGAGATCATCCCGACAAAATACGACGAGGCCTTTGCCATATTCGCCGAGAGGGCATAGGACAGTAACTTTTCCTTATAAAGGAGGCGCGAAAGATGAACGGCGGAAAGCTATTCTCACTTGAGGGCAAAAACGCCTTTGTCACGGGCGGAGCGCGCGGCCTCGGCTTCGCGATGGCCTGCGGGCTCGCCGAGGCGGGCGCGGCGGTATTTTTTAACGCGAGGAGCGAAAAGTCCGTCGCCGAAGGCCTGACGGCCTACCGGCGCAGGGGCGTCGAAGCACGGGGATATCCGTGCGACGTCACCGATGAAGAGGCTGTCGCGGCGCTTTTCTCCAATCTTTGCGGCGAATACGGCGCGATAGATATTCTCGTCAATAACGCCGGAATAATCAACCGCACGCCGATGACGGAGATGAGTGCGGAGGAGTTCCGCCGGGTAGTCGATACGGACCTCACAGGCCCCTTTATCGCCGCAAAGTCCATTATCCCGCTAATGATCAAAAGGGGCGGCGGAAAGATAATCAATGTCTGCGGCATCATGAGCGAAGTCGGCAGGGAGACCGCGGCGGCATACGCCTCCGCGAAGGGCGGCCTGAAGATGCTCACAAAAAATATTGCCGCGGAATATGGCGGCTGCAACATCCAGTGCAACGGCATCGGCCCCGGCTACATGGCGACCGCGCTGAACGAGTCGCTGCGAGAAAAGATGCCGGACGGTACGATAAATCCCTTCGACCGCTTCATCCGCGCCCAAACCCCCGCGGGACGCTGGGGCGACGCGGCGGGAGATCTGGTCGGACCGGTCGTCTTTCTGGCCTCCAAAGCCTCGGATTTTGTAAACGGTCAAATATTGTATGTAGACGGCGGCTTTCTGTCATACCTAGGACGAAGCTGCTGAATAACCGCTGGCATAAAGAACATGGTGTTAATTAGAACATGTTTCAGAAATTTTAGAATCGTTATTTTTAATTTATAAAATTAAGTTAATTAGACATTTAATCAGTTTACATTTATAAATACGAGGCTTAAAATATATACATCACCTAATCCTTCTTATGAGGGGATGTTTTGCATATGGAATTGTTTATCGAACAGTTTCTGAACGGTTTGGGGGCGGGGGCGATGTACGCTCTCATAACGCTTGGCCTCGCTCTCATCTATGGGGTCATGAAGATACTCCACGTCGCGCACGCCTCAGTCTATACAGCCGGAGCTTACATGGGGCTCTATATCTTCCTCTCGACGGGCAGCGTGCTGATCGCAGTGATCGTGAGCATGGCTTTCTGCTCGCTCCTCGGAGTGCTCATAGAGCGCTATATCTATTACCCGCTGCTGAAATATCCTCCATACGTGCCGCTTATAAGCAGCATCGCGCTGCTTATCGCGATCGAAGAGCTTTGCCGGCTTGTCGCGGGGCCGGAGGTGCGCACCTTTTCCGCCGCGCTCCCTTTTCCCTCTGCCGTGGTCTGCGGCGTAACGATCTCGTCCACGCTCATGGCCGTCTACTGCCTCACCGTGGTGATCCTCATCGCGCTCTGGCTGCTGATGACTAAGACCGAGCTGGGGCTTGCCATGCGGGCGGTCGCGCAGGATATGGAGACGGCGGCCTCGCTTGGCGTCAACACCCAGCGCACGGTGGCTCTGACTTTCGTCATCGGCTCCGCGATCGCGGCGATCGCCGGCATTCTGATGGGCATTTATTATAATCAGGTCTATCCGATGATGGGCGAAGTCCCAGCCTACAAGACTCTGGCGCTCATCGTTGTGGGAGGCATGGGCTCGGTGCCCGGCGCGGTGCTCGCTTCGCTGCTGCTCGGCCTCGGCGAGACCTTCCTCATCGGCTACGCCAACATCCCGATGCCGCGCGACGCGCTGGCTTTCATCGCGATGATAATCATCCTCATGTGGAAGCCCACCGGGCTCCTCGGCAAACGGTAAGGGGCCGCGTTATGGAAAGCTACATACTGAACGTGGCAACGCAGATAATAATCCAGGCGATCGCGGCCTACGGGCTTAACGTCATCGTCGGCAACGCGGGACAGATCTCGCTCGGCCATGCCGCCTTCGTCGGCATCGGCGCCTACTCCGCCGCGATGCTGACCACCGCCGCGGGATTCAGCTTCTGGCAGTCGCTGCCGGTCTCGGTGCTCATTGTCGCGGCCGTCGGGCTGCTCTGCGGACTGCCAAGCCTGCGCGTGAAAGAAGACTTCCTCGCTATCACGACGATCGGCATAAACTTTATCGTGGTGGCGATATTTCAGTACACCCCCGCGCTCGGCGGCGCGCTCGGCATCGGCGGCATCCCGCGCGCGAGGTTCTTCGGCACGGCGCTGAAGGCTCCGGGTTATTTCGCGCTCTGCCTTGCTTTTCTTGTGGTCACGATGGCGGCCTGCCGGTTCTTCACCCGGTCGTGGAGCGGACTTTCCTGCTTCGCGGTGCGTGAGGACGAGATGGCGGCCTCCAGCATGGGAGTCTCGCCCGTGCGCGCGAAACTGACGGCCTTCGTCCTCGGCACGGCGCTCGCGGGACTCTCCGGCGTGCTTTACGCGCATTATATGCGTTTCATAAGCGCCGACTCGTTCACCTTTCCCTTCTCCGTCACACTGCTTTCGATCGTCGTCGCCGGCGGCCTCGGCACCTTCTGGGGGCCGTTGGTGGGAGCCGTCATCCTGGGAGTGCTGCCGGAGGTATTCAGACCCCTGGTCAACTATCGAATGTTCCTCTACGCCATGCTTCTCCTGCTGATGATACGATTCATGCCAGGCGGCATCCTCGGCGGTTCAACGGTAATGTCCATAAAGAACCTGACGTCAGGAAAGAAGGGGGCGAAGGGAGGTGCCAAGGTTGAGTGAGATCATCCTCGAGGTAAAAAACCTGTCAATAAACTTCGGCGGCCTGAAAGCGGTGGACAGCGTGAGCTTTGAGATAAAGCGAGGCGAGATACTCGGCCTGCTGGGGCCGAACGGAGCCGGAAAGACCACCTGCTTCAACATGATATCCGGAGTCTATAAACCAACGGATGGAGAGATACTTCTGAACGGCATGAAGACAAACGGACTCCCTCCGTACAGGATGGCGGCGCTCGGCGTCGGCAGGACCTTTCAGGTGGTAAAACCATTCAGCGGGCTGTCGGTTCTGGACAATGTGATCGTCGCCCTCGGAATGATGAAATACGGCAGCTTCCGTCTTTCGTGGAAATTCTGGAACACGGAGGAGAGCCGCCTGCAGGCGACGGACATCCTACGGAGGGTCGGACTGGCTGACAAAGCCCTTATCAAGGCCGCGCTGCTGCCGCTCGGCAATCTGCGCAAGCTGGAGATAGCCAGAGCGCTCGCGCTCGAACCGAAGCTGCTTCTTCTCGACGAATGCTTCTCCGGCCTAAGGCATGAGGAGATAAAGGCCACGGAAGAACTGATAATGGGGATACGTGAGGACGGCGTCTCAGTGCTCTTTATCGAACACAACATGCGCGTGGCGATGGGGCTGTCCGACCGAATAGTGGTGCTCGACCACGGACGCAAACTCGCGGAGGGCCTGCCCGCCGAGATAAGCGCCGATCCGGCCGTAATCGAGGCATATCTTGGAAAGGGGGACTGCGCCGATGCTGCTGAGCGTAAGTGACATGCGCGTCGCCTACGGCGACATCGAGGCGGTGCACGGCATAAGTTTTGAGGTCGCGCAGGGCGAACTTGTTTCGATAATCGGCGCGAACGGCGCGGGCAAAACTACGACGCTGCGCGCGCTGATGGGGCTTCAGCCCCTGCGCGCCGGCAAAATAATCTTTGAGGGCCGGGACATAACAAGCCTGCCGGCGCACAAGAGGTCGGCGATGGGGATAAAGATAGTCCCCGAAAGGGCGCGCTGTTTCCCGCAGCTTTCCGTCTATGAGAATCTCAAAATGGGCGTCTACGGGATGCAGTCGAAGCTTGCGGGAAAACTTGCGATGATCTATGAATTATTTCCCATATTAAAAGAACGAAGCACGCAGCTCGCGAGCACCCTCTCCGGCGGCGAACAGCAGCAGCTCGCGATCGCCCGCGCCCTGGTATCCGAACCTAAGCTGCTCTTTGTGGACGAGGTCTCCATGGGGTTGATGCCGAAGCTGACGGAGCAGGTCTTCAAGGTGCTGCGCTCGCTTAACCGGGACAAAAATATAACGATCCTGCTCGTTGAACAAAACGCCCTCGCCTCCCTGCGCATCTCCGACAGAGGATATGTGCTGGAGACCGGACGTATAAACATATCGGGTTCAAGCGCCGAACTCCTCGCCGACAAGCGGGTGAGAGAGGCGTATTTAGGCGCATAAAATATACCGGAGGTGTTCTGTATCATGAAAAAAAGTTTTAGCGTTTTAATTGCGGCGCTCGCTCTCGCGCTCGTCGTCTTGACCGGCGGCGCGATGGCGGCTGACACGATCAAGATCGGCATGCTCGCCCCTCTCACCGGCTTCGCCGCGGCTGACGGTTTCAGCGTTTACGAGTCCGTAAAGATCGCTGTTGACAAGGTGAACAAAGAGGGCGGATTGCTGGGTAAAAAGGTCGAACTCGTCTGCTACGACGACGCCGCCGACCCGAAACAGTCCGTGCCGCTGGCCAACAAGCTCATCGGCCAGGACGGCGTCGCCGCCTTTGTCGCGGGCTCCTACAGCCTTCCGACAAGAGCGGTCTCCACGATATTCAATGACGAAGAGATACCGCTCGTCTCGGCGTACGCCCTGCACCCTGACATAACAAAGGGCGACTACACCTTCCGCAACGGCTTCCTCGGAACGGTTGAGGGCAAGGGCGCGGCGTACACGGCGGTGAAGCTCCTCAAGGCGAAAAAGATCGCCCTCATCGTCAGCGACAACGACTTTGGCACGACCCTCGCCCAGGGCTTTGACGCGTACCTCGCTAAGCACCCCGAGGCAAAGATCGTCTCTCAGCAGAAGTATCCGATGAGTGAAAAGGATTTCAAACCCTACCTTTCAAAGATGAAGGCGGCCAATCCTGACGTCGTATTCTTCAGCGGCTACTACTTCCAGGTGGGACCGGCGATGAAACAGGCACAGGAGATGGGCATCAAAGTGCAGTTCATCGGAGAAGAGGGCGCCGATTCCCCGAAGACCACCGAGATAGCGGGCAAAGCTTCCGAAGGGCTCATCATCGTGACAAACCTCAACCGCGACGACAAACGCAAAGAGGTGCAGGAATTCCTCGCCACATACCGCAAGCTGCACAAGATAGAACCTGACATGGTCGGAGCGTCGGCCTACGACGCCTTCATGCTGCTAGTGAACGCCATCAAGCAGGCCAAGACCACGGACGGCCCCGCGGTGGCAAAGGCGCTCGCGGCGACGAAAAACTATAACGGCCTCACGGGAGTGATCAGCGGCTTCACGCCCGAGGGCGAAGTCGTCAAACCGGTGCAGATACAGATAGTGAAGGACGGAAAGTTCCGTTACTATGGAGTAGTGACCGATAAAGAGATCATCACGCCAGGCAAATAAGAAACCTCAGTCAAAAAAATTCCCGCGCGGATATTCAGACATCCGTGCGGGAATTTTGTATCCAGCAACAAAATTTGATTCTTAGTAAATGACGAGCGCTCCGATCATCGCGGCAATGAATATCGGGATATTGTAGTGCAGGAAGGTCGGCACACAGGTATCCCAGATATGATTATGCTGGCCGTCGGCGTTCAGTCCCGAGGTAGGGCCTAGCGTCGAATCGGAGGCCGGAGAACCGGCGTCGCCGAGAGCCGCGGCGGCCGCGATCAGGCAGGTGGTGGCGCCGATGGAGAAACCTAGCTGCGCCGCAAGCGGGCAATAGATCGCGGCGATGACGGGGATCGTGCCGAACGAGGTGCCGATGCCCATAGTCACGAGAAGACCGACCGCGAGCATGAGGAAAGCGCCCCAGAAGCGGCTGCCGCCGACAACGCCGACGACGCTTGATACGAGAGTGTCAACGGATTTCGTTTCACGCAGGACATTTCCGTAGCCCGCCGCGATAAGCATGACGAAGGCGATAAGTCCCATTATCTCAAGGCCGCCCATAAAGGTGCTGTCGATATCCTTCCATTCGATAGTGCGCGTAAGTATCATCACGATGATGGCGGCGAGGGCGCCGAGAGGCAAAGAGCCCGTCATGAGCTGCGCGGCAAAGGCCACGATGATGGCGAGGAAGGCAAGAACGTGCGTCCGCGTGAATTTCTCCTCCGGCAGGTCCATATTGGCGCCGATGATCGGCTTGTTCTCATAGATGCGCGGCTTCCGGTAGGAAATGTGGAGCGCGATGAGAAGCCCGGCAATCATACCCGCTCCGATTATCCACGTATAATGGAAGACTCCGGCCTTTGCGATCTCCATTCCGTTGCGTCCCATCTCGCTGGAGACTATTCCGTGGAAGATGAGCCCGAAGCCGACGGGAAGCGCGATGTATGGTGCTTTGAGGCCGAAGGTGAGCGCGCAGGCCGCCGCGCGGCGGTCCATTTTAAGTTCGTTGAAGAGCAGAAGCAGGGGCGGTATGAGGATCGGAATAAACGCGATATGGACGGGAACAAGGTTCTGTGACATACAGGCGATGACCACCAGGATATAGAGAAGAATGTACTTTCTCCCCTTAACGACTTTCGCTATCTTCTTGCAGGCGATCGAGGCGATGCCGGTCTGCCCTATCGCGACAGCGAAGGTCCCGAGCAGAAAATAGGCGAGCGCGGTCTCGGCGTTGCCGCCCATACCGCTGATTAGAGTCCCCATCGTGTCGGAGATATTCATCCCCGCGCTGAGCCCCGCAACCAGCGCCGCGATGAGAAGAGCAAGTACAATGTTGAGGTTCAATAGGCAGAGCGCGATCATCACAATGACAGAAATAACTACTGGGTTCATTAAAATCATCAGGTTTCCTCCTGTTTGTTTGATTTGCATTGATATATATCCTTGCCGGCCTGAATAATATACCTCAATAATTTATATAAGTCTATATTACATTTTACTTTTTATTAAAATACTAATGACCTCATATATACCGTAAATAAAAACTATAATCGCATATATAATTTACTTTCTAACTATAAAATTTTTAAGCTATGTATATATAATTTTTGACACTTTTATTTATAGTAAGTATATTAATATAAGAACGCTTTAATCAAATAAATTGATGTTGCGCCCCATGATAGGCGAGGCATAGGGCAGTCCTCGTGTCATAGCGGTTCGGCGTCAGTACGCAAAGCGTCATTCCAGTTCAAAAGCTCCGGTGTAAAGCCGATAATACTGCCCCTTCTGCGCGAGCAGCTCTTCGTGGCTGCCGCGTTCTATGATCCGTCCATGCTCCAGCACGATGATAACGTCGGCGTTTTTTACCGTGGAGAGCCGGTGCGCGATGACGAAAACGGTCCTCCCCTCCATCAGCGCGTCCATGCCGCGCTGGACGATGGCCTCCGTCCTGGTGTCAATGGAGGAGGTAGCCTCGTCAAGTATCATCACGGGCGGATCGGCGACGGCGGCCCTGGCGATGGAGATCAGCTGACGCTGCCCCTGCGAAAGGTTGGCGCCGTTGCCGAAGAGCGTCGTCCGGTAACCATCAGGCAGACGCGTGATAAAATCGTCCGCGCCGGCCAGCCTGGCCGCGGCGGCGCATTCTCCGTCAGCGGCGTCAAGCCTTCCGTAACGGATGTTGTCCATGACTGTCCCGGTAAAGAGGCTGGTATCCTGCAGAACGACGCCCACCGCGCGCCGAAGGTCGCTTTTTCTGATCCTGCCTATGTCTATTCCGTCGTAACTGATAGTGCCGTCGGCAATATCGTAAAAGCGGTTGAGCAGATTCGTGATGGTGGTTTTACCCGCGCCGGTAGCGCCGACGAAAGCCACCTTCTGCCCCGGTTTCGCGCAGAGCGTGATACCGTGCAGTATCTTTTTTCCCTTTTCATATTCAAAATCCACCTCCGAGAGACGTATGTCGCCGGTCAGCTTGGTATAGGAGGATCTTCCGCCAGCCGCGCCGGGAGATCTCCACGCCCAGACGCCGGTGCGTCCGCCGCATTCCGTGAGCCCGCCGTCTCCCCCTTCGCGGACGTTGACGAGCGTCACGCAGCCGCCGTCCGGCTCCGGGCGTTCATCCATCATCTCAAAGATACGTCTGGCGCCCGCGAGCCCCGCAACGACGGCGTTGATCTGATGCGTTACCTGGTTGATGTTGCCGACGAACTGTTTGGTCATGTTGAGAAAGGGCACTACGATGCTGATGCTCAGGGCCAACCCGGAGAAGCTGACGTTCGGCGCGTTGAAAATGAGCAGGGCGCCTCCGGTCAGTGCGACGGCGACATAGAGGATGTTGCCGATGTTGTTGAGGATCGGGCCAAGAATGTTGGCGTACCTATTGGCGCGTTCCGATTCCGTAAACAGTTCGTCGTTCAGCCTGTCAAAATCGGCTTTGCTTTCTTCCTCGTGGCAGAAGACTTTAACGACCTTCTGCCCGTTCATGATCTCTTCCGTCAGTCCCTCGACCCTGCCAAGAGCGGTCTGCTGCCGGAAGAAGTGCCTCGCGGAACCTCCGCCGACCTTCTTCGTGACGAAGTACATGACCAGCGTTCCCAGCAGCACCACCAGCGTCAGCCACAGGCAGTAGTAGAGCATTATCGCAAGGACCGTCGCGACTGTGACCGAAGAGACGAGCAGCTGCGGGAAGCTCTGAGAGATCATTTGGCGCAGCGTGTCAATATCGTTCGTGTAACGGCTCATGATGTCGCCGTGGTCATTGGCGTCAAAGTATTGGACGGGAAGACTCTGCATGTCGCCAAACATCCTTACGCGCAGCTTTTTCAGCGTCCCCTGTGTCATGACGGCCATCATCCGGCTGAATGTGAAGGAGGCGGCCAGAGAGATTGCATAGAGCACTATAAGAACGGCGACGATCCTAAGTATCCCTGCTCCGGCGGCGTTCCAGTCCCCGCTTTCCCAGCTTCCCTCCACGATGGCGATAGCTTTCTGCATAAAGACGGCGGGCAGGGCGCCCACCGCCGCGCTGGCCGCGATGCAGACTGCCGCGGCCGGCAGCATGAGCGGATAGAAATCCCGCATCGTTTTCAGCAGGCGCGCGGCGGTCCGCCAGTTAACGCCGTTATTCTTCATCCGTATCACCGGCCCTGTTCTGAAAATTATAGATGTCGCGATAGATATCATTCTCCGCCAGGAGCTCGGCATGAGTCCCCGCGGCACTGATGGAACCGCGGTCCATGACGATGATCCTGTCGGCATCCTGCACGGAAGTGATGCGCTGCGCGATGATGATCTTCGTCGTTTCCGGCATATACTCCCGCAATGCCTTCCTGATCGCCGCGTCGGTCCTGGTATCGACGGCGCTGGTGGAATCGTCAAGTATCAGTATTTTGGGCTTTTTCAGCAGCGCCCTCGCGATGCACAGGCGCTGTTTTTGCCCGCCGGAAACGTTGGTCCCGCCCTGTTCGATATGCGTGTCGTAACCGCGCGGCAGCCGCGCGATAAATTCGTCCGCGCAGGCCATCCGGCAGGCGGCCTTTATTTCCTCGTCGGTCGCTTCCTTGCCTCCCCAGAGCAGGTTTTCTTTGACGGTACCGGAGAAAAGAACATTCTTCTGCAGCACGACCGCAACCTGATTACGCAGCGTTTCAAGATCGTAGCTCCTTACGTCCGCTCCGCCGACCTTTACGACGCCCTCAGTAGCGTCGTAAAGCCGCGGGATCAGCTGGATCAGCGTAGATTTGGAGGAACCGGTGCCGCCGATGATGCCGACTGTCTCCCCCGAACCGATCCGCAGGTCAATATTTGAAAGGGCCATGCGCTTCGCTTCAGAAGAATATTTAAAGCTGACTCCTTCGAAAGAGACCGATCCGTCGGCCACGCCGTACAAAGGGGCTTTCGGATTTTCAAGCGAGCTTTTTTCCGTGAGGACCTCCACGATGCGTTTTCCCGACTCGTCCGCCATGACGATCATCACAAAAACCATAGATAACATCATCAGGCTATTCAGCATCATAAAGCTATAGGTAAGCAGCGCGGAAAACTGCCCAACATCAAGCCCGGCCGCACGGGTGACGATGATCGTACGCGAACCGAACAGAAGGACGAATATCATGACGGCGTACATGCAGAACTGCATCAGCGGACCGTTCAGCGCCAGGATCAGTTCCGCCTTCGTGAAATCGCGGCAGACATCCTCTGCCGCCGCGGTAAATTTTTCGAGTTCGTACTCCTCCCTTACGAATGATTTTACGACGCGGATGCCTTTCACATTCTCCTGGATCGAACTGTTCAGCTTGTCATATTTTTTAAAGACCTTTTTGAAGAGCGGCATTGTTTTGCGGATGACAAGCACCAGTCCAAAGGCAAGAAGGGGAACGGCAAAAAGGAATATCCACGCCATTCGCCCGCCCATCACGAAGGCCATCACAAAGGCGAATATGAGCATCAGCGGCGAACGGATGGCCATGCGGATGAGCATCATGTAGGCATTCTGCACATTGGTGACATCCGTGGTCATGCGCGTGACCAGTGAAGAGGCCATAAATTTATCGATGTTTTCAAATGAGTATCTCTGAATGCTGTAAAACATATCCTTGCGGAGGTTGCGGGCAAGGCCGCAGGAGGCAGTGGCGCAGGCGGCTCCGGCTGCGGCGCCGAAAAACAGCGACAATACGGAGCAGGCGCCCAAGGCGGCGCCGCAAAGGATGACCTCACCGATATCGCAGCCATTCTTGATCTTATTGATCAATATCGCGATGACAAATGGAATGATACATTCCATCGCAACCTCCAGGGAGACGAGGATAGGCGTGACGATCGATAACCTCTTGTACTCCCTGATACTTTTGGCAAGTTCCCTGATCATAAATACTGATGTTCCTTTCAAGGGCGGCGTTTCCGGCGGGAGTTGCGCGGCCCCTATTTCCTAATTTGCATACCGCGCGATCCGTGTGGGCCGTCAAAGCCGGACGGGGCAACCAGTTCGGCGTCATTTTCAACGCCCTCCCAATGCACGAGCATCCTGCCCAGCAGCTCGTGCAGGATGCCAAGTTCTTCTTCGGAAAAACACGACATCATGCGCTCCGCCTGCCTGCCGTATCTCATTCGCAGATATTTTCCCCGCTCTATCCCTTCCGCCGTCAGCTTCAATACGATATGCCTCCCGTCACGGCTGCTCCTTACCCTCTCGAGCAGCCCGCCGGCCTCCATCTTGATGATGATCTCACTGAGCGACCCCGACTGTATCCCCAGCTGGTCCTGAAGTTCACGCTGGAGCATTTCCGGCTGTTCCAGAAGGGCCGTAAGCACGCGCATCTGCCCGCCCTTGCTGTCAAAGCGGTGGTAGAGATAATGGCCGCTCATACACAACTGAGCCAGGACCTGATGCGATATAGGCCAATCCAGTTTCATGAGATGACCGCCTCCTTCGTTTTTTGTAATTTTAGCGTTTAAACAAAAATTGTCAAGGTACCTTGATATTTTTGGTATTGTCGTTTCCTACGACATCGCCGCGTTCAGGAAAGGCGGCGGACGGTATCTAACATACGAAGCGCCGGGCGATTTATATCATATTCTGCATGTGGCAGCCGCCGAGCTGGTAGTACAGACACTTTCTGCCGCTGCAGGGCGTGCAGGCACGGGCGGTCGTCGTTGTCTCGTTATCCGCCGACCCAAGCGCTATAAGAGAGCACTGCGTCTTCCCAGGCCGAAAGAACGCGCCGCCGGGCACGCTCACGCCGATAAGTTTTTCCGTATCGCCCGTCTTTGATATATTTTCTAAAAGATCTTTCGACAGACTTCCCATCCCGGGGTAGAATTCACCGTTGATATATAGATTATCACGGTGCGCGCATTCGTCTTTTAGCCAACGGATAAGCTGATCGTGCATCGCATGGAGCGCGATGGAACCTGCGATGTCCAACAGAAAGCCCGTTATTGTATTTTCTTTATCCGACGACAGCAGGCCCGCCTCTTTCTCAAGACCGGGGCCGATCGTCCATACCATCATTGCGGCCTTTGCAACAGAATCGTTCGTTTTCACGATGCCTGCGCCGAACTTTTCCTCGGCGTCCGCCGCCGGCATGAAGACGACGCGGGCCGCCGGGCGCAGAAGCTTTTCAGCGGCTTCATTCTCCCAGTAGTTTAAGAACTCGTCCAGCCCGATTTTTTCTTTGAGCCCTCTCCGCGTGTAAAATTTTTCAAGCGCGGAAAGGTCCGCTTTTAACGGAGGCCCTTCGGCGTTTAGTATTTTTTCAGGCGTTTCGTCCGCCGACGAATATAAGATGTTTATTCTTTTCATTGCCCGGCGCGCCTCCCGTTCGCAAATCAAAAGCCCATTGCGGCGACAAACCGCTCCTGAAAATCCGCCAGCGCAGAAAGTTCCACGTACTGCATCTTTTTAGCCGCCTCAAGCGTCCTTGCGTAAAAATCCGCGGACGCCAGCGCCATGCTTGCGCCCAGGCCGGACGTATTTTTCACGCTTCGTATCTTGTTTCTGTCAACGTTGGGCAAGAGCCCCACGGCGACGGCGCTTTCAATGTTTATGTTGTTTCCAAAAGCGCCTGCCAGGCAAACTTCCTCAAGCCGGGAGCTTGTGATCCCTTCCCGTTCAAGCATCGCCCCGATGCCGACTTTTATCGCCCCTACCGCAAGCTGCACCTCGCGAATATCCTTTTGCGTCAAATAAACGGGGTTCCGGCCGTCTGTCAGCAGCAGCTGCGCCATCCCGCCCTCCGCGCGGCACATCCTCTTTCCGATCAGCGGAGCCGCCGCCTTATCCGGAGAGTTGAACCTCCCGCCGCGGCCAATAACGCCCTCGCGGAGCGCCAACGCCACCGCGTCGATGAGCCCCGAGCCGCACAGCCCTTTAGGGGCTGCGCCGCCGATGGTCCGGCAAATGATATCGCCGTCAAGGACACGGACAGACTCGACAGCGCCGCCGCATGCGCGCATGCCGTATTTGATCCTGGCTCCTTCGAGCGCCGGTCCGGCCGCCGCGGCGCAGCAGTACATCCCTTTTGAATTTCCGATAACGATCTCATTGTTTGTGCCGATATCAACGAGGAGGCGCATCGTATCTTCCGTATCCATATTTAACGCGGCCGCGCCCGCGACTATATCCGCGCCGACATACCCCGCGACATTCGGCAACATCTTTATCATGCCAGCTTTGTTTATTTTTATGCCGACGTCCGAGGCGGGAAAGGGCGGACGGACGAGGAACTCCGGCCTGTACGGGCTGTGCCCGATGCTTTTTGGCGAGACTCCGCAGAACAGATGTTCCATCACCGTATTGCCCGCTATCGTAATTTCCGTTATATCATCTATTTGAATGCCGCTTCGGCGGGCCAAAAGCCCGATATTCCCGTTCATTTCTTTAACGAGCGTTTGCTGCGCGGCGCAAAGGCGCTCTTTCGATTCAGAGGAGAATGCGATCCTTGAAATGACGTCGTCACCGAAACGCACCTGCGGGTTGACGAAGGCGATCTTATTCATTTCTATGTGAGATTCGAGGTCGAAAAGATATAAAACGACCGTAGTTGTGCCGATGTCGACGGAGACGCCGCAGCCATGGGAGCCGGGACGCCAGTCTTCTATCGGGCGGGAAAAACCGTCGAGTATTTTATTGCCCTCGCTCCCCGCCCTGTCTATGACGAACACAGTACCGTCCGCAGCGATCTGCGCGCAGCACGCAAGACGAACGCCGTTTTTCAGCCCGTCTTCACCGAGGACGTCCTTTTCTCTCTGCGTCGGCGGCGACAGCGGGTCGAGCCCGCGCACCGTCTTCACTCTGCACTTTCCGCAGATCCCGGCGCCTCCGCAGTGCCGGCCGATCTCCGCGCCAGCCTCAGCCGCAGCGTCGGCAAGCGACTCCCCCGCCTTTACGTACGCGGTGATATTATCCGGCTGAAAGACTATTCTGTATTTTCTGTCGGGCATTGAAGTCCGTACCTCCGAACGTTGAACTATCGGCAAATACTTTATTTTACATTTTCTGCGGCATGGTTTCTCGCGATGCGTAACAATGCCGGGAGCCCGGCTGTTTTCAAAACAGGCGAATAACTATGGCTAAAAAACCTTCTTAAGCGTTTTGCTGACGGCTATTTCGAAAACCTGATTGATGTGCTTACGCATCAAATCCTGGGCTTCCAAAACTTGTTTGCTCCGTATCAGCTTTACGATCTCACGGTGCTCGTTTACCGAAGCGGGCGTGAATTTGTGCGGCGTGCCCATCCATGAGAGGCGCTGCAGTTTTTCTATGGTGTTCACGAGCTGTTCGAGCAATATTGGGTTTCCCGTGATCTGTGCGAGATACAGATGAAACTCTTCGTTTGATTCGGTTTGTTTTGAATGCTTCGCGGCTTCCGGAGACGTCTCCTGCCCTTCCGCCAAAAACTCAAGATGATCAAGCTGTTCTTTTTCGGCATATTGGGCGGCATAATAGATATTGGCGTTTTCCAGCACCGATCGAAACTGGAAAAGGTTGCGCATATCTTCCAGCGTGATTTCGCTTACCATATATCCTTTGTGCGGGAACACCTTAACGAGCCCGTCATGTTTAAGCAGAGAGAGCGCTCCCCTTACGCTTGTCGGGCTTGCGTCGTAGATTTCCGAAATCTGACGTTCCGTAAGGAATTCTCCCGGTTTCATGCGAAGCCCAATGATATCCTGCCTCAACGATTCATATATTTGCGTTACAAGGTCGCTCTTCTTCGTTCTGCCGCCCATGCTTTTCCACCTCAGTAAGTATTCAGAGAGTATCCGGATTTATATTCTCACAAGAGGCGGGCAGGTGTCAAGCCGCCGTTCCTTCAACCTTGCCGCACTCCGCCCGCTAATCCGCCCGGACGCCGGCCGTATGAATACTCCGCCGCCTCGTTCTATTTGCGCCCGCACTAACGCAGGCCGTCGACGGCCTCTTTTATCCTGCGCATACCTTCTTCGATATAATCATATTCCCGGCAGTAAGCGATGCGGATGTGCCCCGCGGCTCCAAACACCTCTCCCGGAACGACGGAGACGCCGGCGTTTTCCAAAAGCCACGAGCAGAACTTGAATCCGTCCATATTAAGCGAAGATATCCTGGGGAACGCATAGAATGCTCCGGCCGGCTTGATCGCCTCAAACCCCTCTATTCGCCCGATCCATTGCGCGACCATATCGCGGCGCCGCCCGTATTCGGCGATCATCTTTTTTACGTCGCCGTCGGCATGCGCGAATGCGGCCGCGACTCCGGCCTGTGCAAAAGAATTGGCGCAGGTCGTAAGGTTCTGATGACATTTATTGAGGTATGGCGTCATTTCTTCCGGCGACACGGCCCAACCTATGCGCCATCCCGTCATCGACCATGTTTTTGAGGCGGCCGAGACCGTAACTGTACGTTCTTCCATTCCTTTAAAGCTGCCGATGCTGACATGCTCGCCCTCATAAAGGAACTTTTCGTAACATTCGTCGGAGATAACAAGGAGGTCTTTGGAGATTGCTAACGCCGCTATTTCTTCAAGGTTGCCGCGCGTCAGCACCGCTCCGCTTGGATTATTCGGGGTGTTGATCAATATGGCTTTTGTCCTGGGCGTTATCGCCTCTGCGATATCGTCCACGCTCAGCGCAAAACCTCTTTCCATTGAGGTCGGGACATTGACCATGACGGCTCCGGTCAAGGCGATCTCGTCGGCGTATGCGGAAAAATACGGGGACGGCACGATTATTTCGTCGCCCGGGTCAAGGATCGTCAGCAGCGAGGCGGTGATCGCCTCCATCGCGCCGTTGGTGATCACGACGCCGCGCTGCGCGTTGGCCTGCATGTTGTTTTCTCTGCGGTATTTTTCCGCCACGGCCTCGCGCAGCTCTTCGGTTCCCTGCATATTTGTGTAGTGGACGTCTCCGGAGTCAAGCGCGGATTTTACCGCCTCTTTTGCGCACGCCGGTGAATCGAAATCCGGCCTGCCTATTTCCATATGAATTATGCTTCTGCCCTCTTTTTCAAGCTCATTCGCGCGGGAGAGTATTTCGCGGATCCCGCCGCTCATCTTTATCGAAGACATCCGTTTGTTCGGGAACTTAACGCTTGTCATCTCATATCTCCTTCTAACTTCGCATAAACTATCGCGTTTTGCGAAGCGAAAAAAGCTCTGCGCCAGGCGCGTCGGAAGCTCGGCGGCGCGCCTGTGCTACATGTTCTTGTTTGTATAAAATTCGTCTACAGCGTTAAAGAACGCGTCGATGTTGTCCCAGCTGCTCTGCGCCGGGATGTCGCATCCGGACGATATGACGAAGTTCGGGAACTGCCAGCACTCGTCGAGCACGCGCAGAGTGTCCTCGCGGATCGATTCCGGCGTGCCGTTGCGGAACTGCGAGGCGGGGTCTATGTTGCCCATCGCGATCACGTCGGGCGGAAGTAGCTCCATCATTTTTTTCATTGAGATGGAATTTCCGAAATGGTACGCGGAAGCGTTCAGCCGAAGCAGCGAATCCGTCATTTTCACCACGGAAGCCCCGCAGTTATGATAAATAACGGCAAAATCGTCGTCCTTGACGGCGTCTATGATCTCTTTGACATACGGCTCCGAGAATTTTTTTGCAAGGCCGGGAGAGAGTAGCCCCGTCAGCGGCTCCGCCATAACGATCCCGTTTGCGCCGGCGTCTTTGTATGCCTGTGAATACTTTATAAGGAACTGTACGGTTTTTTTCAGCACCGTGTGCATAATTTCAGGGTTCTCGATGCACATCATCATGGCCGTCGTCACGTCCACAAGGCGCCCCGCAAGCGAGAAGGGGCCGATAATGCCGGCAAAGACGGGGCGGTCGGTTATCAGGCCGCATGCTTTGGAGATGCCGTCTATATAGCACCCCGTGCGGAACGCGCCCACTTCGGGCACTTTTAAAGCGTCCGCGTCCTCCTGTGATTTTACCAACGCGCCGATAACGGTAGGGACTTCGTCGTCAAAAAAGCGCACGGTCGATCCAAACGCCTCCGCCTCGACGGAAAGATCCATCATGCTGACCGACGCGGAGGTGTCGAGCCTGTCCGCGATCATCTTCATGCCCTTTGCCTGCAGTTCGCTCCTGCCGATGAGTTCCGTCACGCTTATGCCCATCAACGACGTTGAGGGGAACGACAGCACCGGCATCGACTTTTTTCTCTTGACTCCTATTTGATCGTTTAACCATTCCTGTATAAGTTTCGACATTTTAGACATCCTCCCTGCATATATGATATAAAAATTTATCGTCGCGGCGCGGCCGCGCTTAATATTTTATTTTACGCCGAGCAGTTCTTTCGCGACGGAAACCGCGGAGGTCGCGTCGGAAGAATAATGCGCGCCTATCCTGGCGGCGAACGCCGGAGAGATCGGAGCGCCGCCGACCATTACCTGCACTTTGCCGTCAAGCCCCTCGCCTTTGATATCCTCTATGACCTCTCTCATTTTATCCATCGTCGTCGTCAGCATGGCCGACATGGCGAGTATGTCGGGATTTTCCTCTTTTATCCTGGCGATGATTTCCTTTGAGCTCTTGTCGACGCCCATGTTCACCACCTGGAACCCTGCGCCCTCAAGCATCATCTGCACCAGTTTCAACCCTATATCGTGCAGGTCGCCTTCGACGGTCACGGCAAGTACCTTTCCACAGGAAACGATGCCGGCATCCTTAAGATATGGAAAAAGGTATTCGACGCCCGCCTGAAGAGTCTTAGCCGACATCAACACTTCGGGAACGAACATTTCTCCGTCCTTGAAGAGCACGCCGACTTCCGTCATTCCGGCGATCAGGCCCTGCTTTAAAATTTCCCCGGCCTGAATATTTTCATCGATTGCCTGCCTGCACAGCTCTTTCACTTCACCTGGCTCTCCGTCCATAACGGCGCCGGATATTTCTTCTAAAATCATATTTTCTATCTCCTTTCACATATATTTTTCGCGGCGGCGGAAACAACAGGTATCCAAGGCCAAAATAATTTTACAGGCATTATCTTTCGCTCCAGATTTTTCCGGCGTCAGGCGGCATGTCCGGGAATTCCTTCCTTATTGCCTCCTCGATGTCGGGGTCGATCGGGAGCGGTTTATGGTTTGCCAGGATATCCCTAGCTATTTCGTTCGCTTTTTTGAGATACGAGGGAGACCCTGCCTCCTGCCACGTCGAAAAAGTTTTTCTGTCCGAAAGTTTGGGATAAAAGAATTCGGAGCGCATATACTGCATGGTTATCGGATCTTCAAGGAAGACACCGCCATGTCCCTGTTTTTTTATGGATTCAAAGCCCAGGGTCTCCTCGTTGACCTCGATCCCGCGAAGTACTCGTTTGGCCATTGCAGTATATTCATTGGCCATCACGTAAGCTTCATAGGAGAGATTTAAGCCGCTTTCTATCAGCCCGAACGTGCCATGCGCAAAATTGGCTCCCGACATGGACTGAAACATATCCCCCACGGCGATTTCCATTCCGCACTGCGCGTCGACGACCTTTGCATCGCTGTGCCCGCAGGTCGTATAGCTGGGGATATTATGCCAGTGCGCTATCTGGTTCGCCGCACAGTTCTGTATCCATCCTTCGACGGAGGCAAATGTGAACTCCCCCGTCCTGTGGTCCATGCTGACGGGAACGGCCGAATAAAAACACGGATGGCCGGCCTTCGCGAGCTGCACCGTTATGATTGTCATCAAAGCTTCAACATTGCAGAGAACAAGCTGAGAAGCCAGCGTGCCTGGACAGGTCGTGCCAAGCGTCGGGGCGGACGGCGAGGCGACGGGGAAGCCGTATTTTACGGATTCAAGCAATGTCTCGGTCCATTTCCCATCCATGATCAGAGGGCTGATGACGCCGCATACAAGCGTAAAGAACGGCCTTTCACGGCTTGCGCCTTCCTGCCCCAATATCATGTTGCAGAGCTTATATAATTTGGAAACGCTGGACGGCCTATAGATGCCCACAGACAGATGCTTTGACGAATTCTTCGCCATCGTGAAGGCCCTGACGATATCGGAATCTTCCCTCTTGACGTCGATTTCATGGGGATAACAGCAAACCTGGACGATGTCGGCATTCTCAAGGGCGTCGCAAAGGCGGGTGCCCGCCGCCAGATCATACAGCGTCGACTCGCGCCTCTCGCCCGTTTCAAGATCGGTGACGGTGACCGCCTCGCCGGCCGTGGCATTATAGACACGTGAACCTCCCTGAAGAATATTGTGCCTTGGGTCTCTGCCGTATTGAGTGAATTCCTTTGGGGCCGCGGCGATGCAATAATCTACGATCTCCTTGCCTATCTTGCATATTCCGGTATTCTCGTCTACTACCGCCCCGGCCTTGCGCCACAGCTCTCTTGCCGGCGCGGATTTTATACAGACGCCCACTTCCTCAAATATTTTCAGGGACGTGTTATGTATTTCCTCAATTTGCCCCTCTGTGAGAGGACGGTAAATATTTCCCTCATAGACAATTTTCTCGGCGCTTGCCCGCATTTTTGACCTTCGCATCATATATTGTCCTTTCTAAAGACAACTCGGCAAAATACTAAACGTTTTTGTCTTCGTTTGATCGATCCAGCGCGACCACGGCACAAAGTTCAAGTCTCAGGCCGAGATATATTTCCTTCGCAATAGTGGCGACCCTCGCCGGATAGCCGTTTGGAAAATACTTGGCATACGTGCTGCTGAAACCGGGAAAATCGTCGTTTGACAAAAGAATGACCTGAGTAAAGAGTACATCGTCAAGACCAGCGCCCAGCTTTTCTACAACTTTCTTAAGGTTGTCAAGCGCCCTGGCGGTTTCTTCTTCTATTGTTCCCCGCACCGGCTGATTATTTTCGTCAAGACTCATCTGCCCTGAAATAAAGGCAACCCCATTGGCATACGCGACGTCAGAATAGGTCTTCCCAGACCAGTCGGAAAGATTCAATACTTTTTTCATCATTAGAGATATACCTCCATTGTATTATTTGTAAATACCTTCATCTAATTTTTTCTCCATACTTCGACAGTTCCCTTTTCACCGTCGATTACAAGCCGGTCGCCGTCATGTATGACGGAAAAAGGATCCGGCTGCTTGACACAGACCGCGGGCGTATTGGTAGTTACAAGCGCCACTCCTACCCTTGTGTCAACGTTTTTAAGCACCCACCCTTTGGGCGAATGACCGTTGGCCTTCAATGCGGTGAAATGGCAAGACCATCCGACTGAGCCTTTCCCTCCCGGCACCACAAGGATCATGCCCGCCACGGATTCGCCCCTGTGTATGTTGTCTTTTTCGATAATGAGCCCTTCGCTTGTAATGCCGGACCATCCGGCGATACTGTCCGGCAGGACCATTGCGCGGCCTTCGACCTTGCCGTCAATCAGAGCTCTTCCCGTAAGAGAAGCTATCAGTTTTTCGTCCATGATCTTACCTCCAAAAACCGTCCAGCGCCGCCGCAAGGCACTTCATCGGCTCGCCGAAGTATGTGTTGATCGATTTGTCGTAACAGGGCGGCATACAATATGAAAGTTTGATCGAATCAAAGACCACGCCCAATCGCTCTCCGATAAGTTTCTCCTTTGTCTCCGGATACTCAAACACATAGCAGGGACACGAACCGGCAAGCAGATTTCCGCCCGCCGCCTCTATAAGTTTGGTAAATCCGCACCTGTCGGCCTGCGCTTTGACGCTGTAGGTCGTCCATATATGAAGATGCACCCACGGCGCGACTTTCTTTCCCTTAAGCGCCATGGCGGCGTCTTTTATCTCGTAGATAGAATAATGCGGGCAGCCCAAATTGACAGAACCTACTTTGCCGCTCGCCGGCGAACAGAATTTTGCACGGGCTTCGTCAATATCACGCTGAACGATATGGAAAGACGGCGACGCGTCGGCGGCGGCCATACTGCCGAAAGCGGCCTCGAGAGTGGGGGCTTCCGGCGTGATCCCGAGGACGTGGCACATGTCTATATCGCTGACCACCGCCAGAGGGGCGGAAAAATGTTTGAATTTATCAAGATCCAGATCATCAAAAGAACCGATCAGCACAGGGACGGACGACTTGGGCGCGATGCTGCCGACCACATAGCCGAGCAGTTCCCATTCAGTATGTGTATTGATAGGACAATCAACATAGACGCGGCAGGTGCCGATGCGATTTTCAGCGACATGCCTGCCGTATTTCGGCGTCCGCCCGCAAATCGCCGCCCAGAAACTGGCCTCGATCCCCTCGGGATTGCCGCAGGCGCCAAACAGGGAATTGCATAATAAAACGTTTGACGATTCCGTCGTTATAAAGTGCTGCCCCTTAAGAGGTATCCAGCCTGTCAAATACGGAGCGCAGGTCGACGTCCTCACGGCGCCGGCATCCGCGAGGTAACCGACATAATCTTCGTTCATTTTATAATCTTTTTCGTTGATCCAAAGCTGCCGATAACTATCGGCATCCAACGGTTCCACTCAGGTCTGCGTCATACATTCGGGAGAGAAAGAATCGAGTGGGATAGTTTCTTTACACGCCATATTCATCGCGCAGAAGTTGTCCTTCACGTCATCGTTGCCGGCCGCTTTTAAATATTCATGCGCGCCTCCGAATATAGTAGCCATAGAGACTTTGCACAGTTCCTCCACTCCAAGAACTTTCGCGTAGCGGCAAATATTTTCTATCGCTTTTTGCTTCATTGGGCCATATTTGCCAATCAACATATCGTTTTCATAATCGCTTAATTTAAGCATCGGATCATCACCCCATCTTGTCGGTCAGCACCATGCGGAAGGCATACCGCGAACTGCTTGTGCTGTAATTCACATTAAAATTGTCGCATTTAAACTTGCCCCGTGTAAACATTCACTAAGTATTTACTGATTATTCTACGCATATCGGCTATTTTGTCAATAGTGAAAATCTTAATATGCCTCGTGCTGCGTTAAAACGTTCTCTTTACGGTGCAGCCGTCCGCTGGCAACGGAACGTAGTAGATTTTTTTGCCCTCTTCCGGCTCTCCGAAGAAGGCCACGTGATAGGGGCGGTAGACGCTCTTTATCTCCGCGGGCTCAAGTGAAAAATTCCCTCCCACGCGCCGGCGCAGTATCCTGCGCGCGAGCGCGTTGCCGCGCGTTACAAGTTCCGCGTCCGAAAAATCAGAGCGCTGCAAAGATTCTTCCGCTATCTCCGTTTCCGCGGTCTCGACGCCTCTGCCGTCGTAATATGAAACGCCGCATGTCGAACCGTTCGCGATCATCATTATTTTGCTCTTACGCGGCTTCGCCTCTTTCTTGAACAGCTTTCCGAGAAGCGGCGGCTTTGCCGTTATTTCAAAGGTGATGAGCCTGTTTTCTATGTAGATCGTCTTCATAACGATTTCCTGATCTTCGCGTTGTCCGCCGCTTGTCAGGCGCGTTATGAAGCGCGCGATGAGGCCGTTTCTTTTGCGCGCCTCGCGCTTCGCCTCTTCCATGCTCAGCTTTATAGGAAAAGAGGTAATGACCGCCATCGTTCCGCCCTTTCTGCCCTACTTGCGCGTGCCGCGCGAGAACGAGATCACCTGGAATATGTACTTCAGGAATACCCACGTGGTGACGAGCATCGCGCTGTACGGCAGCAACCTGCCCAGCACGATATCGACGTCGTGGATCATGCTCCATCCGATGAGTACCGCCTCCACAATGTACGCGAGGCAGAACATCCCGTCCATACCGAACCATGATATTCTAAGGTCGTCGTTTATTTCGTTTTTCATTTCGTTATTTGCCATAATATGTGCCTCCCGTCAGCATCTGATAGCTTTTTTATCGATTTCGGTATCTTCGCCGAACCTGCTGCCTATCGCCCAGAAGAGGAACGAGAGCGGCAATGATACGAGTATCGGCTCAAGCACGCCGAAGCTTTCCGATATCGTTACCGGCCAGAGCGAGAGCGCCGCGAAGGAAAGGCATCCCGCCGCCATCGAAAGCAGCCCCGCCGCCTTGGTCTTTTTCCCGCCGTACATCAGCGCCATCAGCACGGGGACGAAACCGGTGGACATCCATAGACTGATGAGGAAGACAAAGGCGTCGTACACGAGCGTAAAACGGAAGGCGAGCGCGAGGCCGATAACTCCAAGGATGCCGGCGCCGGCGCGGCTCAGGTTCACAAGTTTTTTATCGCTGAGTTCCTCTTTCGCAAAAATTCTGGCATAGATATCCTTCGCGAGAGTCGTTCCTCCGATGAGGTAGTAGCTGTCGAGTGTGGAAATTATCGCCCCGAAGAGCCCGATGACGAAGAAGGCGCGTATCCCTACGGGAAGTTCAGAGAGCACCATCTGGACGTAGGCAAGTTCCGGCTGTACTCCGGGGTATTTGACGTGCACCGCCATTCCCGCCATACTCGTCACTGCGTCGAATACGAGCCAGAGACAGAAGCAGGTGAGCATCGCGCGGCGGCCGGTCTTCGCCGAGTTGCTCGCCGAAAAACGCTGATAGAAACATGGGTCGGCGTATACGTTGATGCAGAGCAGCACGAGCATCAACGCCTTTGAGAAAGTCATTCCAGCGACCGGGTGCGTAAAGGATGGGGCCGTCGCCGCGCGTATGCCTGCCATGCCGCCGACGCTGTCGTAAATCTGCGGGAATACCATACAGACGCTCATCAGCATGAAGAAAAAGAAGATCATATCGGTGACGGCGACGCCCATCAGGCCGCCGAGGCAGGTCAGCGCGATCGTCAGAACGACGACAATGATGCCGAGGAGGACCTTATTGACGCCCCAGGCCGCCTCGCCGATGAAGCCAGTCGCCGTTATCTCGCCCAGCTGCGAGCAGTACATAAAGAGGAATATAGAGGCGACGATCGCGGCCGTCTTGCCGTAGGCGTGGGCGATGACGTCGGGGATCGTCACGTCGGAACGCACGTGGATGCGCGGCCCGACCCACAGAGCGAGAGGAAAGCGGACCGCGTGCGCGCCGATCGACCAGATGAACCATGTCGCCATGCCAAAGACAGAGGCGTAGCCGATGGTGCCCACAACGCCGACGCCGCCGTACCAGGAAGCGACGAGCGTGCCGACCACAAGCGACCAGGGAAGGCTTCTGTTCGCGAGATAATAGCTCTCCATGTCCGTGATCGACTTTGAGAAATAGTAGCCTATCCAAAGAACGGCGATCACGGTAAATACGATAACGATGTTGTCGATGCCGGTTAACATGAATCCAACACTCCTTTTTGAGCGCCCTAGAGGCGCTCCTTTAGATTTTTTCTATCGAAATGGCGCCGACGGGGCAGTTGCTGCCGCAGATGGTGCAGCCCCAGCAGTCCTTTTCTTCTTAAAAATAAAATCGACAGAGCAGTAACAAATTCTTAATAATTACACGGTCAGGCTGCCAGCGACATAAATTACATTAAAGTTGTCAAAACTATGCCGTACCATAATTTGCGTATCCATTGAAACTATGTTTCTGTAATGACCGTTATATAGAGTTATTGAATCCATAATTTTAAATAAGCTGATGGACCGACCTCTAGCTCCCATTTAAGCCCCGACCTCTCATTTTTATTTAAGCCGGCCAATAAATATGCAGTAAGTATTTACTGATTATTTTACACGTAATTGCCGCCTTGTCAATAGCGGCGATCTTATTCTTGCGCAGAGGCTGACAGCATGGGATCGTTGACGGGGAGCGACGGCAATATGAAGCTAAAAAATGAGCGGCCCCCGCTTCTGCCGGATGCCGCTCATTGAGTCTATAGGACGGTAAAAGCGCCGCGGGCGCTCTTACCGGAAAATCGTTTTTGGGGTGTGGGCCGCAAATCGCGTTTTTTGACGGCGGCCTCTCGCGGCTTAAAACACCGCGTAGTCTACGTCCTTCGGGTCTCCGATGAACATGTAGCCGGGAGCGTGGGTGATCGCGAAGGGCGGTTTGCTCTTCATGAGCACCGCCTGCGGCGTCACTCCGCAGGCCCAGAAGACGGGCGTTTCGCCCTCGCGGATCTCCACCGCGTCTCCGAAATCAGGCTTGCCCACATCCTTGATGCCGATAGCCGCCGGGTCGCCTATGTGGACGGGCGCGCCGTGGACGGCGGGGAACCTGCCAGTCGAGAGCACGGCCTTCGGCACCTGCGCGTGCTTGACGGGGCGCATGCTGACGACCATCGGGCCGCTGAGCCGTCCGGCGGGCTGGTTCTGGATGTTCGTTATGTACATCGGCACGTTGCAGTTCATATCGATGTGGCGGATGGGGATGCCGGCCTCGAGCAGCGCGCCCTCAAAGCTGAATGAGCAGCCGAGCAGGAAGGCGACGAGGTCCTCTTTCCAGTATTTTTTAACGTCGGCCGGCTCGTCGACAAGCTCGCCATTTTCCCAGACGCGGTACTTCGGGATGTCGGTGCGCACGTCGGAGCCGGGGGCGATGAGCTTCGCCTCCCACTGGCCCGGCTCGGTGATGTCGAGGATCGGGCAGGGCTTCGGATTGCGCTGGGCGAAGACGAGGAAATCATAAGCCCATTCCTTGGGCAGGACGATCATGTTCGCCTGCACGTGGCAGTGGCAGAGTCCCGAAGTCGGATAGACCCATTCCTCTTCGCGGATCAGCCGGCGCATCTCTTTCGGGTGCGTGGAATAAAAGGGCGTTACATCAAATGGCAGCGTCATCCCAGTACGACCTCCTTCAAATTGGTAACTTTAACACCGGCGGCCTCGAGCGCCGCGCGGACGGCTTTCGCCATTTCGACGGCTTCGGGCGTGTCGCCGTGCATACAGATCGACTGCGGGCGGAAGCTGACGACCGTGCCGTCCACCGCTTCGACGGTCCCTTCCGTGACCATGCGCACGACGCGCTTCGCGGCGGCGTCGACGTCATGGATGATCGCGCCCGGCTGCGAGCGCGGCACGAGCGAACCGTCGGGCATGTAGCCGCGGTCTGCGAAGGCCTCCGCCGCGAAGGGCACGCCGAGTTCTTTGGCGGCTTTTTCAAATTCCGAGTTCGCGAGCCCCATGAGGATGATATCTTCGCCGGCGTCTTTGACGGCCTGCGCGATCGCCTTCGCGAGCGCTGGGTCTTTCGCGGCCTGATTGTACATCGCGCCGTGCGGCTTCACATGCTGCAGTTTGAGGCCGTTGGCTTCACAGAAGGCTTTGAGCGCGCCGACCTGATAGAGGCAGTCGGCGTATTCTTCGTCAGGCGTACACTTCATGTTCCGGCGCCCGAAGCCGACGAGGTCGGGATATCCGGGGTGCGCGCCGGCCGCCACTCCCTTTTCGGCGCAGGTCTTGAGCGTCTTTTTCATCACCAGCGGGTCGCCGGCGTGAAAGCCGCAGGCGACGTTCGCCGAGGTCACGGCGCACATTACCGCCGCGTCGTCGCCCATTTTGTAGGCGCCGAAGCTCTCTCCGATATCGCTGTTAAGGTCTACTTTGTACATGGCAGGTCACTCCTTTTCTATATCTCTTCACAGGTTATTTCGTATGTCTTTCCGTTTAGCGTGATCTTGAAGCGCCCAGACATGGACGGCTGCACCGTCTGAGGGCTGCGTGAGACATACGAAAGGCGCAGTTCTCCGGCACGTTTTACGGCGTCGGCGATTTTTTGCTGCTCCGCCACGCCTTCAGCCACCGAGGCCTCGCGGAAGGTTACCTTCATACCCGGCATCTTCTGCACGAGCGCCTCAATCGAAAGCGGCGTGAGGACGCCTATCTTCGTGTAGCCTCCCGTCGTCTGGCGGTCGGCAAGCATGATTATCGGCATTCCGTGGCCTGGTATCTGCACCGCGCCAAGCGGTATGCCGTCGGAGACTATGTCCGCGCCCTTTTCAGTGTGTTCGATCTTGGGTCCCTCAAGGCGGCAGCCCATTCTGTCGGATTCAGCCGTGATCAGGTATTCCGATTCAAAAAGCAGCTTCCGGCCCTCTTCCGTAAAAGCGTCCCGCTGCAATCCCGTGATCACCGCCAGCGGCGCCTCGGCCGCGGCGGCGGGGGTCAATCCGGCGGACAGACGGAAGCCGCCGAGCCGCTTCCAGAGCGGCGCGGGCTCCCCCGTCTTTATGACGTCGCCGCTTTTAAGGGCGCGCCCCTCCACCCCGCCGATCTTCGCACGCATGTAGGTGGTGCGGCTGTTCATAACTACCGGGACATCCACGCCGCCCGCAAAGCATAGATTGCCGCGGCAGCCGGCGCCCTTCGGCCCGGTAAACGAAACGACGTCGCCGTCGTTAAGCACGACGGCCTGCCACGATCCCACCGCCCTGCCGTTGACCGAGAAGCCGAGGTCGGCTCCGGCAAAGACCGCCGCGCCGCCGCCGCTTACCTCGATCTCCGGGCCGAGCAGCGTCACTTCGAGCGCCGCCGCTCCCTCGGGGTTACCCAGCATCGCGTTGCCGATCCGGAGCGCTGGAAGGTCCATCGCCCCCGCGACGGGGACGCCGCTGGACTGATATCCCCAGCGTCCGAGGTCCTGCACGGAGGTCAGCATCCCGGCCTTTTTTATTGTCAGTTCCATAGTCATTTCGCCTCCGTTATCACGGGCTTGTAGGTACCCGCGGCCACTTCGGCCTCGATTTTTTTGTATTCCTCTTCCGTGACGGGAACGAAGCGCACCTCATAGCCGGCTTCGATGAGCGTCGGGCGCGAGGCCTCCGGCGTGAAGAGGCGCAGCGGCGTGCGTCCGATGAGCTGCCAGCCGCCCGGGCTGTCTATCGGATAGATGCCCGTCTGTTTTCCCGCGATGCCGACGCTGCCGCCTTTGATGACGGTGCGCGGATTGGTGAGCCGCGGCGTCGCGATCGTTTCATCCATGCCTCCGAGGTAGGCGAAACCGGGCATGAATCCGATCATATAGCAGTGACACGGCTTTGCGCTGTGCCGTTTGATCACTTCTTCCTCTGTGATCCCCGCATTTTCGGCCACGTTCGCGATATCCGGGCCGTATTCGCCGCCGTAGCACACGGGTATGGATATCTCGGTATGAACCGCCCCCGCCTCTTCCCCGCCGTATACTGGCGCGGCCTTCGCCTCGTTTATAACCTCTTCCGCGCTTACCGCCACGGGATCAAAATAGACTGCCAGCGACCGGTAGGTCGGAAGGCACTCAACGATAGGGATATTTTTCTGATTCAGAAGATGTTTCTTTAGATTCATGACTGCGTCATTCGCGCCGCGGTCTATCTCGTCCGCGAACTCGATAACGACGCACGATTCGCCCGCATTGAGATATTTTGGTTCGTCCACATATATTGCCACCGACATCACCCCTTTACGTAAAAGAGGAGCGCTATGGCTCCTCTTTAATTTTACATCCTAACCCGGCTTTCAGCTATGAGAAGAGCTTCAGTATTCCGGTGAAGGACTTCGCGCCCATCCAAGCCGTAAAGGCGACCATGATCCAGCCGAGGACCGTAAGCACCATCGGGTGGCGGTAGCCTTCGCCGATGATCTTTTTGTTATAGGCGGCAAGCAGCACCACGCCAAGCGACACCGGAAGTATCAACCCATTGACGGAGCCGGCAAAGATAAGCAGTTTGACGGGGTTTCCCATCGTGGCGAATATCGCCGTCGACACGCAGATGAAGCCCATTATCCAGTAACGGTTGTAAGCTTCGACCTGCTTGAAAAGAGTGCGCAGGAAAGATATCGAGGTGTACGACGCGCCGACCACCGACGTTACCGCCGCGCACCAGAGGATGACGCCGAATATACGGTATCCAAGCTGCCCCGCGCCGATGAGGAATGCTGACGCGGGCGGGTTTTTGGGGTCCAGCGCCACGCCGGTAGCGACCACGCCCAGGATGGCGAGGAAGAGCAGGTAGCGCATAATGCCCGTGATCCCGATCGCGGTGACGGAACCGTGCGTGATCTTATCGATGTTGCTCACGCCCGTTATGTTCGCGTCGATGATGCGGTGCGCGCCGGCGAAGGTGATGTAGCCGCCGACCGTGCCGCCGACCAGCGTGAGGATCGTCAGCCAGTCTATCGTTGAGGGAAGGACCGTCTCTTTAAGCGCCAGGCCGACGGGCGGGGCCGTCTTGACGACCATGAAGGCGACCATCGCCAGCATGATTATGCCGAGCACCTTCGTAAACATGTCCATCGCCTTGCCAGCCTCTTTGTTGACAAAAAGACCGATCGCCACGAGCGCGCTGACGATCGCGCCGGGCACGAAAGGTACGCCGCAGATCACGTTGAGTCCCATCGCCGCGCCGCCGACGTTGCCGATGTTAAATACAAGTCCGCCGATGGCTACCAATATGGCGAGAAAGTAGCCAAGTCCCGGGAAGACTTCGTTCGCCACGTCCTGAGCGCGTTTTCCCGATACGCCGAGGATGCGCCAGATGTTCATCTGCACGACTACGTCGATGAGAATAGATACGACGATCGCGAAAGCGAAAGCCGCCTTCAATTTGTCAGTGAAAACGGCCGTCTGTGTCAAGAACCCCGGTCCGATAGCCGAAGTCGCCATCAAAAATGCCGCGCCGATAAGTACGCTTGCTACAGATTCCTTTTTTTCCGCCATTTTTGTTACCTCCTGTGAGATTTTGATAAAACCCTTCATTAATATACACGCAAAAAAGTTGCTATAAATATTTGGACTAATGAAAAAATTAACGAGGCCATTCAACCGCTTTTTTCGCCGCCATCCGCTTTGTTTTATGCGCGGTGTGCGGATTCCGCACTATGTAATATGCGCACACCGTTGGAATAGTGCTAAAATCGCACTCTAGGATTTCAATTATTTTAGAGGGAGTGGAAGCATGAAAAAATTCACGGTATTACTGACAGTATTTTTCTCCCTGCTTGCGGCAGCCGGGCCGTGTGCGGCTGGGAAAATAGCCTTTCTGCGCATGGAGGGCGGCGCTTTTTACATCTGCTGCGCCGACAGCGACGGCAAAAAAGTCACGCGTTTGGCCGAGGGCTATGACCCTGAGATCTCACCGGACGGCGCGACCGTAGCTTACACGCGTTATGATAAAAATGGCGGCAGGTTCATCGCCCTATATGACGTCGCGGCGAAAAAAACACGGACGATCAAAGGGCTGCCCGGCAGCAACAGCTACGGCCCGCGCTGGTCGCGGGACGGCGCGTGTCTGCTTTACAGCCGTTTCGCGGACGGTAAAAGGTGGCTGCCCGAGATATACGACTTGAGTTCAAAGAAATACAAGACGCTGGGGCAAAAGGAGAAAAGGGCGGAATTTTTCGGCCCCTTCTGGCCGGAGGGCAGAGGCTTCGTCTCCGCCTTCGACTTTGAGAACGTCTATAAAATTTCCACGGCGGACGGTACGGTCCGTGAAAAACTGCCGATGAAAAAGCTCCTGCCCTCTGACGACGCCATTATCAGCAGCGCGGTAAGGATGTCGGCGTCGCCTGACGGCGCGATGTGGCTCATTTCGGCCGAAACAGGAGGTGAAAGGTGCGCCTTCTGCACATCGTCCGGAAGCCCGGAGGGAATAAAGGGGGCGCTCTACCTCTATCATCCCGAGACGGGAATAAGCGAGCGCCTCAAAGCAGGCGGCCTCTGCGTGGCGGACGCCGCGTGGCTCAATGCGGAAGAGATCGTCTTTTCCGCGCACTCACCAGAAGAGAAAAGAGCGTCGAAAACAGCCAACCTTTATGACATTTACGCGATGAAGCTCAATGGGGAAAAGCCGCGCAAAATCATCAGCCGCGGCAGCAGTGTCAGCGCTTCGAAATAAAATTTCCCGACCGGCGGCCGGACGGCGCGGATCAGCGCCGGCAGGCCGCCTTTATCTTCGCGCTGTGCCAGGCTACCGTGCGCGTCGGCAGTCCGAGGCGTTCGCCGATCTCGCGGTTTGTCAGCCCGCGCGCGCGCATCGCGGCTATCTCTGTACGCAGTGACGCGATGCTGAAGTTTTTATCCGCCGCGGCGGCCCGTGAGAAGAATACCCTCATCGGATAGCTCGTCCCCCTTATAAGGCAGGCGGTATTCTGCATCGCCCGATAAAGCGTCGAGGTATGCAGCGAGAGCGCCGCGGCGGCATCTCCGTATGTCAGCGGCTTCGGCGGGAGCGAGGGCGTCATGATCTTTTCCCGCTGCACGGAGAGGAGGAAGAGCGCGGCGCGCAGCAGAGTGCGGTAGCGCATGCCCAGCTTTTTGAGCGTCTCTCTCGCTGCGCGCCATTCTCCGCGCAGCCATTTTTCCCTCAACAGTTCGCCGGAAAAGTTCTCGAACTCGTCAAAGCAGTTCTCCACCAGCGGCATATTTTCCACGATGAGCCGCGGCGTTATCTTTTCGCCCGCAATGACAAACTCTATATCGGGGACCGTGAAAGCCGTCTGCGCGAAATTTTTACCGGGAGCGGGGTCGAGGCCGCGCAAAAGCCGCAGCGCCGATTCAATTTGATCTTTGCCGAGCCCGCGAGAGCTGCCCCACTCATCCGCGCGTCCGGAAAGCAAAGCGTCGCTCCCCTCGGAGAGCAGCCTCCAGGCCGGGCTTCCCTCCAGGCCGGCGCGTTTCATCTGTATCAGCAATGACTCTTTAAGGCCGGCGGCGAAGAGGCCGGCCGGCTCCACATAGTCCTGCAAACTCTTTATAAACCGGCGGGCCTCTTCATCGCCGATACCGGCCAGAGCGGCGGCCTCTTCCGGCGTGCTGTTCAAAAAGCCACGCCCGTCAAGCAGGGCGCTCCAAAACGCCGGACTCGCGGCGGCTCCGGTAAACGAGGCAAAGCCGGGGCAGACGCATATCTGCGGGTGCAGGGCGGCGTCTATCGAAGGATTTTCGGCGATATTTTCATAGAAATCCTCGAAATCTTCTATCCTTGAGGAAGAGCCTCGGGGCGGTGAAAACCTGATCAGCGCGTTATCCCCCGCCAGCGTACGGCAAAGCCCGGTGAGCTCGGCGGCCGGCGCGAGCAGCAAATTCCCGCCGAGAAAAGCTTTCGGCGAAAGCTTATGCGCGCCGTGTATTCTATGCAGCAGTTTCAGTTCATTCAAGACCGTGTCTCTGCATCCTCCGTATCAGGGAGAAACGCGAGATGCCAAGGCAGGCGGCTGCCTGCGTGCGGTTGCCGCCGCATTTGGCGAGCGCGGCGGTGATGAGTTCCCTTTCCACTCGGTCAAGCGTTTCGCTCAGCGACACTCCGCCGTCGCCGGCACGAGTCTCCTGAACCATCCCGACAGGGTGGGCGTCAAGCACCTCCATCGGCAGATCCGAAAGGCGCACGAACGAATCCGTCTGGCTGCGCAGGATCAGTATCCGCTCGATCATATTGCGCAGCTCGCGCACATTTCCCGGCCAGGGATAGCTCATAAAGACCTCCTGCACCTCCTCCGTCAGTTCGGGGACCGGTTTGTTCATCCTCTTAGAGCAGTCGCCGAGGAAATAAGAGGCCAGCTCAAGGATGTCCTTTCCGCGCTCGCGCAGAGGGGGCAGCTTTATCGGTATCACCGATATCCTGAAATAGAGGTCCCTGCGAAAGCTCTCTTCTTTGACCTTTTTCTCAAGGTCGAGGCAGGTGGCGCAGATGAGCTTGAGGCTGATCTTCTTCTCCTTCGTGCTTCCAAGCGGCCTTATCGTGCGCTGGTCTATGAAGCGGAAGAGCTTCGTCTGCAAAGAGAGCGGGAGGTCGCCTATCTCGTCGAGAAAAAGCGTGCCCTTGTCGGCGACCTCGATCAGCCCCGGCTTGTTTGAGTCGGCGCCGGTGTAGGCACCCTTCGCGTAACCGAAAAGCTCCGCCTCCAGCAGCGCCTCCGGGATCGCCGAACAGTTGACGGCGACAAATTCCCCCTGGCAGTTGGAAGAGCGGTGGATCATCCTCGCGGCGACCTCCTTTCCGGTGCCGCTTTCGCCTGTGAGAAGCACCGTCACATCCTGATAGGGAGCCAGCTTCAGCAGCGTTTCGCTGACCTTTTCCATCGCCGGAGAAGAGCCGAGCAGCAGGTTCGGCTCGTCGGCCATCATCACTTCGGCCTGATTCTGCAGCTGTATCGACTCAAAGGCGCGCGTCACCATATTCATCGCCGCGTCGAGCGGAAATGGCTTGTCGAGATAATTATAGGCTCCCTGCCGAATCGCTTTGACCACGAGGCTCGAATCGCCGAAAGCAGTCATCATCACCACGCGGCAGCGCGGCGCGACCTTGAGGATCATCGGCAGCATATCGAGGCCGTTCCCGTCGGGAAGGCACTGGTCAAGGAATATCAACGACGGGATCTCGGCGTTGAGCGCCTCCTGCAGCTCGCGTATCGCGAAAATACACTTTGCGCTATAACCCTTTTTCTCAAAGGCTTTTTTCAGGCCGTTGGCAAGATTGACCTCGTCGTCAACTATCCAGATGCTCATAATCTCTTCCTCCGTGCTGTAATTTCAGATAAATTTTAAACGTCGTTCCGTTCGGGGAGCTCTCAAACGAGAGCGCGCCGCCCAGCCCCTCCACTATCCTCTGCACGATACTGAGGCCAAGTCCAGTGCCATCTTTTTTAGTGGTAAAGAAGGGGTCGAATATTCTGTGCTCGATATCAGGAGAGATTCCGGGGCCTGTGTCGGAGACCATTATCATGCCCATCCTTTCCTCCCCGCGCCGCGCCGGCGCATAGCCGATAGTGACGGTCAGCGCCATATCGGTCCCGCCTTTCAGCGGCGACATCGACTGCATCGCGTTAAGGGCAAGGTTCATGACCAACTGGCGCAGCAGTTCGCCGTCCGCCATAACGGTAACGTCCTGCGCGGTGCTGTGCAGCATCAGCCGCACATTATACTTCTGAGCCAGCGAGCCGAGCATCGCCCCGCTCCAGGGGAGAAGGTCGTCCAGCTTCACCGGCGTAATGACGGTCGGGCGCGGACGCACGAACGAAAGAAGCTGCATCACGATATTATTGAGCCTGTCGATCTCGCTGCCGAGGACGGCGATCTGCTCCCTGGCGTCCGCCGCTTCCTCGCCGCCGTCTTCCCCCGCGAGCCTCTCGATCTCGTCGCGCAGCAGATCTGTCTGTATCCGCATACTTGCGAGAGGGTTGCGTATCTCGTGCGCCAGCCCCGATATCATCTCGCCAAGCGCCGCGAGACGGTCCATGCGGCTTACCTGCCGCTGCACCTCGCGCCATCGCTCAAGCTGTGACGACATATTATTGAAGCTGTCGACAAGTTCATGAAACTCATAAGGGGAAAGAGCCGTCTGCGGTATCCTTACGGAGACCCCGCCGGCGACCTCTTTGCACATCCAGGTAAGCCGGCGCAGCGGCCTTGTCAGCACATAAGAGATGAATACGGCAAGCTCCACGGCGATGATGAGCCCAAGCATACCGACAAGTATCAGGTAGCGCTCCTCTTCGACCATGTCGACATAGATAGACTGGAAGTTGGAGACAAAACCATGCTTCGCGCCTCCGCTCCGTATGACGAGCGACGGGACTTCGCCCTCGGCCGCTTTGCGCCAGTATGGACCGAGCTCCTGCGTTATCACCTCGGCGCTGTATCTGAGATCGTAGTCCGTCATCAGCCGGTTCAGCCGCTCGGCGGATTCGGCGGCGGCGGAAAGCTTGTCGCTGTAACTCTGGTGAAGGCGCGCGCCGAGCATCAGCAGCACCATCGACAGCGCAAGCAGCAGGAATATCCATTTCATAAGGGTCTCAAGACTTACTCTGTGAGACATCTTTTTGACCTCATAAACTTCGCGGCCGCAAAAACTAAATATTCTCCGGCAAGCACGATAAGCATCGCGTACTCCGGTTCGATGCGGAAGCCGAAGACCAGCAGGAACTGCATCATGACCGCAACGGTGAGCACGGCGAATAATATCTCCTTAACGATGAGGCGCGGCGTAAAGAGCGGATAAAAATAGGCGATCGCGACGAGCGTCCAGCTTATCGTGCCAAGCCTTATATAACCGGGCAGTCCGGCGTGACTCAGCATCAGCGCGATAGAGGCGATGAGGGTGATCGCGATGCGGTTGATAAAGAGAAAACGTTCCTCCTGAAAGGGCCGCAGCTCGTTTTCGTCCCTCTTCATCGGCACCAGGTCGTAACAAAGCGAACAGGCGGCAAGCAGAAGCTGCGAATTAGCCGTGCTCACCGCCGCCGCGATGACGCAGACGAGCAGCAGCATACCGGCGACGGGCGGAAGAAACTGCGCCAGTTTGGCAAAGGCCATCGTCTCCTCGAAATTGCCGATCAACGGATATTTCAGGCGGCAGACCATAATAAAAAACGTCAGGCAGAGATATATCCAGCCGACCACGTAAGGCGACAGCGCAAGCATACCGTAGGCCTCGCGCCGGCTGCGGCAGGCGATTATCCTTATCATATACTGCGGATTGGTCGCCACGCCCAGCCCCCAGACAAGCATCATCGCGAAAGCGGAAAATATTTCAGAGAGGGAGAAATCATTGAGCGAAAGCGTGGTGCTCTCGGCCCGGAATACCTCGCGGGCCGCGGCGAGGCTGAAGCCCTCGGGCAGGCAAAACCAGGCGGCGACGCTCACCCCTAAGATTATCAGCAGTAAATTCAGCGTGTCGCTGCGAACGACGGAAAAGTAACCGCCAAAGGTCGTGTAAAGCACAAAAAGGTAGATCAACGAGGTCGCCGCGAATCCCTGCGGTATCTCAAGCATATACGAGACGATGACGCCGAAGGCGCGGAACTGGATGACGAGATATACGACATAGAGAAATATCATCGTGAGCGCGACAAGCCTGCGCACGCGGACGTCGCCGTAGCGCTTCTCAAGCCATTCGGGCAGGGAGGCTACGCGCGCCACCCGCAGCCGCCTCACGACAAAAGGAAAAAACAGCAGACCGATCATCCAGCCGTTGACCGAAGCCCAAAAAGCGACATATCCAGAGCGGTAAAACCACATGCCGAAGCCGACAAGCGAGAGCGGGCTCATCCACGTCGCGCAGAAGGTGGCAAGCGTCGGAAAAAGAGCAACCTTCATATCTCCCAGATAAAAGGATTTTTTCGTCTCCTTCCACGCAAAAGACTGCCCTGTCAGCAAAATGATCGACACCGTGTAAGCCCCGAAAGCCACAAGGTAATAGATAAGCGGCGACATCAGCGGGAGCCGCGCCTGAGAAAGTGGACGATCACGCCCGGCGCCACCGTCAATATAATAAAGACTATCCAGATAAAGGTGCTGAGCCTCATCAGTCGCTCCTCCACGGGGCATAAATTAAGCCGTTCGCAAACTAGCCGATGCCCTCGGTATGTAGTAATATAACTATTATAATATCTCTAGTGGAAATTTGGAGGCTTCTCAAAATGGCAAAACAGCAGCCCGAGGGCGTATATCTTTACATAAATGACAGCGGCGAGCGGTTCATCGCCATAATAGACGCCTTTGGCATGGCAAACATGCTTCCCTGGATGCAGCCGGGAGAGACCGACAATATAATCGAAAAAAGCTGGAACCTGACCGGCGACTTCATCAAACTGAGAATATCGGAGTAACGCGGCGCCGCAGTTAAGCCCGAAAAAGTGGTTTAAAAACACACTTTTTCGGACTTAACGGTGACATATCGACAAAAATCCCCCGTTCCGTCATTTCTCTTTCTGGAACGGGGGCGGTATTTTTATCGCGGCTGAAATTAAAGCGCCTCGATCCTCTCCGCGGAAATCTTTTTGAACCATTCGCCGACCTCTTCGGCGTCCTTTTCGTAGCCCTCGCGGCCCATCAGGCCATAGGTGTATTTCTTGCCCTGTTCGACGCCGGGCTGGTCGAAGGGATCGATGCCCATCATGCGGCCCGTGATCGCCGTCAGGTATTCATAGAAGAAGACCAGCGCGCCGAGAGTCTCTTCGTCGAGTTTTTCAAGTTCTATCCAGATCAGCGGATGGCCGGACTTCACGATCGCCGCCGCGGTGCTCTTCGCCTCAAGGTTCAGCATCGCGCCGATGCCCTGCCCGTCAAGATATTTGAGCGGAGCTAAGGCCTCGTGCTCTATCGCCGGCACGACGGCTTCCGGGCCGTGGTCTTTGAGGGCTACCAGCGTGAAGAGTTTGTCGTCGGGACCCTCTGTGTAAAGCTGCACCTGCGAGTGCTGGTCGATCGCGCCGAGCGCGCGCACCGGCGTCGTGCCGAGCCCATTTTTGCCGAGGCTCTCGGCCCACAGCTGCGCGTACCACTCCGCAAAGTAGGCCATTTTGCTTGAATAGGGCATCAGGACGGACATCGGGCGATTCTCCCTCTCATGCAGCAGGTGGATGGCGGCTAACTTGAGGGCGGGGTTATCATCGAAAGAACGTTCCTCCGTGAGGAACTTTTTCATCGCGGCGGCTCCCGCAAGCAGCGCCGGCGCGTCGATGCCGAGAGCGGCGGCGGTGACGAGCCCAGCCGGGCAAAGCACGGAATAACGGCCGCCGACCGAGGCGGGAAGCTCCATCACACGGCACCGCGAGCCGCCCGCGAAGGCGCGGAAGATGCCCCTCTCCGGGTCCGTTATTACAAGGATGTCGGCGTCGCTTTGTCCGTTTTTCAGCAGCCGGTCGCGGTACCAGAGGAACTGCGTCATCGTCTCCGCGGTGGCGCCCGATTTGCTGACGCCGACGAGCGCCGTGCGGCCGCTTTTTACGCGTTCCCAGATCGAAAGAGTTTTGTCTGGATCGGGATTGTCCGCAAGATAGAACTTCGGCTTCCGCGCGCTCTCGTTGTAAAAACCGTCCAGGAGCGCCTGGTTCAGCATCAGGTTCCCCAACGCGGAGCCGCCTATGCCGACCTGTATCACGCTGTCATAACCGGCAAGCCAGCGGGCCGTCGACTCTATATCCTCAACGGGAGAGTCCGGCAGCGTCATCCAGCCATGTCCCGCCGTGCCGGACGGGGTCTCCGCGAGCCAGCGCTGCGCCGCAAGCGCCGCCGCGCCGAAATCATCCTTCAGCTTCGCAAATGTCGTTGTGCTCCTGCCCAATGATGCGCCAAATGAAAATGAAATTTTTTTCATCCAAAAACACCGGCCTTCCGCTTAGATATGAACAAAAAAATAATGACAACAGGGCTTTAGCCTGCTGCCATTATGATATACCAATTCTCTATTTTTTTCACTCGCCGGAGGCTCTCAAAAGTGTAAAGGCAAGCGGTTTTTAGGAGATCAGGTTGTTTTCCTTGAGGACGGCTTCAAGCTCACTTGGATTGTAGCCGACGACGAACTTGTCGCCGACGGTGGTGACGGGAACGCCCATCTGCTTCGTCTTTTTCACAAGCTCCATTGCGGCCGCCCTGTCCGTGGAAACGTTGACCGGCGTATATTTCACGCCGAGCTTATCAAGGTATTCCTTTACTTTTGTGCACCAGGGGCATGTATCTGTCGAATAAACTTTAACTTCCATAAAAGTCACTCCTTAACGTTATTTTAAAATTGTTTCACTTACGCTATTATACCTCATAACTCCATAATATTCCCTCGCATAAAAGGCAGATATTTTTCCGGTAAAAACCGCCTCCGCCGCGTCCGTACCAATCCGTAAAAAATTCTTTTACGGTTGGTTTATCCTTTTATGCTTGGGCACATTGCATTATTTACGAAATTGCGCTAAATTTATACGCAGTTTGCGTAAATCGGGTTATGAAGCATCGATTGCTCTTTACATTCTTAGAGGAGGTACATCATGTTCAAAATCGTATCAAAGCAAAAGCTTGCGCCGAAAGAATTCGACATCTGGGTCGAAGCTCCGCGCATCGCCGACCACGCGAAGGCGGGACAATTCGTCGTACTGCGCGTCAATGACAATGGAGAGAGAATACCGCTCACCATCGCCGATTATGACACCGAAAAGGGGCTTATCCGCCTCATCTTCCAGGTCGTCGGCAAGACGACCGCGGCGATGTCGGGCCTCAATGTCGGCGACTGCATCCAGGACATCTCCGGCCCTCTCGGCTCGCCGAGCGAGATCGAGAACTACGGCACGGTCCTCATGGTCGGAGGCGGCGTAGGCATCGCGGCCCTCTACCCCATCATCAAAGCCCTCAAGCTCGCCGGCAACAAAGTCATCACCATCCTCGGCGGACGCACCTCGGACCTCGTCATCATGAAAGACGAATGCCGTAAGTATTCCGACGAACTCATCATCACCACCGACGACGGCTCCGAAGGCATGAAGGGCGTCGTCACCGAAGCGATGAAGATGGTGGTCGAGCGCGGCGACAAGATCGACCGTTCATGGTGCATCGGCCCCTCGATCATGATGAAATTCGGCACCAAGGCCGCGAAAGAACTCGGCCTGCCGATATGGGTGTCGCTCAACCCCCTGATGGTCGACGGCACAGGCATGTGCGGCTGCTGCCGCGTAACGGTCGACGGCAAAATATTCTTCGCCTGCGTCGACGGTCCTGAATTTGATGGGCACAAGGTCAACTGGGACGAGTTCATGAGCCGCCTCCGTCAGTATAAAGATGAAGAAAAAATCTCAATGGAAAAATATGAAGCAGAAGTAGGTGAACCGACATGGCTGTAACATTCTCAAAGTGGAAGACCCCCATCAAAGAGCAGGACGCCGAAGTACGCAAAGGCAACTTCGGCGAAGTCTGCCTCGGCTACTCCCTCGAAGAGGGACAGATAGAGGCGGGACGCTGCCTGCAGTGCAAGACGAAGCCCTGCGTCGCCGGCTGCCCTGTCAAGATAGACATCCCCGCCTTCATCAAATGCGTCAAAGAGGGCGACATGGCCGGAGCCGCCGAAGTAATGGACAAATACACCAACCTCCCCGCCGTCTGCGGCCGCGTATGCCCGCAGGAGTCACAATGCGAAGGCCTCTGCACAGTCGGCAAAATGAAAGACTTTGAGCCCGTCGCGATCGGCAAACTCGAACGCCTCGTCGCCGACTGGAAATACGCGCAGGAAAACATGCAGAGCAAAGTTTACGAAGGCGAAAAGAAAGGCAAAGTCGCGGTAGTCGGCTCCGGCCCCTCGAGCCTCACAGTCGCGGGCGACCTTGCGAAAATGGGTTACGAAGTGAAGATCTTCGAGGCCCTCCACGCGGCAGGCGGCGTCCTCATCTACGGCATCCCTGAATTCCGACTCCCCAAAAAGATCGTCAAAATGGAGATCGAGGCGATGCAGAAACTCGGCGTAGACATCGAATGCAACGTAGTCGTCGGCAAGACGATCACCATGCAGGAGATCATGGAAGAATACGACGCCTGCTACATAGCGGTCGGCGCGGGAGCCCCGCACTTCCAGGGAGTGCCCGGCACGACGCTCAACGGCGTCTACTCCGCCTCCGAATACCTCACGAGGATCAACCTCATGCACGGTTATGAATTCCCGAAATTCGACACCCCCGCGAAAAAGGCGAAAAAAGTCGTAGTCATCGGCGGCGGCAACGTCGCGATGGACGCCGCGCGTTCCGCGAAACGCTTGGGAGCCGAAGAAGTGACGGTAGCCTACCGCCGTTCGCTCGCCGAACTTCCCGCTCGTATCGAAGAATACCACCACGCCGTTGAAGAAGGCATCATCTTCAACTGGCTGACGAACCCGACCGAATACGTAGACGACGGCAGCGGGCAGCTCAAAGGCGTCAAATGCATCAAAATGGAACTCGGCGAACCCGACGCCTCCGGCAGACGCCGTCCCGTCCCCGTGGAAGGCAGTGAATTCTTCATCGAGGCGGACTGCGCGATCGAAGCCATCGGACAGGGCTCTAACAAAGTGCTGCTCTCCACCTTCCCCGAAATGAAACTCAACAAATGGGGTTACATAGAAGCCGACGAAAAGACCGGAGCGACCTCCGTCCCCGGAGTATTCGCTGGCGGAGACATCGTCACCGGAGCGGCCACCGTCATCCTCGCGATGGGCGCCGGCAAGGACGCCGCCGTCGCCATCGATAAGTACATCACGGAGAAGAAAGCCGCGAAGTAATAAAATCGGCGTTTATAAAAATCGGCGCGAATAAGCACCGTATGCGTCATAAGCCGGCCCCTGAGTGTCCTCGCCGTATGGAGAATACGGCTCCGGTACTCAGAGGCCGGCTTATTTAGCCTACGGCACTTCTTCGCGTCGATTTTTTGTTATTATGCAAAACTGCTATCGTTGATTTCCCTTGGGAGAGGGGAAAGATAAACTGCGATTTACCGTTACATGGAGATCCCCAGCAGCCTCTGCGCCCCCCAGCCGATGAGGAAGGAGAGCCCGGCGACGCCGAAGCTGATGCAGATCATCTCTCTAAAGGCGGGCGTGAAGGGCTCCTTGCGCACCACCGAAACATAGAAGGTGAACAGCATGATGACGATGGCGGCGTTGAGAAGGCATCCGGCGAGCGCGAACAGCGGGGAGCCGATAAAAGCATAGGGCACGAGCAGCATACAGACGGCAAACATGTAGGCGATGCCAGTATAGACGGCGGCCTTCAGCGGATGATGTTCCCCGGGGTCGTTCTTCTTCGCCAGATACTCGGAGGCCGCCATTGAAAGCGTCGCGGCGCTTCCCGTGATAAATCCCGCCATGCAGATGACCGCGGTATTGCCAAGCGCGAAGGTGAAACCGGCAAGCGCTCCCGTCAGTTCGACAAGCGCGTCGTTGATGCCGAGCACCATCGAGCTGATATACTTGAGCCGTTCATCGTCGACCATCGCGATAAGCTCGCGTTCGTGTTCCTCCTCCTCTTTGTATATATCAAGAGCCTCGGGCACATCTTCCGCGATCCGCGCATACTCCACCTGCGCCGCCTCTTCTCCTGCCTCCATTAAGTTGATGACAAAGGTCAGGCCGAAAAGCAGCCCGCAGATACGGTAGAACAATATCTTAAATACGCCGGGCTTCGGCGTGCATCCCGTATAACGGCTCCAGATATCGGCGTGTTTTCCCTCTTCGGCCGATATCTTCGCCAGCACACGAGCGTTGTCTCCCTTGGCGCGGCGCGCCATATGCGCGTAAATGACATGTTCCGTAACTTCGTTGAGCTGCATGGTCCTGATCGCTTCAAGCACATCTTTGTTCATAATAAAGACACCGCCATATCATATTTTTAACAGATCCTTAACTGCGGGCTATTGACCTCATCCGGGATGTCTCCCTATAATGCGGCAGTCACATCTTAAGGAGGATCTCTAGTGGGTAAATATGCCGTTCTTATCTGCGCCCTCTATTATATAGCGGCCTTGCTCCTTTCATCATGTTTCTTTCGGATTTTATCTAAAGGTATGAAGAACTATTGCCTAGCCAATGCGTCCTATCACTGCCTTTATATCGGATATAAGCAAAGCCTCGGGCAAGGCAAAGGCGCTGCTAAAAGCGATATCCAGAGCCGAAGGGGTCACGGCACGTATCGAGATCGCGCTTTACCCAAATGACGGGGGAACCTTTGAAGAGTTGTACGATAACGCCGATGTCGCCATGTACAGGGCAAAGGCTAGAGGTGGGAACTGTTATGAGTTTCATCGCGGAGCAGAAAATTGGTCAGGCTCACATTAGACGCCGGCGCTCCTCTCTCTTTCTATCCAGCCCAGATACCCCTTCGCCGACTGGCCGATGAAGAATTCTTCTCTTTTTCCGGCCATCTCAGGCATTTTTTCTAGTTTTGCCAACATTGGGTCTTGCGCTTTCAGGGCGCTGACCGCCGCTTCCGGAGATGCTTTCTCGGGAAGCGAGGATAGTATCTCAAGCCATAGCGCCATCTGATTTCTCGCCGCCTCGAAGACCGCGCGCGCATCCTTCAGGTATCCGGAGTGAGGGAAGCAGACGAGGTCGATATCTTGCAGGGATAGCAGTTTATTCAGCGAAGCCATGGCGGTGTCGTAAAAGAATTTATGCGGCGTCGCCGGGCGCATAAAGCAGCCGCCGTCATCAAGGCGGAACCAGCAGCCCGCGGCCTCCCCCGCGAAGAGTATCCTGAAGCCGTCAAGCTCGTAGATGTATGAGCTGTGGTGCGGCGCGTGTCCCGGCGTATCGATCACGGAAAGGCCGGCGATGCCGCCTTCGATGAGGTTTTCCGCCGGAAGCGGCAGAGGCGTCCCGTATACGTCGCAGAGGCTGCCAAGGCTCGTCCGGCTGCCAGCTATCAGCTTTGATGGGTCCACAAGGTGCTGACGCCCCTTTTCGGGAGCCAGCACCTTCGTCTCGGGGTGGCAGGCGATAAATTGTCCCGCGCCGCCGGAATGGTCCAAATGTATGTGGGTATATATCAGGAAGTCGATCTTATTTTTCCCATGCGCCTCAAGCTGCCGCAGAAGCTCGGGAACGGCGGAGGCAGGTCCCGTCTCCACAAGGATCGTCTGCCCCCGAACGGCGTCATCGATGAGCCAGCCGTCGAGGAAGGATTCAAAACCTCCGCGCGGTATCGGCAGGTTTATTCTGTAAAAGTTTGGAAATATTTCATTCATCGCCATTTGCGCACACTCCCTTTATTCACCTTCGCCGATGGCCTCCAGCACCTCGTCTATGAGGCTCTGGAAGGCCGGCGAGCTCCTCGGCCGCGGGTACGGCAGGCCGACTGCAAGCTCGCGCTCCACGCCGCCTTCCCTAAGGACGATGACCCGCGTCCCCAGCCGCAGCGCTTCGCCGACGTCATGCGTCACCATTATAAAACTCTTTTTTTCTTCAAGGTAGAGGCGTATCAGTTCGCGCTGCATCAGGCGGCGGGTGAAATAATCCAGCGCCCCCAGCGGCTCGTCGAGCAGTATCAGCGGCGGGTTTTTGATAAGCGCGCGTCCAAGCGCGACACGCTGGGCCATGCCGCCGGACAGCTGGGTTGGGAGCGCGCCCTCGTAACCCTTCAATCCCACCGTCTCGATCATGCGAAGCGCCGCGCGCCGCAGTTCCTCCCCGCGTTCGCGCGGCGGACAGGCAAAGATTATATTGTCAAGCGCCGACAGCCACGGCATGAGCCGCGCCTCCTGAAAGACCATCCCCGCCGGCAGCGGGTTCTCCTCCGAGCATTCTCTGCCGCGAAAGCGCACGACGCCGGCAGTGGGCTGCTCAAGAGAGGCCAGTATGCGCAGCAGGGTGGTCTTGCCCGAACCGCTCCTGCCGACGACGGTGACGAATTCGTTCTCCCCTATCTCCAGGGAGACGCCGCGCAGAGCCTCTATCCGCCGCCCCTCTATGTCGTAGCTTTTTAAGACGCTGTCGACCGTAAGGAAGGACATCATCCCGCACCCTTCAGCGCCCTTGAGAGAAGCACGAAGCCCCAGTCCAGCGCCGCGCCGAGCGCGCCGATCACAAAGATCCCCATCAGCACGACATCGGAGCGCGAGAGCTGTTCGGCGTCAAGTATCATATAGCCGAGCCCGGAAGAGGCGGCTACGAGCTCCGCCGCCACAAGCGAGCGCCAACTGTAGCCCAGTCCGAGCTGCAGCCCCGTGAGGATCGACGGCAGGGCCGCCGGCAGTATCACATGGCGGTAGCGCTCCCAACGGTTGTAGCCGAAGACCCGCGCGACCTCGACGAGCTTCGCGTCGCAGCCCCTGATACCTTGCAGCGCGTTGAGAAAGACGGGAAAGAAGGTGGCGAGGATGATGAGGATTATCTTGGGGCTCTCCCCGATGCCGAACCAGAGGATGAGCATCGGGATCACCGCCATCGGCGGAATATGGCGCAGAAATTCCAGCGTGGGGTCCAGCTGCGCGAGCAGCGGCGGGAAAGAGCTGCATAAGAGCGCGAGCAAAAGTGCAAGAAGGGCGGAGAGGCCGAAACCCACGGCGATGCGGCTGAGGCTGGCCCATGTATTTTCCTGTAGGGTCCCGTCTGCAAGCGACGAGACGAAAGCGCGCCACACCGCTCCGGGCGACGGCAGCAGAAAGGTATTCCACCAGCCCGCCGCGGCCCCGTACCACCAGAAGAAAAGGACGAAGAGGGGGAGCAAAGCTCCGCTTTTCAATATTTTTATCGCAAAGTCTCTCATCTCATATATAAAATCCCATCGACAAATTTCAGCTAGTATTGTACCTCCAAAAGCGCGAAAGACACTATAATATTACCGGGTGAAAAATATTATATGATAAGGAAGTGCATAGATTGAGCAAGGTGACATGGAAAGCGGGGACAATGCTCTATCCACTGCCGCCGGTGATGGTCTCCTGCGGCACGATGGAAAAATCGAATATCATTACGGTGGCCTGGACCGGAACAGTGAATTCCGAGCCGCCGATGACCTACGTCTCCGTGCGCCCGGAACGCTATTCCTACGGCCTGATAAAGGAGACGGGAGAGTTCGTCATCAACCTCACCACCGACCGGCTGGTATGGAACGCCGATTTCTGCGGCGTGAAATCCGGACGCGACGTCGATAAATTCGCTCTGCCCGGCCTTACGGCGATCGCGGCGAGCGAGGTGAGCGCCCCGATGATAGAGGAGAGCCCCGTCAATATCGAATGCCGAGTCGAAAGAAGCATGTTGTTGGGGAGCCACGAAATGTTCCTCGCGAAGATAATCGCCGTCAACGTCAGCGAAAAGCTGCTCGACGCAAAGGGCGTGCTGCACCTCGAAAAAGCGGGGCTGGCGGCGACGGCGCACGGCAAATACTTCACGCTCGGCCGCCAGGTGGGAAGCTTCGGATATTCGGTAAAAAAGAGATAAAGGAGAACCTGCAATGCTTAGATGCGAAATATGCCAGAAACCATTAAAGGAATGCTGCGACCTCTTCCACGAGGCTGAGGACGAGAACGGAAACAGCGTCGTGATCTGCTACGAATGCGCCGAAGAGCATAAGATCCCCTTCGAGGACGACAACAGTTAGTTAAACGGGATTTACGTCAATACGGGAAAGATACGCGAGATGGCGTCCGGCTGCTCGACCGGACGCCATCTCGCTTTCAATAGGGGGAGTTATCTATGTTTGCCGGAAAATCACTGATCGATCAAAATCATAGGAGATCTTTTACCTGGGCTGACAGCGCGGTCCAGCGCATTACGCTTCCCCTAAACGCTGAAAAGCAGCTCTCCGTAGGTCGGATAGGGCCAGTATTTTTCTCCGACGAAACGCTCTATCTCATCGGCCGCCGAACGCAGCTCGCCCATCACGGGCAGGACCTTGTCGCGATAGTAGAAGGCGGACTCCAGTTCGCTTCCGCACTTTTCCGCTCCGGCAAGTATCTCCTCAAGTTTGTTGATATTCACATAAAGCGAATCGGTGAGCGTGCGCAGATACTTAAGCATGTTGATCTCCATCGCGCAGTCCAGCTCCGGGCAGGCACTCTTGACCGCGACCGCCGTCTCGCTGAGGCGCTTGAGGTAGGTGTAGGCGGCGGGGATGATATCCTTCCTCACCATCTCGGCCATCGTCAGGGCTTCTATCCTCAGCACCTTGCAGTAGTTCTCAAGGTGCACCTCGCAGCGTGAACGCATCTCGACTTCGGTGAAGACCTTATGCTTCGAGAAGAGCGCTACGTTCTTTTCGTCAATATAGTGAGGCAGGGCGTCGGGCGTAGTCTTGTAATTTGAAAGCCCGCGGCGGGCCGCCTCTTCAAGCCAGGCATCCTCATATCCGTTGCCGTTGAAGATGATGCGCTTGTGTTCGGAAATCGTCTTGATGATGAGGCCGTTGAGCGCCTCTTTGAAATCCACCGCCCCCTCGAGGACGTCGGCAAACTGTTCAAGTTCGTCGGCGACTATCGTGTTAAGGGCGATGTTCGGCCCCGCGATCGACTGGCTCGAACCGACCATGCGGAATTCAAACTTGTTGCCTGTGAAGGCAAAGGGAGAGGTGCGGTTGCGGTCCGTAGTATCCTTGCGGAAGAGCGGCAGCATATCGACGCCGATCTCCATGTGGCTGGCCACCCTGTCCTTATATACCGTCCCCTTCTCGATGGACTCCAAAATATCCATCAGCTCTTCGCCGATGAACATCGAGATGACCGCCGGAGGCGCCTCGTTCGCGCCGAGCCTGTGGTCGTTGCCCGCCGTCGCGACGGTCGCGCGCAGCATATCCTGATATTCGTCCACGCCTTTGATAACGGCGCAGAGGAAGAGCAGGAACTGCGCGTTCTCCGAGGGGGTCTTGCCGGGATCGAGAAGATTGAGGCCGGTATCCGTCGAGAGCGACCAGTTGACATGCTTGCCGGAGCCGTTGACTTCGGCGAAGGGCTTCTCGTGAAGAAGGCAGACGAGGCCGTGGCGGTCCGCCACCTTCTTCATCAGCTCCATCGTCAGTTGGTTGTGATCGCAGCCGATGTTGGTATTTGTAAAGATCGGCGCCAGCTCATGCTGCGCGGGGGCGACCTCGTTGTGTTCCGTCTTCGCGAAGATGCCGAGCTTCCAGAGCTCTTCGTCAAGATCGGCCATAAACTCCGTCACACGCGGGCGGATCGCGCCGAAATAGTGGTCGTCGAGCTCCTGCCCCTTGGGCGGCTTCGCTCCAAAGAGCGTGCGTCCCGTGAAACGAAGGTCCTTGCGCTTCTTGTAAAGCTCCTTATCGACGAGAAAATACTCCTGCTCCGGTCCCACAGTGGTGGTGACGCGGGTCACGTCGTTATTGCCGAAGAGCCTCAGAATGCGCAGCGCCTGGACGTTCATGACATCCATCGAGCGCAGCAGCGGCGTCTTCTTGTCAAGCACCTCCCCGCCGTACGAGCAGAAGACCGTGGGGATGCAGAGGGTGTTTTCCTTTATAAAGGCGTACGATGTCGGGTCCCACGCAGTGTAGCCTCTCGCCTCAAAGGTGGCGCGCAGTCCTCCCGAGGGGAATGACGAGGCGTCCGGCTCGCCCTTTATAAGCTCCTTGCCGGAAAATTCCATTATCACACGTCCGTTGTCAAGCGGCGAAATGAAGCTGTCGTGCTTCTCCGCCGTGATCCCCGTCATCGGCTGGAACCAGTGTGTGAAATGCGTCGCGCCCTTCTCCACCGCCCAATCCTTCATCGCGTTGGCGACGACGTTCGCGATATCGCGCGCGACCGGCTTGCCCTCGCTGACAGACTTTTTAAGCGCTTTGAAGGTCTCCTTCGGCAGGCGCTGTTTCATCGTAAAATCATTAAAGACCATCGTACCAAATATCTCTTCTACCTTTATCATCACAACCACTCCTTTTCAAAAGGACTTTCTCCTTAACGCGGACATATTATCGCAGCTCGCAATAAATGTCAATATTTAAGCAGGATATTTTGGGATTTTTTATGCTTAATATGAAATACAATGTACAAAATATAGATTATCAATAAAATTAAACAATAAATATATAAACCTAAGCGGATTATATACCCCGGTAAAAAGAAAAATGATGCCCGCCGAAAAGGCGGGCAGTTTACTCCAGACCAAAATATTACAAAAATGGAGTTTTATAGGTTATTTAAAAGAGTTACCATCGATTATTTTATATGTATGCTCATTGTCATCTTTGTCTTTTTCAGTTTCTGTGCCAATGGAGACCGTACCTGTTGCAACGTTACTAAAAGATTTATTTTCATAATTGTAGGTCACTTTATAGGCCGTCACATTTGTTGTTTTTGTAGTTTTCGCAGTCCAATAAATTTCATATGTTTTTTTCTCTTTATTAACATAAATGCGCCATAAATATTGTGACATGTCTATTCCCAACACGGCAGACAAATCTTGTGTTATAGACTGTCCATAATTTACGCCTTCGGAGTTTAGCGCAAACTTAATTTTATCTTTATTCTTTTCGTTGATAAAGTACTCAGCAGTGGCATTAAGTACAAGCTTTTTTGAAAAATCAAATACACTGGCTTCGTTCAAGCCAATATCGTCATGTACCGAACAAGTCATTGTTATCCTGTCATCACTGACAGTAGCAGTATATCTGCCCTTAGCCGGGCATATTCCAGTCACAGTATTATTGTCTTCAACCTTTCCGCGGGTGTTGTCAAAGTTGTTCTTCAGTACATATTCCAACGCTGTCTTAATGTCGGCGGATGTGATAGCGCCATGCTCCGCCCTGTATATGTTCAGCGCGGAACGTATCGACCGCCGGTCGGCGACGCATCTCGTCTCCTCCGCCTTATCCGTCGCGCTGCCGCTGGAGATCATCATCAGACCGGCCAGTATTCCGATCACGATTATCACTATCAACATTTCCACAAGAGTGAAGGCTTTTCTCGCATCCTTGCGCATATTTATCACTCCCCTTTTACAAAAATCACGAACATTATAACCCCTATTCTATAGTGATTATAACACGCCGCGCCCTCATTTACCACACACAGCCCGACTTTTACATCACACCAGAGTCAAAACCATCCGAGCCGTTGCTACAACCGATATTTTTCTCTTATCTGAGCAAAAGGCTCTGTTATGCTATTTTATCCCCTTAAGAAATCTGTTAAAGACTTCCTGCTTTGGATAAGCATCGTAGAAATCAACGCAAAATGCCTTTTGTATCTTGGCATAATCAAGCGCAATCTCGTCTTCGCAGGAAAAAGCAAGTGTGTCGACCTGTTTACCATTGCGCCCTATACGCTTTTTAAACGCCATGCTGCCGCCTACATCCAGAAGATGCACAATGCCTCCGCGCAGGACCTGGCAATTCGCCGCTCCAAGTGCCGCCGCTATTCGTTCGGCGGAGATGGCGTCTTCCCCCATTTTTAGCTGCAGCAGCCTCACTATCAGCAGAGCTGTAAAACAGATAGTGAAATGAGCCAGGATATGCTTCTGCGTGCTTACAAAGACTGGCCTTGCTTCGAGACCTGACTTCATTACCCTAAAAGACTGCTCGATGCGCCAAAGACCGCCGTAGACCTCGCGTATCTTTGAGGCATCATATTCCATCTCGCTTGTGATGATGCAGAAATAACCGTCGAAACGGGAATCTGCCTCGGCCTTTTCTTCGTCCAGTTTGAGTCTCTTTCTGACGTTTTTTACTATATGCCCGTCGTGACCGTCGCGAATCTCTTCTTTTGTATATTCGAGGCATCCGTGCTGAATAGAATAAGCGTTATTTTTTGTTGCGTTCTCAGCACGCAGCAATTTTTCCACACGCTTGCGGCGAGCCATTTCTGCATCTGCCCGACTCCAGTAAATAAGAACCTTGCGGCATCTTTCAACTGAGTGTCCGTCGTTGTCCTTGCCTGTGTACTCCTCTGTAAAGAGTTTGTAACGGTAACTGCCGTCTGCATTCTGTATATATCCGCCGTCATCGAACATCGCTTCATGGTAGCGGCTGCCCTTCTTGCCGCGCAGCACCTGAGACACGACATAACCGTCGCCGTTATTGCAGATCATGTCGATATTCTTTGAAGTGTTCAATCCCTTATCTGCGACAACGACAAGCCTCTTCAGACCATAGTTCCCGCGCACCTCTGCCATCACAGGCTTAAGCGTCATACAGTCGCTCCTATTCCCCGGAAACAAAGACATACATGCAGGCAGACCCTTCTCATCAAGAAATAGCCCCATCTGGATTATAGGATCCACCCTATGTTCCTTAGAAACCCCGCGCCTGCGGTATCCTCCTTCATCGTCAGGGAAATCTATATCGAAAAAGAAATTGGTAACATCATAAAAGGCATAAGACATATCGCGCCCTATGCTGCGCTTCACCTCATTATTCAGCCAAAGTTGGAGATCCTGCGACATATCTCCGAACACGTCGAGAGCTCGGTATGCGTCCTGCAAAGAAAAATCGCATGACAGGCCGTAGAATTCCTCCTTCATCTGACAGCTTCCCCTTTTGGAATCAGGAGCCAAAATGCGAGTCAACACAAAAACTTAAATATCTCAGCCAAAGGAATATTGCCCTTATATCCAGAGTATGCAGCATACCGTTCAATAAAGCCGTCAATCTCAAGACTGTTATATAGTGCCTCGAGGAACCTGCAGCCATAATTCCTTACGCGGTTGGACAGTGAATACATCTTAAGCGTAGAAGGAACCTCAAGCCGTGTCACCGGCTCATTCTTGCAGTTTTCGTCATACTCGCGAACCATAGCCATAAAAGCCACAGGATCCTCCTGATCCTCCAAATAGCCAAAATTCTTTAGAGTACGCTGCTTTGGAGGACATCCTGGCCCAGGTCTGTAGCCCTCGACCACGCGAACCTGAGTTTTGACTGCGCCGCTCTTATATACTCTGCTGTCCTTGCGGATCATGACAAATCGCCTCTTCTCCAGAAAAAGAATGAAGAACAATACAAATATAGTATAGCACAACAATAGCATAACGTAAATAGAATAAAGAAAACCCGAAACAGAATTGTAATTTTCCGCTCCGGGACTGGGTTTATTGATGGGTCGATTTGTGGACTTCTAGATTTTCTGTAAAAGTCGGGTTATAACACGCCGCGCCCTCATTTACCACACACAGGCAAACGCGTCAACAGCAAAATAGGAAATGAATTGCGGTTTTGTGTTATGCTCTTCCGTCGCTCCGGCCTCCGAGCCGGAGTCAAGGGGCGTTGGTTTTGCTTTACAAGCAAACCTGAAGCCGTTGGATACCGGGTCAAGCCCGGCATGACAAGATAAATCACAGTTTATCTTTCTCCTCTCCCAAAGGAAATCAACAATAGCCGTTTTGCATAATAACAAAAAAATCGGCGCGAAGAAGTGCCGTAGGCTAAATAAGCCGGTCTCTGAGTACCGGAGCCGTATTCTCCATACGGCGAGGACACTCAGGGGCCGGCTTATGACGCATACGGTGCTTATTCGCGCCGATTTTTATAAACGCCGATTTACCTAGATCTTTCCTACAAGGTCCAGCCCCGGCTTCAGCGTATCCTTGCCGGGGGTCCACTTCGCGGGGCAGACTCTGTCGCCGTACTTGGCGACAAACTGCAGGGCCTGCACCTTCCGGAAGAGTTCGTCGGCGTTGCGCCCCACGTTGCCCGCGTTGACCTCATAGGCGCAGATCTCGCCCTCGGGGTTTACGATGAAGGTTCCGCGTTCGGCAAGGCCCTTATCTTCGATCATTACGTCAAAATCTCTCGCCAGCGCTCCCGTCGGGTCGGCAAGCATCGGGAATTTTATCGCCTTGATAGTCTCCGAAGCGTCCTGCCAGGCTTTGTGGACAAAGTGGGTGTCGCAGGAGACGGAGTAAACTTCGCAGCCGATCTCTTGAAGTTCGTCATATTTGTCGGCGAGGTCCTTAAGTTCCGTCGGGCAGACAAAGGTAAAATCCGCCGGGTAGAAGAAGAAAACGGACCATTTGCCGAGGATGTCGGCCTTCGATATGGTTTTAAACTCAAAATCATGGTAGGCGTTCACTGTAAAATCACTGACTTTTTTTCCGATAAGAGACATCTTCAGATCCTCCTGATTTTTAATTATGTTAGCTATAGCTAACTGGATTAAATTTATCACCATTGGATGGATTTGTCAATAACTTAAAATGATTATTTTTTATATTTTCAATTGCGCGGCAAACGTATATTCCCTGGACCGTTACAGGTGACGCCGAAGCAGGCACTGCCGCAGACGGGCCATATCTGTCGATGCGTTTGCCCCGCCGTCCTATATTTAGTGTTGTACTTTTGCTCCCGCTTGCGATAAACTGATAATCGTCTTGTTTTTCACATGTACGAACGCTGTATCGACCGGGAGGTGGCGGTGACGCGGAGCGCGGCGCACAACGATCAAGCACTGTCCGTTTCGTTTATATTGCTGCAGAGCGTCATCTATGGCTTCGGCAATCCGCTGACGAAGATCGCCTACGAAAGCATAACGCCGCTGTGGTGCCTTACGCTGCGTTTCTCGCTGGCTTTTGTACTTTTTGCCGTCCTCTTCGGTAAAAACGTCTGCCTGCGGCTGCGCGGCGTAATGGTCATGAGCTATCTTCCCGCCGGGGTCAGCGTCACGCTGGTTTTTATTCTCAATAATATCGCGCTCGGCATGACCAGCGCCACCAACGTAGGTTTCATCATGTCGCTGCCGGTGGTGATCGCGCCGATAATGGCCGTACCGATCTTAAAACGCCGCTATGACATCCGGCATCTGCCGGCGCAGTTGGGATCGCTCGCCGGCATATACCTGCTCTGCTGCGGCGGGAACGGATTTCAGCTCAACACCGGAGATCTGATCGCGCTGCTCTCCACGGTCTGTTGGGCCGCTTCATTGGCATACAGCGAACGCTCTCTCACAAATATCGACGCCGCCTCGATCACGCTGGTACAGATAACGATAACCGCATTGTTGAGCTTCGCGGGGGCCCTTTTATTTGAACGAAATACCTCCCTCGCCATCGTTCAGCCCGCGGCGTGGGCGGTCATTATATATCTGGCGGTCACTTGCAGTTGTCTCGGCTTTATGCTGCAAAACCTCGCGCTGCGCCGCCTATCCGCCGCCGCGGTCGCGCTGCTGCAGGCCACGCAGCCGATTATGACGACCGCCGCCTCGTGGCTGCTGCTCGGCGAAAGGCTCAATTTTTACGGAATGGCCGGCGCCGCCATGATAATTATCTGTATAGCAGCAGAGGCATTTACCGCCAATAAGGCGGCGAAGATACCGGACAGCGGGCCGTCAAAAATTTTCTGACGGCCCGCTGTCGTTATGTTCGGCGATCGCTTAAAACGCCTGTTTGTAGAGGGCGAGTATATCTTCCTTCGTCGCCTTGCGCGGGTTGCCCGGGGTGCAGACGTCGGCAAAGGCCGATTCCGTAAGCGCCTCGAGGTCGGCTTCCTTCACGTTAAGTTCTGATAGCTTCTGCGGGATTTTGACATCCAGCGCGAGCCGGCGGACGGCGTCGACGGCGGCCTTGCGATATTCGGCGGGGCTCATCTTTTCCGCGCCTTCAACACCGAATATTTTCGCGATCTCACGGTATTTCTCTCCGGTATAATCGGCGTTGTATTCCATGACGTAGGGCAGCAGCAGGGCGTTCGCCACTCCGTGAGGCATGTCGTAGAAAGCGCCGAGCGGGTGGGCCATGCCGTGTACGAGTCCGAGTCCGACATTGGAATAGGCCATGCCGGTCACGTACTGGCCGAGCGACATTTTTTCACGCGCCTGCGGGCAGCCGTCGTTGACGGCGGCGCGGAGGTTGTCGGCGATAAGCTGGATCGACTTGAGGCTGAACATGTCCGAAAGCTCCCAGGCGCCAGGGGTGACATATCCCTCTATCGCGTGTGTGAGGGCGTCCATGCCCGTCGCGGCGGCAAGGCCCTTCGGCATCGAGCTCATCATGTCGGAGTCAACGATCGCGATCTGCGGGATGTCGTGCGGGTCTACGCAGACGAATTTGCGCCGCTTCTCTTCGTCGGTGATGACGTAGTTGATAGTCGTCTCGGCGGCGGTGCCAGCCGTCGTCGGCACCGCGAATGTCGGCACCGCTGGATGTTTTGTCGGCGCTACGCCCTCGAGCGAGCGGACGTCGGCGTATTCGGGGTTGTTGATGATGATGCCGGCCCCCTTTGCGGTGTCCATCGAGGAGCCGCCGCCAATGGCGATCATGTAGTCAGCTCCGGCCGCTTTGAAGGCCGCAACGCAGTCCTGCACGTTCTTGATCGTCGGGTTCTGTTTGAGGCTGTCAAATACCTCATAGGCAAGTCCCGCCTCTTCGAGGACGTCAAACACTCTCTTCGCCACGCCGAATTTTATCAGGTCCTTGTCCGTCACGATGAGGGCCTTTTTAAATCCGCGGCGCGCGGCCTCTTCGGGGATGCTTTTGATCGCTCCGGCGCCGAAATACGCCGTTCCGTTCCATACCATGCGGTTTGCCATTTTACATCTCTCCTTTTTTAGTTTTTCATATCTCCGTATTTATTGAAAATTACCGCTCGCGGCCTTTCGGCCTCTTCTTCGCTCTCCCACGGAAGTTCGTCGCCGGGTTCTTTAAGGTAGAAGATATGCCGGTAGCCTCGGCAAATTCATCCTGGATACTTTGAAGGACCTCTATCCTGATGATATTCCTGATGTCTCTTATCCCATCCATTTGGCAGCCTCCCTTAGATGCT